>NZ_JARKIN010000001.1:2238750-2605000 GCF_029351045.1 Streptomyces sp. WMMB303 | reverse complement strand
GTAGAGCACTGGATAGGCGATGGGCCCTACCGGGTTACTGACCTTAGCCAAACTCCGAATGCCGGTAAGTGAGAGCGCGGCAGTGAGACTGTGGGGGATAAGCTCCATGGTCGAGAGGGAAACAGCCCAGAGCATCGACTAAGGCCCCTAAGCGTGTGCTAAGTGGGAAAGGATGTGGAGTCGCAGAGACAACCAGGAGGTTGGCTTAGAAGCAGCCATCCTTGAAAGAGTGCGTAATAGCTCACTGGTCAAGTGATTCCGCGCCGATAATGTAGCGGGGCTCAAGTACACCGCCGAAGTCGTGTCACTCATACAATAGCCTTAACGGGTGTGTGGGTGGGTAGGGGAGCGTCGTGTGCCGGGTGAAGCAGCCGTGGAAGCGAGTTGTGGACGGTTCACGAGTGAGAATGCAGGCATGAGTAGCGATACATGCGTGGGAAACGTGTGCGCCGATTGACTAAGGGTTCCTGGGTCAAGCTGATCTGCCCAGGGTAAGTCGGGACCTAAGGCGAGGCCGACAGGCGTAGTCGATGGAGAACCGGTTGATATTCCGGTACCCGCTATGCAGCGTCAGACATCGAATCAGGTGATGCTAAGTCCGTGAAGCCTCCTGGTCTCTTCGGAGTCCGGGTGTGGTGGAGCCGACGGTCCGAGCTTGTAGTAGGTGAGTGATGGGGTGACGCAGTGAGGTAGTCCAGCCCGGGCGATGGTTGTCCCGGGGTAAGGGTGTAGCCCGAGGAGTAGGGAAATCCGTTCCTCGTTACAGGGGTGAGACCTGATGCCGAGCCGTTTGTGGTGAAGTGGATGATCCTGTGCTGTCGAGAAAAGCCTCTAGCGAGTTGTGTGGCGGCCCGTACCCTAAACCGACTCAGGTGGTCTGGTAGAGAATACCGAGGCGTTCGGGTGAACTATGGTTAAGGAACTCGGCAAAATGCCCCCGTAACTTCGGGAGAAGGGGGGCCATGTCTGGTGAGGGCACGTGCTGTCTGAGCTGGGTGTGGCCGCAGAGACCAGCGAGAAGCGACTGTTTACTAAAAACACAGGTCCGTGCGAAGCCGTAAGGCGAGGTATACGGACTGACGCCTGCCCGGTGCTGGAACGTTAAGGGGACCGGTTAGTCACATTTCGGTGTGGTGAAGCTGAGAACTTAAGCGCCAGTAAACGGCGGTGGTAACTATAACCATCCTAAGGTAGCGAAATTCCTTGTCGGGTAAGTTCCGACCTGCACGAATGGCGTAACGACTTCTTGACTGTCTCAACCATAGGCCCGGTGAAATTGCACTACGAGTAAAGATGCTCGTTTCGCGCAGCAGGACGGAAAGACCCCGGGACCTTTACTACAGCTTGATATTGGTGTTCGGTTCGGCTTGTGTAGGATAGGTGGGAGACTGTGATACGGACACGCCAGTGTTCGTGGAGTCGTTGTTGAAATACCACTCTGGTCGTGCTGGATGTCTAACCTGGGTCCGTGATCCGGATCGGGGACAGTGTCTGGTGGGTAGTTTAACTGGGGCGGTTGCCTCCTAAAGAGTAACGGAGGCGCCCAAAGGTTCCCTCAGCCTGGTTGGTCATCAGGTGGTGAGTGTAAGTGCACAAGGGAGCTTGACTGTGAGACTGACGGGTCGAGCAGGGACGAAAGTCGGGACTAGTGATCCGGCGGTGGCTTGTGGAAGCGCCGTCGCTCAACGGATAAAAGGTACCCCGGGGATAACAGGCTGATCTTCCCCAAGAGTCCATATCGACGGGATGGTTTGGCACCTCGATGTCGGCTCGTCGCATCCTGGGGCTGGAGTCGGTCCCAAGGGTTGGGCTGTTCGCCCATTAAAGCGGTACGCGAGCTGGGTTTAGAACGTCGTGAGACAGTTCGGTCCCTATCCGCTGCGCGCGTAGGAGTCTTGAGAAGGGCTGTCCCTAGTACGAGAGGACCGGGACGGACGGACCTCTGGTGTGCCAGTTGTTCTGCCAAGGGCATGGCTGGTTGGCTACGTTCGGGAAGGATAACCGCTGAAAGCATCTAAGCGGGAAGCCTGCTTCGAGATGAGGACTCCCACCCCCTTTGAGGGGTTAAGGCTCCCTGGAGATGACGGGGTTGATAGGCCGGATCTGGAAGCACGGTAACGTGTGGAGGTGACCGGTACTAATAGGCCGAGGGCTTGTCCATAGAGGCTCGCGTCCACTGTGTCGGTTCTGAGACAACAACCGTGCAAGCACCATCCCCGTGTTGTCGGGTGGGTGTTGTGCTGCTGGTTGTGTGTTTCACCGTGTTTCGGTGGTCATAGCGTGAGGGAAACGCCCGGTTACATTCCGAACCCGGAAGCTAAGCCTTTCAGCGCCGATGGTACTGCATGCGGGAGCGTGTGGGAGAGTAGGACGCCGCCGAACTCATTGTGGGGAAAGCCCCGTCGGAGACATCCGACGGGGCTTTCTCACGTTCAGGGCCGATTCGCTTTCGCTTTCCGGGCCTCGGTGTCCCGTCGGCCGGCGAACTGACGAGGACTCGGGACGACCGAATGGTGATCAGACGACGGATTCGAAGATCCTTCAACGACTCGGTGGCGATACCCGCGAGCACCCGGGAAATCGCCTGCCGGCGGGCGGCCAGCACGCCCTCACCCGTGTCCCCGTCCTGGAATCGGGCCACGTGGGGCGCGGGCCAGGAGTCGTAGAGGACCGAGTTGACCAAGGCGAACCGGGACACCTCGAGTAGGTTGCGGGCAAGAAGGTGCTGGGCGACGGCGCCGCCGATGTCGTGTCCCGCCAGGGCGATGGGGCCGGAGAGGTCTTCGGCACCGCCCCACTGGACGGGCCGCCCCGCTACAGCTTCGGGATCTGCGCCGAGAGCCCCGGCCCACTGCCGACCACCGCCGGCTATGCGATGGTCGTCGACGCCGGGCTGGAGGCCCTGGAGCAAGCGGACACCGTGATCGTTCCCGGCTGGCAGCCGCCCGGCACGCCCGCGCCGCCAGCAGTCACCGCGGCATTGCGGGCTGCCCACCGCCGCGGGGCGCGGATCGTCGCCATCTGCACGGGAGCCTTCGTCCTCGCTCAGGCCGGACTGCTCGACGGCCGTGGCGCCACTACCCACTGGCGCCACACCACCCAACTCGCCGCCGCCTTCCCCCAGGTGCGCCTCGAGCAGGACGTGCTCTTCGTGGACCACGGCGACGTGGCCACCAGCGCGGGAACCGGCGCAGGCATCGACCTGTGCCTGCACCTGGTCCGCTCCGACCACGGCGCTGCATACGCCGCCCGGATCGCCAGAAACATGGTCCTGCCGCCGCACCGCGAGGGCAGCCAACTCCAGTACGCCGTACAGCCCGCACCGGCCAAGGCGGACGAGTCATTGGCACCCTTGCTGGAGTGGGCCACCTCCCGGCTCGACACCCGACTGACCCTCGACCGGCTCGCCGAACGCGCCGGGCTCTCCAGCCGGACCCTCGCCCGGCGCTTCACCGAGCAACTCGGCACCAGCCCAGGGCAGTGGCTGCTCGACCAACGTATCGACGCGGCACGCGTCCTGTTGGAACGGACCGACCTGACGGTCGAAGCCGTCACCACCCGCGTCGGACTCACCTCGGCAGTCAACCTGCGCCGCCGCTTCCGGGCGCATCTCGGCACCACCCCCGGCGCCTACCGACGCACCTTCAGCCAGATCTGAGGGCGGGGCCGGGCGTCGGGTCCGCTGGTGTGGCGGACCACCCGACCACCGTGCCCCTGCGAGGAATCGACCGGAGCCGACAGGGTCTTGCCCACTGTTCACAGCCGTCCCGCCGCTTTGAGCGAGAGGTAGGCGTCGGTCAGTGTGGAGGCGAGACGGGACGGGGGCTCGTCCACGACAGTCGCGCCGTGCCGGCGCAGACGCTCTGCCGTCTCCTGCCGTTCCGCCAGTGACTGTGCTGCTGCCGCCGCGCCGTACACCGCGTCGAGAGTGCCCCGTCCGCCCGCCATCTCCTCGATGCGGGGATCGGATACCGAGGCGACAAGAACGGTGTGCCGTCGGGTGAGGAGCGGCAGAACCGGCAGCAGACCCTCGTCGACCGGCGCTCGGTCGAGTCCGGTCAGGAGGACCAGGAGCGACCCGCTGGGTGTCGCCCGCAGGGCTCTTGCCGCCAGAGTCCGCAGGTCGGATTCCGTGAGAGCGGGCTCGAGCGGAGCCATGGCCGCTACGAGCGCGGGCAGAGTGTCGGTACCGGCGCGACCCGTGACGCTCGTCCTGGTGACACGGTCATGGGCGAGCAGGTCGACGCGGTCGCCGGCGCGGACGGCCGAGGCGGCGAGGAGCAGTGCTGCGTCCATGGCCACGTCGAGGCGGGGTACGTCACCGACGCGGCCTGCCGAGGTACGGCCCGTGTCGAGGACGAGCAGGATCCGCCGGTCCCGCTCGGGCCGCCAGGTGCGGACGGCCACATCCGCACGGCGGGCTGTGGCACGCCAGTCGATGGAACGGGTGTCGTCTCCGGCCGCGTAGTCCCGCAGGCTGTCGAACTCGGTTCCCTCGCCGCTGGTCAGGATGCTGGTGCGGCCGTCGAGTTCGCGGAGCCGGGCCAGTTTGCCCGGCAGGAGTCTCCGACTGGGGAAGGCGGGAAGGACTCGGACGGTCCAGGGGACCTCGTGATGCCCTTGGCGGGCGGCCAGCCCCAGGGGGCCGTGCGAACGGATCGTGACGCGTACGGCTTCGCGGTCCCCGCGGCGGGTGGGCTGGAGCCGGGTGGTGACCCGGCGCCGCTCTCCCGGGGGTACGCGGAGCGGATGGCGGCTGGCGCGGTCGGAGATGTCCTGCGGCCAGCTGCTGGGCGGCCAGGCGTCGCGGAGCTGCGCGTGCAGGGTGCGGCTATTGGGATTCGTGACGACGAGAGTGACGAGCGCTTGTTCGCCAAGTCGAACTGAGGTGTCACCGCTTCGGGTGAACAGGAGCTGACTCACTGGCGCGGCGAGGAACAGGTCGGCCACGATGGCAATCAGCAGGGGAAGTTCGACGGCGAGGATCCCGGTCCAACCGGGCAGCAGGAAGCCCACGATGAGCGTGGCCAGGGCGGTTGCGAGGGCCGTTCTGCCGGTGAGGGCCATGGTGGGAACCGGAATTCTCAGCGGGGAACTGGGGTGTGGGTGAGAACGGAGTGCAGCACGTTGTCAGAGGTGACGCCTTCCATCTCGGCCTCGGGCCGTAGCCGGACGCGGTGTCGGAGCGCTGGCGGGGCGAATGCCTTGACGTCGTCCGGCGTGACGTAGTCCCGGCCGGTGAGCCAGGCCCAGGCGCGGGCGGCGGAGAGCAGAGCGGTAGCGCCTCGGGGGGAGACCCCGAGGGAGAGCGAGGGGGAATCGCGGGTGGCACGGCAGATATCGACGACGTAGCCGGTGACGTCGGAGGACACGGTGGTCCGGGCGACGGCTGCGCGCGCGGCTTCGATCTCGGTGGGGCCCGCGACGGGGCGTACGCCCATGGCGGTCAGGTCCCGGGGGTCGAAGCCCTCGGCGTGCCGGGTGAGTACATCGAGTTCGGTCTCCCGCGAGGGGAGCGGGATGTGCAGTTTGAGCAGGAAGCGGTCGAGCTGTGCTTCGGGCAGGGGATAGGTCCCCTCGTACTCGACGGGGTTCTGGGTGGCGGCGACCAGGAAGGGATCGGGAAGCGGGTGGGGTCGGCCGTCGACAGAGACCTGGTGTTCCTCCATGGCCTCCAGCAGGGATGCCTGCGTCTTGGGCGGAGTGCGGTTGATTTCATCGGCGAGCAGGAGATTGGTGAACACCGGGCCCGGCTGGAAGGAGAACGTGGCCGCGCGCGAGTCGTAGATCAGTGAACCGGTGACATCGCCGGGCATCAGGTCCGGGGTGAACTGCACCCGCTTGGTGTCGAGTTCGAGTGCGGTGGCCAGTGTGCGCACGAGGAGTGTCTTGGCGACGCCCGGCACGCCCTCGAGCAGTACGTGTCCTCGGCACAGCAGGGCGATGACGAGTCCGGTGACTGCGGCGTCCTGTCCTACGACAACCTTGGAGATTTCCTCACGGAGGGCTTCGAGGGCGCTGCGGGCGTTGTCTGCGGAGGGAGTGCTCACGGGGTGATGTCCTTGTCTGCCCTGCGACGGTGCTGCTGGGAGCCGGCGGGGGCGAAGAGTTCCTCAAGGCGGTCGAGTTCGTCCGCGAGGTGGAGCAGCGCGGTGTCGTTCGCAGGAGAGGAGCCGAAGAGGAGGGAGCGGATCCTGGCCTCGTCGTATGCCGGTTCACCCGGTTCGGATGATGCTCGGTGGACTACGCGTGCGGCCAGGGCAGGGGCGAGAATCTCGCGGTCGTGGGCCTGCGCGCGAGGCACTCCGGCCAGGAGGGCCAGCCGGCCGCGGCAGGCGGTGCGGAGCGCGTCAGCCGCGTGACCGCGGTCATTGGCTTTGCGGTAGAGGCGGGACCTTCCCTCTGTCGTCTCGGCCGCGGGCACGGCGACGGGGAGCCGTTCGGTGACGAGCGGGCCCAGCCGCCGGGCCCTCCACAGAGCGGCGAGAAGGGCCGCGAGGGCGAGCTGTACGGCCGCCCAGGACCAGCCGCCGGGCAGCAGGTCGAAGAAGCTGCGCTCCCCGTCGTCGGAGGGAACCCTCTCGCTGTCGGAGGGGAGGTACCAGAGGAGTTGTGGATGCGGTCCGAGGAGTTGGAGGGCCAGGGAGGCGTTGCCGTGCTGGTCGAGGTGCTCGTTGCGGAGAGGGTCGGCCGTACCCAGGAGGACGGTGTCACCGCGGGAAGGCGCGTGGAGGCGCAGCAGGGTGGCGCGGCCGCTCCGCGGATAGCACTTCTCGGCAGGTCCGGTGGTGCTGTAGCGGTGTCCGCCGAGATCCGCACCGCCGGCACGGCGGGCCGCAGCCAGGTCGCAGTCCGGAGGTGTCGGGGCGGTGGGCAGGGCGGCGAAGGTGCGGATGCCGGGGGTGAGAGCGGAGGTTGTTCTCGTATCCGGCGCCAGCAGGACGGTGCGCCCGGAGTCCTCGGCTGCCTTGCGGACGGCGGTGCGCTGGCGCTCGGTGAGGGAGTTGGGGAAGGGAACCAGAAGGGTGGTGTCGGGGCCGGTCTGTCGGTGCAGGGCGGAGGAGTCGGTGAGGACCGTGGTGTGCACGCCCCGGTCGGTCAGGAGTCGGGCGAGGGCCTTGCTGCCGTCGGGCGAGGCCGAGCCGGGATCCAGCGGGGCGGTGTGCTCGGTCGAGCGGAGCGCGGCGAGGGTCACCCCGGCGACGGCGAGGAGCGCGGCGGCCAGGAGGAGCCCGCGTGCCCGCTGCCATATGTGAGGTGCGAGGGGCGAGGTGGAGGTGGGTGCCGTGGGTGTCACACGGCCCACCCGTGGGATGCCGGTGCTGAGGAGGTATGGCTCGCGAGCGGGGCGGGGGTGGTGCGGAGGAGGAGGTTGTCCAGGTCGCGGAGGAGGGCGTAGTCGGTGGGGTCGGCCGGTCGGTCGGCGTAGCTGACCTCGTCGAAGGTGCGGGCAGCGGCGCGCAGTGGTTCGGCGAGCCCGGGGAGGACGGTGGCGGCCTCGGTGGTGGCTTCGTCGGCTGTGCGGCCCGGTCGGGGGTCGAGCAGTGCGCGCTCCTCCAGGGAGCGGACCAGCGCGCGCATCCGCTCCTGGACAGCCGCGGTCCAGCGCTGGGCCTGTGCGTGGGCTTCGGCGGCGGCGCGGTGGTCGGCCGCACTGCGGAGCCGGTCGGGGAAGAGCGTCGCGGAGCCCGTGGTGCGCCTTGTGCGGAGGGCGCCCAGACGGAGACGGAGAGCGACGAGGAGCAGGGCGAGGACGAGGGCCAGGACCGTGAGGCCCACCGATCCGCCCGGGGCGGCTTCCGCGGCGGTGCGGAGCAGGTCGCCGAGGCGGTCCCACAGCCAGTCGACGGCGCGATGCGGCAGGGAGGGGTCGTGTTGGTGGTATTCGGGCCGGGACAGCTCCCGCTCGGCGTCCTCGCGGGCCGGCAGCCGGGGGGTGGTGAGAGGACCGTTGCTCTCGTCGGCGGTGGCCGACCGGTGGGAAGCGGCGGCGCAGCAGCGGGAGAGCGCGGAGATGTGTCCCCCCGGCACGGTGTCAGCCTCCCGCGGCGGGGGGCTCGGTGTCCTGGCGCTCGAAGCCGGGGACGCCTGCCGCGCGGGCCAGTTCGAGGTCGAGAGCCTCGCGGCGGATGCGTTGGTCGAGGTAGAGGAGGGCGGTGATGCCTGCGCTGAGGGGGAGGGCCACGGTCGAGGCCAGGACGGAGCCGATGCCGTTGATGACGAGGGAGGTCCAGGTCGTCGCGGCCGCGGGGTCGGTGAGGGTGTCGCCGCCGCTGACGAGTGCGGAGACGGCGGTGGCCGGCAGTGAGACCACGAAGGAGATGGCGGTGATCAGGACCAGAGTGAGCAGTTGGATGCCGAGGATGCGCCACCAGCTTCCCGTCACCAGCTTGGCCGAGCGCCGCATGGCGGCGGTCAGCCCCTGCTTCTCCAGCATCAGCGCGGGCGGCGCGAGGCAGAACCGGACCCAGACCCAGGCTGCGGCGGCGATTCCCCCGAGCAGTCCGAAGAACAGCAGGATGAGCGCCGGTCCGATCGGACCGGCGAGCGCGACGAGGACCCCGGGGAGCAGACAGCCGAAGAGGACGAGGCAGACCAGGAGGGGAAGGAGGAGGAGCAGGCCGAGCAGGCGGGGGAGCTGGGGACGTGCGTCTCGCCATGCCTCACCAAGGGTGACCTGGCGGCCGAGGACCGCTCGGCTGACGACCACGGTGAGCATCGCGGTGGCGACCACGGTGCCGAGCATGCCGACGACCCAGGTCACGCTCAGTGTGCTGAGCGTGTCGGTGAGGGCGTTGTTCAGCTCCTCGAGGCTGGGCTCCTCGTTCTTGGTCAGGGACTCGAACGCGGTGGAGTCGCCGAGCCAGAGCCGCATGGTGAGGACCGAGACGAGTTCGGTGAGGACGGCGACGACGAGGGCGATGCCGAGCGCGGTGCGCCAGTGGGTGCGCATGGCGCTGACGGAGCCGTCCAGGATCTCGCCGATGCCCAGAGGGCGGAGCGGGACGACGCCGGGCTTCGCGGCCTGCGGCGGGTGTGCCCAGGCGGTGGGTGGGCCGTTGTGGTTCCAGCCCGGGCCGGGGGGACCGGTTCCGGGGCCCGCTGTCCGCCCTCGGGGGCCTCCTTGATGCTGCCGTGGGATCTGACCCCGGCTGCTGCGCCGGCCTCGGCTGTCGTCCCGGTCGCCCCAGTTCCACCCCTGTGGGGCGGCAGGTGGCTGGTCGGCGGCCCAGGTGCGGGGGCGGTCGTCCACCTCGGGCCGCTCGGGCCGCGACGCCTCAGGTGTGGCGCGCTCCGCGTCGTCGCCCGTAGGGCCCCCGGCGCGCTGTCCGGGCGTGCCGGAGGGGCGGGGGTCGGGCGAAGCGGATCCGGGTGAAGCCCGGTCCGGGGAGTCGTTCACGTGAGGTCACCTCGTGCAATCCCGGGCCTGGTGGGCTGCCCATCGTGCCACGGGGTGGCGCGGGTGCGGCCAGTCGGGAGCCTGCACGCCCTTCAGGGGCCTCGCGTCGAGCGGGCAGACTGGGCGGATGGCTGATGAGTGTGTGCCCGTGATTCGTTACGAGGAGTCACCGGAGGGGCCCGCGGTGATCCTTCTCGACCAGACTCGGCTGCCGGTTACGGAGGCGGAACTGGTGTGCCCGGACGTGCCCGCGCTGGTGGCCGCCATCCGGTCGCTGGTGGTGCGGGGCGCGCCGGTTCTGGGCGTTGCCGGTGGCTACGGGGTCGCCTTGGCCGCGGCGCGGGGTTCCGATGTGGCGGAGGCGGCGGAGCAGTTGGCGCATGCGCGGCCGACGGCGGTGAATCTCGCGTACGGGGCGCGGCGGGTGGAGGCCGCCTATCGGGAGGCTGCCGGTGGCGGTGCGGCGCACGCGGCGGACCGGGCGCTGGCCGCGGCGCGGGCCCTGCACCGGGAGGACGCCGAGGCGAGCGGGCGGATGGCCGGGCACGGGAGGAAGCTGCTGGCGGGTCTGGTGCCCGGTGGCGGGCTGCGAATCCTGACGCACTGCAACACCGGGAGGCTGGTTTCCGGCGGTGAGGGCACGGCACTGGCCGTGGTGAAGGCCGTGCACCGGGCCGGTGAGCTGCGGCGGCTGTGGGTGGGGGAGACGCGTCCACTGCTGCAGGGATCGAGGCTGACGGCGTACGAGGCGGCCGAGGCGGGGATGGCCTACAGCGTGCTGGCGGACGGCGCGGCCGGGTCGCTGTTCGCGGCCGGTGAGGTGGATGCGGTGCTCGTGGGCGCCGACCGGATCGCGGCGGACGGCTCGGTGGCGAACAAGGTCGGCACGTATCCGTTGGCGGTACTCGCGCGTCATCATGGGGTGCCGTTCGTGGTGGTGGCTCCGGTGACCACGATCGATCCGCAGACGGAGACGGGCGGTGGTATCGATGTGGAGCAGCGGGCGGCCCACGAGGTGACGGTGGGGCCCGGGCCGGGGCCGGCAGCTGCTGGAGGGGGCCCGGCGCTGGCTCCGGTGGGGGCGCACGCCTACAATCCGGCGTTCGATGTGACGCCGTCCGCCCTGGTCACGGCAGTGGTCACGGATGAGGGGACTGCCTCTCCCGTGACGGCCGCCAGCATCGCGGAACTGTGTTCCACATCACGAAATCGAGCGTCACGATCGGCTAATGGGATGATGAAGGCATGAAGGGACGCGTCCTTGTCGTCGATGACGACACCGCACTGGCAGAAATGCTCGGCATTGTGCTGCGCGGAGAAGGTTTCGAACCGTCGTTTGTCGCGGACGGTGACAAGGCGCTTGCCGCCTTTCGGGAGACCAAGCCGGATCTGGTGCTGCTCGACCTGATGCTGCCGGGGAGGGACGGGATCGAGGTGTGCCGTCTGATCCGGGCGGAATCCGGGGTACCGGTGGTCATGCTCACGGCGAAGAGCGACACGGTCGATGTGGTGGTCGGGCTGGAATCGGGCGCCGACGACTACATCGTCAAGCCGTTCAAGCCCAAGGAGCTGGTGGCGCGGATCAGGGCGCGGTTGCGGCGCTCCGAGGAGCCCGCACCGGAGCAGCTGGCCATCGGCGACCTGGTGATCGACGTGGCCGGGCACTCGGTCAAGCGGGAGGGCCGGTCCATAGCCCTGACCCCGCTCGAGTTCGATCTTCTGGTGGCGCTGGCGCGGAAGCCGTGGCAGGTCTTCACCCGCGAGGTGCTGCTGGAACAGGTGTGGGGCTACCGGCACGCGGCGGACACCAGGCTGGTCAATGTGCACGTGCAGCGGCTGCGCTCGAAGGTCGAGAAGGACCCGGAGCGGCCGGAGATCGTCGTGACCGTGCGGGGTGTGGGCTACAAGGCCGGGCCGGGCTGAGATGGCCCGGAACACCGCACCGAACCGCACCGGTGGAGGGCGGGGAACGGGCCGCGAGTCCGACGTGTCCAAAATCGGACGCCTGTGGAGAAGCGGGGCCCTCTTCTCCGACGGTCTGCTCCCCGAGGGGGCGACCGGTCCCGGCGCGCGCCCCATGGTGCGGTTCTTCGTGCGGTGGGTGCGGAGGCCGCTGCTGCCCGTGATGCGGTTGTGGCGGCGGAACATCCAGCTCCGGGTGGTCGTGGCCACACTGCTGCTTTCGCTGGGAGTCGTGCTGCTCCTGGGGCTCGTCGTCATCGGGCAGGTCCGCAACGGTTTGCTGGAGGCCAAGGAGCAGACCGCGCAGAGCCAGGCTTCCGGCGGGTTCGCCGCCGCCGAGCGGATGGCCGACAGCGCCGGCAGCGGTCCCAGCGGTGAGGACAGCATTCGGGGCAGCAGGGGCGCGCAGAACTCCGGCACCTGGTTGACCAACCTGGTCGAACAGCTCGCCAGCAGCGGTCAAGGCGTCTATTCGGTGGTGGCGCTCGGGTCCGAGAACAGCGAGTCGCCTTTCCTCGGCAACAGCAGCATCACCACGCGCGGTCCGCGCGCGGGCGGTGACATCCGCCCCGAGAGCATCCCCGAGGATCTGCGCAAGGCCCTCGACGAAGAGCCGGGCCCGCACCGCCGGTACGCCCGCGTCTACCAGCAGGACTTCACCCGCGAACCGGCGCTGATCGTCGGCAAGCGTCTCAACGACGCGCGCGGCAATCCCTTCCAGCTCTACTACGTCTTTCCCTTCACCCAGGAGGAGGAGTCGCTGAGCCTGGTCAAGGGCACTCTGGCGACGGCCGGGGTGTTCGTCGTGGTGCTGCTGGGGGCGATCGCGTGGCTGGTCGTGCGGCAGGTGGTGACGCCTGTGCGCATGGCGGCCGGGATCTCCGAGCGGCTGGCGGCCGGACGGCTCCAGGAGCGGATGAAGGTCACCGGCGAGGACGACATCGCCCGGCTGGGGGAGTCGTTCAACAAGATGGCGCAGAACCTTCAGCTCAAGATTCAGCAGTTGGAGGAGCTGTCCCGGATGCAGCGCCGCTTCGTCTCGGACGTTTCACACGAGCTGCGGACGCCCTTGACGACGGTGCGGATGGCGGCCGATGTGATCCACGAGGCGCGTGAGGACTTCGATCCGGTGACCGCCCGCTCGGCGGAGCTGCTGCTCGGGCAGCTCGACCGGTTCGAATCGCTGCTGGCGGATCTGCTGGAGATCAGCCGGTTCGACGCGGGCGCCGCCAACCTCGAGCCGAGCGCCGTCGACCTGCGGGACGTGGTCCACCGGGTGGTGGAGGGCAGCGAGCCGCTCGCCGAGCGCAAGGGCAGCAGGATCCTCGTGAGGGGTGACGAGCAGCCCGTGGTCGCCGAGATGGACGGCCGCAGGATCGAACGGGTGCTGCGCAACCTGGTCGACAACGCGGTGGAGCACGGGGAGGGTCGCGACGTGGTGGTGCGGCTCGCGAGCGGGGGCGGTGCCGTGGCGGTGGCCGTGCGCGACTACGGCGTCGGTCTCAAGGAAGGCGAGGCCGAGCGGGTCTTCAACCGCTTCTGGCGCGCCGACCCGGCCCGGGCCCGCACCACTGGTGGTACCGGACTGGGGCTGTCGATCGCGCTGGAGGACGCCCGGCTGCACGGTGGGTGGCTGCGCGCCTGGGGCGCGCCGGGCGACGGATCGCAGTTCCTGCTCGTCCTGCCCTGCACGGCCGGGGAGCCGTTGCGCGGCTCTCCGCTGCGGTTGGAGCCCGAGGACTCGCGCAGGAAGCGGGAGCGGGCCAGGGAGCGGGAGCGGCAGGCGGTGGCGGCGGGCACCGCGCCGGCGTCGGCCACCGGCGCCACCGGCGGGACGCGGAACGACGAGCAGGCAGGGCACTCCGGAGAGGAGCGGGGATGAGAGCGGCCGACGAGCGTACGCGGCGGGGCGGAAGCGCCGCGCGGCGGCGCCGCGCCCTGATCGTGCTCGCCTCGTGCGGGGCGCTGCTGGCGGGGTGTGCGTCGATGCCGGACGGGGGCAAGGTCAAGCACGTCAGCTCCTCGCACCGCAGCGGAATGGACTCCCAGGTGCGGGTCTACAGCGTCAGTCCGCAGAAGGGCGAGGCGCCGACCCAGATAGTCCGGGGCTTTCTGGAGGCGACGACCAGCGACGAGGCCACATTCCGCACCGCGCGCGAGTACATGACCCCCGCCATGGCCCGTAGGTGGAAGCCGTTCGCGTCGACGACGGTGCTCTCGGACGCCCCGGGCGCGGTGAAGGCGCCGCCGGAGAGCACGGCTGTCAAGGGCGGCTATTCGGTGGAGGTCTCGGGCGACCGGATGGCCGAGGTGGACGGCAAGCACGCCTACTCGCCCTCCGGGGGCAAGTACAGCGAGGTCTTCCGGCTGACCAAGGTGAAAGGGGAGTGGCGCATCGACGAGATGCCGGACGGCCTCGTGCTCGGCGAGTCCGACTTCCAGCGCATCTACCGCCCCATCAACACCTACTACTACGCGCAGCTCGGGCCGGACGCGGATTCGATCACTGACGGTCAGAATGTGCTCGTCGCCGATCCGGTCTATCTTCGGCGACGTATCGACCCGGTCACCGAGACGGTCTCCGCGCTGCTGCAGGGTCCGTCCGGCTGGCTCGACCCCGTGGTCGACTCCTCGTTCCCGCGCGGCAGCCGCCTGGCGCGCGGACAGCACCTCTCGCTCGACGACTCGGGCGTGCTGCGGCTGCGGCTCAATGCCCGCGCCGCCGAGGCCGGCGGCAAGCGATGCGCGCGGATGGCGGCGCAAGTGCTGTACTCCGTGCAGGACCAGGCGTCGGCGAAGGTCGGCAAGGTGGAACTGGCCGGTCCCGAGGACCGGCAGCTCTGCTCCCGGACCCGGGAGCAGGTAGCCGCCTACCAGCCGGGCCGCCTCAACGGCAGTGCGAAGCGGGCGTACTTCATCGACGGGAAGCACCGCGTCGCGTCCATCAAGAACAAGAGCACGTCGGCGCGCCCGGTCGAAGGCCCGCTGGGCAGCGGGCAGGTGGAGATGGGCGCGGTCGCGGTCAACCGGATCGAGAGCGAGGGCGCTGCCGTCTCGCGCGGCCGGCGCGCCCTCTACGTCGCCTCCCTGGAGGGGAGCAGTGCCACCACCGCGCTCGGCGATCCGGTGCTCACCAGCGCGGCGAAGCAGGAGAAGGACCGGCTGACGGCGCCGAGCTGGGACGGACTGGGCGACCTGTGGGTCGCCGATCGTGACCCGGACGCTCCCCGGCTGCTGCGGCTGCGCAGCGGCAAGGAGCAGCCCGACGAGGTGCGGGTGCCGGACCTGGGCGAGGACGAGCGCATCGAGTCGCTGCGGGTGGCCTCCGACGGGGTGCGGATCCTGCTGCGGGTGCGGGACGGCGAGGGCCATGCCTCGTTGCAGCTCGGCCGGGTGGTACGCGGGGGGACGGCGAAGAACTCCCGGGTGACGGTCGAGCAACTGCGTCCGGTCGCGCCACAACTGGTGGACGTCTCGGCGGCCTCGTGGGCGGGCGGCAGCCGGCTCGTGGTGGTGGGGCGCGAGTCGGGGAGCGTGCAGCAGCTGCAGTACATGGAGACCGACGGTTCGGTCTCCGATCAGCCGACGCTCCCGGGGATCACCGATGTGACAGGGGTCGCCGCCTCCGAGGACGAGAGCAAGCCGCTGCTCGCCGATTCCGAGGAGGGCATCGTGCGGCTGCCCCCCGACGCGAACTGGCGGATGCTCACGGAGAACGGTTCCGCCCCCGCCTACCCGGGCTGAGTCCCCCGGCGGGCCGGGCAGCCGCTCGGACCCCGGATCCGGCGGGTCCGGGCGGCTCCCGAGCCCCGGTGTTGCGGCGCGTGGGCGCTGCTGCCCGGGGTCGGGCCGCGCGAGCGTTCCAGGGGTTTTCCACAGGGGTGGTGGCGCCGGATCCCCGGTGCCAGAGTGGGGACATGTCGAGGACCTGGCCGGGACTTCGGCGGGAATTCGCAGGTCTGGTGCTGCCCGTGGAATGTGCCGGATGCGGTCGCCCGCGTGCGCGGGACCGCTTGTGCGAAGAGTGCAGCAGCGTGCTGAATGGCGCGGTGCCGCGGCGGGTTCGTCCCTCGCGCGTACCGTCCGGATTGCCGCAGGTGTATGGAGCCCTCACCTACACCGACGAGGCCCGAGCCGCGCTGCTCGCTCACAAGGAACGCGGTGCCCTGGGGCTGGCCGCGCCACTGGGAGCGGTGCTCGCACGTGCCGTCGAACGCGCCTCGCGTGCGGCGGGCACCTCTGCGCCGGCGGTGCCCCTCCAGGGCGGGGCGTCCGCCCGGGCGGGCTGCTGGTCGGCCCGGCGTCCGGCGTCGACGCTGCTCGTTCCGGTGCCCTCCATGCGCCGGGCTGTCGCGCGGCGGGGGCACGACCCGGTGCGGCGCATGGCGCGGGAGGCGGCGGCGGTACTCAGAGGGGCGGGCATGGCCGCACAGGTGCTGCCGGTGCTGTGCCTGCGCCGGAGGGTGGCCGACCAGGCAGGACTGAGCGCAGCGGAGCGGGCCGCGAATCTTGCCGGAGCTTTGGAGATGGTGCAGGGCGGCGTGCGGCTGCTGGGTCGGGGCCGGGTCGTGCTGGTGGACGATGTGATGACGACGGGTGCGACGCTCGCGGAGGCGTCGCGGGCGTTGGGAGGGGTGGCCTCGGCCGCGGTGCTCGCGGTGCGCTCGGTCGAGTGATCAAGAAGAACGGAAAGTTGCCTCGCGTGACGCGATGGAACTATCAGATCGCGGACGTCGTTGCAGGTGGTACGAGGGTTCACCCCCCTGATCGGAGGTACGTGCCGGTAGGGGGTGCCGAGCCTCCCCCAGTGGAGGTACGTTCGGATTGAGTGGTGATCTCTCCTCCGGGGGAGAAGGAGGTGAAACTCGCAAGCCGACTCGAGCCGGAGAGCCCAACGGCGGGAGGGCCGAGCCTCCGGCGTCAGTGCACCAAGGACGGTCGCACGTGAATGTGGGACCGTCCGGGAACGGAGTTCTGCGTGGACATCGTCGTCAAGGGTCGCAAGACAGAGGTGCCCGACCGGTTCCGCAAGCACGTGGCCGAAAAGCTGGAGAAGGTTCAGAAACTCGACGGCAAGGTGATCAACCTTGAGGTCGAGGTGGCCAAGGAGCACAATCCCCGGCAGGCCGACCGTTCCGACAGGGTTGAGATCACCCTGCGTACGCGTGGACCGGTCATTCGTGCGGAGGCAGCAGCCTCCGACCCGTACGCGGCGCTCGACCTGGCCTCCAGCAAGCTGGAAGCCCGGCTGCGCAAGCAGGCCGACAAGCGTCGCGTCCACCGCGGCGGGAGCCGCGCACCGATGAGTGTGGCGGCGGCGACCGCCCACCTCGCGTCGGAACTCAACGGAGAACTGGACGCCGCCGCCGGATCGGTGGCCGTGGCCTCGGAGGCCGACGGCCAGCCCGTGGTCACCAAGATGGGACCGCTGGAGGTCCGCGGCGAAGGACCGCTCATCGTCCGCGAGAAGACGCACGCGGCAGCGCCCATGACGCTGGACCAGGCGCTCTATGAGATGGAGTTGGTGGGTCACGACTTCTATCTGTTCGTCGACTCCGAGACCAAGCAGCCCAGTGTCGTCTACCGTCGGCACGGCTATGACTACGGCGTGATTCATCTGGAGCCGGACCCGTTCGTACAGGAGCCGCCGCCCGGAGCGGGCGGAGCGTTGGGCGGCTGACACCGCCCGGCGCCGGTCAGGTGCGGTCCACCGGCGAGCAGCCGGGCACGGTCCGGCACCCGCCCTGCGCACCACCGGCTTGATGTTCGCGCCCCCGGCCGGATCTCGGGACCCGGCCGGGGGCGTCGGCATGAGTAACATCAAGGCCCGGGCCAACCTCCGTTGGCCGTAGCGGGGTTGGTGGGAGATCAGGGTGCAGGGGGAGGAACGATGGTGGACAGCTTCGGGCCCGTGATGCCCGTGCCCGACGCACACCCGGGCCCGGCGGCGGGAGAGGAGCCCTACGAGCGGGAACGGCGCAAGGAACCGATCCGGGTGCTGGTCGTCGATGATCATGCGCTGTTCCGGCGCGGGTTGGAGATCGTGCTGGCGCAGGAGGAGGACATTCAGGTCGTCGGAGAGGCCGGGGACGGGGCCGAGGCGGTGGACAAGGCGGCGGATCTGCTGCCCGACATCGTGCTGATGGACGTGCGGATGCCGAAGCGGGGCGGCATCGAGGCGTGCACCTCCATCAAAGAGGTCGCACCGAGCGCCAAGATCATCATGCTGACGATCAGTGACGAGGAGGCCGACCTCTACGACGCCATCAAGGCGGGCGCGACCGGATACCTGCTCAAGGAGATCTCCACGGACGAGGTCTCCACGGCGATCCGGGCCGTGGCCGACGGCCAGTCCCAGATCAGTCCCTCGATGGCGGCGAAGCTCCTCACCGAGTTCAAGTCCATGATCCAGCGCACCGACGAGAGCAAACTGGTGCCCGCGCCCAAGCTCACCGACCGGGAGCTGGAGGTGCTCAAGCTGGTGGCCACCGGGATGAACAACCGGGACATCGCCAAAGAGCTGTTCATCAGCGAGAACACCGTCAAGAACCACGTCCGCAACATCCTGGAGAAACTTCAGCTCCACTCCCGGATGGAAGCCGTGGTCTACGCGATGCGGGAGAAGATCCTCGAAATCCGCTGACGCGCGGGCAGCGGCCCACAGAGCGGTCGGAAATCCACCATGAGCGGGCGGCGGCCCGCGCCGCCCGCGGATGGCGAGCCCCCGAGGGCGGGTGGCTCACCCGCCCAGCGCGTCGAGGGCGCTGCGGAGCCGCGGCCGCAGTTCCTCGGGGGAGCAGCGCTCCACCCGCACCGCGTCGCAGCCCACCCACGCGGCGGCCTCGCACAGCGCCTGCGCCATCGGCTCCACGGCCTTCCCGCTCTCCAGGGAGAGCTGGCGGGCGACCAGCGTGCTGCCCTCCCGGGCCGGGTCCACGCGGCCGACCAGCTTGCCGCCCGCCAGCAGGGGCATCGCGAAGTAGCCGTGCACCCGCTTCGGCTTCGGGACGTAGGCCTCCAGCCGGTGCTGGAAGCCGAAGACCCGTTCCGTGCGGGGGCGGTCCCAGACCAGCGAGTCGAACGGGGAGAGCAGCGTCGTGCGGTGCCGACCGCGCGGCGCGGACTCCAGGGCCGCCGGGTCGGCCCAGCCGGGCTTGGGCCAGCCCTGCACCCGGACCGGCACCAGCCCGGTGTCCGGCAGCACCGACTCCACCTGTTCGGCCTTGAGACGGTGGTAGTCGGCCAGATCGGCCCGGGTGGCGACGCCCAGTGCCGAGCCCGCCTGGGCGACGAGCCGCCGCAGGCATGCGTGGTCGTCCAGGTCATCGTGGAACAGGCCGCCGGGGACAGCGCGCTCCGCGAGGTCGTAGACGCGCTTCCAGCCGCGCCGCTCGGCGACCACGACCTCCCCGATGTCCAGCAGCCACTCGACCGCGATCTTGCTCTCGGACCAGTCCCACCACTCGCCGCCGTTCCGGCCGCCGCCCAGGTCCGCCGTGGTCAGCGGGCCCTCCGCCCGGAGCCGGTCGCGGACGGCGGCGCACGAGCCCTCCCGGTCCTTCATCCGGTGCCAGCGGCGGCCGCGGTCGCGGAAGGCGCGGCGGCGGAAGGCGAAGTGCGGCCACTCCTCGATCGGCAGCACGCACGCGGCGTGCGACCAGTACTCGAAGCTGTGTGCTCCGGACCAGTAGGCGGACTCCACGGCCTGTCGTCCCACAGCGCCCAGCCGGGCGTAGGGCACCAGCTCGTGCGAACGGGCCAGGACCGAGATCGTGTCCAGCTGGACCGCGCCCAGGTGCCGCAGCACCCCGCGCGCTCCTGCCTGCCGGTCGGGGGCTCCCAGCAGTCCCTGTGCACGCAGCGCGATGCGCCGGGCCTCGGCGGCGGAGAGGGAGGCCTGCGGCGCGTGGGCGCCGGCGGCCGGGACAGCGGTGGCGGGCAGACCGGTCGTCATGCGGCCCACCCTAGGCGGGGCCACTGACACTCCCCGCGCCGTTCCGCCGGCCCCGAGCGCTGCCGAGCGGCCACCCAGCGCCTCCGGCGTCTGCCTGCCTTCCGCGGTGCCCGCTCCCGGCCGTGACCGCGCTCACCTCCCGGGGCGCCCGCCCGCGCTGCTGATCCGCCTCCCGCGGCTGCCCCTGTCTCCTGGGCGGCGCCTGCCGGAACAGGCTGTGCGCGGGAGCTGTGCGGGCCGTTCAGCGGAGCTGTCAGCGGGGCGGCGAGGGGAGGTAGGGGGTCGGCTGCGGGTGTCCCAGGTCCGAGGGGAGCAGGGCGGCGACGCGGGCGTCGCGGCGGGTTCCCCTGTGCACGATGCGTGCCCGTGCGACGCCCTCCTCCGCGAAGCCGAGCCGTTGCGCCACGGCGCGTGATCCGGTGTTCTCCACGTGGGCCAGCCACTCCAGGCGCTCCACCCCCAGCGCGGTGAACGCCCAGTCCACGACGGCACGCGAGGCCTCCGCCGTGTAGCCCTTGCGCCGGTGGCCACGCGCTGTCCAGAAGCCCAGTTCGGCCTGGCGCTCGGCGGTGTGCAGGGAGAGCCGGACCAGTCCCATGGAGCCCACCAGTTCGCCGCCGGCGTCGCCGTCGTCCGCCGCGCGGCCCTCTTCCGCTCCGCCGTCACCACCCCCGCCCGCGCCGTCCGGGCCACTGCGGGTGAAGACGCCGAAGTTGTACATCGTGTCCTCCCGCCAGCCGTTCGCGCTCACACCCCGGACGAACTCCTCGGCGTCCTTGAGCGTGTACGGCTCGGGTACCGGGACGAAGCGCTGGATGTCCGGGTCGTCGCAGGCGGCGGCGAGGGCCGCCTCGTCCCACTCCTCGAAGGGACGCAGCAGCAGCCGCTCGGTGCGCAGTGTGATCGGTTCCATAGGCCGATTGTGCCGCCGGGGCCCCCGGCACCTTCGGGGGCTCCGGCACGTTGGGGGTACAGGGGCAGTCGTCCCTCGCATACGATGGCCGGTGCGGTACAGGCCCTCGGCAAGGAGAGGACCTCGGTGATCCGCACCGATATCCGCACTGACCGTGCAGACCGTGCCAGGCCCGACCGGCAAGGAGCCACCTTAAGTGTCCGTCTTCGGCAAGCTCATGCGTGCAGGTGAAGGGAAGATCCTGCGCAAGCTGGACCGCGTCGCGCGGCAGGTGAATTCCATCGAAGAGGACTTCGTCGACCTGTCCGACGCCGAGCTGCGCGCGCTCACGGACGAGTACAAGGAGCGGTACGCCGAGGGCGAGAGTCTGGACGACCTGATGCCGGAGGCGTTCGCGACCGTCCGTGAGGCGGCCAAGCGCGTGCTGGGCGAGCGGCACTACGACGTCCAGCTGATGGGCGGCGCCGCGCTGCACCTCGGCTACGTGGCCGAGATGAAGACCGGTGAGGGCAAGACGCTGGTCGGCACGCTGCCCGCGTATCTGAACGGCCTGTCGGGCGACGGCGTCCACATCGTCACGGTCAACGACTACCTGGCGCAGCGCGACTCCGAGTGGATGGGCCGGGTGCACCGCTTCCTCGGCCTCGAGGTCGGCTGCATCGTCGCCAACATGTCCCCCGCGGAGCGCCGCGAGCAGTACGCCTGCGACATCACCTACGGGACGAACAACGAGTTCGGGTTCGACTACCTGCGCGACAACATGGCGTGGTCGAAGGACGAACTGGTGCAGCGGGGCCACAACTTCGCCATCGTCGACGAGGTCGACTCGATCCTGGTCGACGAGGCCCGTACGCCGCTGATCATCTCCGGCCCCGCCGATCAGGCCACGAAGTGGTACAGCGATTTCGCGAAGCTGGTCAAGCGGCTGGAGAAGGGCGAGCCCGGCGATCCGCGCACCCAGAAGCCGGAGACCGGCGACTATGAGGTCGACGAGAAGAAGCGGACGGTCGGCATCCACGAGTCCGGCGTCGCCAAGGTCGAGGACTGGCTGGGCATCGACAACCTCTACGAGTCGGTCAACACCCCGCTGGTCGGGTACCTCAACAACGCGATCAAGGCCAAGGAGCTCTACAAGAACGACAAGGACTACGTCGTCATGGACGGCGAAGTCATGATCGTCGACGAGCACACCGGCCGCATCCTCGCCGGACGCCGGTACAACGAGGGCATGCACCAGGCGATCGAGGCCAAGGAGGGGGTGGAGATCAAGGACGAGAACCAGACGCTCGCCACGATCACCCTCCAGAACTTCTTCCGCCTCTACAACACCCTTTCGGGTATGACCGGCACGGCCATGACCGAGGCCGCCGAGTTCCACCAGATCTACAAGCTCGGCGTGGTCCCCATCCCGACCAACCGCCCGCTGGCCCGGGTGGACCAGGCCGACCTGATCTACCGCACCGAGGTCGCCAAGTTCGACGCGGTCGTCGACGACATCGCGGACAAGCACGAGTTGGGGCAGCCGATCCTGGTCGGCACCACCTCGGTCGAGAAGTCGGAGTACCTCTCCAAGCAGCTCACCAAGCGCGGTGTCACGCACCAGGTGCTCAACGCGAAGAACCACGAGCGGGAGGCGCTGATCGTCGCGGAGGCGGGCCGCAAGGGCGCTGTCACCGTCGCCACCAACATGGCCGGCCGCGGGACCGACATCAAGCTCGGCGGCAACGCCGAGGGCATGGCGGAGAACGAGCTGCGCGACCGCGGACTGGACCCGAACGAGCACCCGGAGGAGTGGGCGGCGGCCCTGCCCACCGCGCTGGACAAGGCCGAGAAGTCGGTCAAGGCGGCCGTGGACGAGGTCAAGGAGCTGGGCGGCCTCTACGTGCTGGGCACCGAGCGCCACGAGTCGCGCCGGATCGACAACCAGCTGCGCGGTCGCTCCGGCCGGCAGGGCGACCCGGGGGAGTCCCGCTTCTACCTGTCGCTCGGCGACGATCTGATGCGGCTGTTCAAGGCGCAGATGGTGGAGCGCGTGATGGCCATGGCCAACGTGCCCGACGACGTCCCGATCGAGAACAAGATGGTCACCCGCGCCATCGCCTCGGCGCAGTCCCAGGTCGAGCAGCAGAACTTCGAGATCCGCAAGAACGTCCTCAAGTACGACGAGGTGCTCAACCGGCAGCGCGAGGTCATCTACGGCGAGCGCCGCCGGGTCCTGGAGGGCGAGGACCTGCACGAGCAGGTGCGGCACTTCATGGACGACACGATCGAGGCGTACGTCCAGGCCGAGACCGTCGAGGGCTTTGCCGAGGAGTGGGACCTGGACCGGCTGTGGAGCGCCTTCAAGCAGCTCTACCCGGTGCAGGTGAGCATCGAGGAGCTGGAGGAGGCCGCGGGCGATCGTGAGGGCCTGACCGCCGACTTCATCATCGAGGCGATCAAGGACGACATCCGCGAGCAGTACGACGCACGTGAGCAGGAGCTGGGCTCCGAGATCATGCGGGAGCTGGAGCGGCGTGTGGTGCTGTCGGTGCTCGACCGCAAGTGGCGCGAGCACCTGTACGAGATGGACTACCTCCAGGAAGGCATCGGCCTGCGTGCGATGGCCCAGAAGGACCCGCTGGTCGAGTACCAGCGGGAGGGCTACGACATGTTCCAGGCCATGATGGACGGCATCAAGGAGGAGTCCGTCGGCTACCTGTTCAACCTGGAGGTCCAGGTCGAGCAGCAGGTCGAGGAGGTGCCGGTCGAGGACGAGGCACCGGCGCCGTCCCTGGAGAAGGAGGGGGCGCGCGACGCCGTTCCGGCCGGTGCGGGCGCGGGGCCGGCCCCCGCGATCCACGCCAAGGGGCTGGACCAGCCGCAGCGCCCCGACCGTCTGCACTTCTCGGCGCCGACGGCCGAGGGCGGCGTGGTCGAGCGCGATCTGGACACCAGCGAGGCGGCGGACGAGAACGGCGGCGGTCCGGTCCGCTCGTCGGCCGACGGTCTCACCCGTGCCGAGCGTCGCAAGGCCCAGAAGGGGCGCAAGAAGCGGAAGTAGGGCGCTGCGCGGCCCGTCGGCGCAGACCGCCTTCCGGGGCGGCTGTCCGGGGCCGCTCGCGCACTCCTACGCGGCCTGAGGGGCCGGGCACCCGGTGCCCGGCCCCTCAGCCGTGTCGCCGGCCCCTCAGCCGTGTCGCCGGCCCCTCAGCCGGGTTTCCGGCTGCTCCGCCTCTGCCGGGGGCGGTGCTCGGCCTCCCGCCGTGCCCGGCCCGTGCCTCCGCTGAGCCTGGGCTTTCGCCGTGCCCGGCCCTCGGGAGCCGCCCCCGCGAGGCGGCGCGTTCAGCCGCCGGCGGTGACGTCGAGTTCCACGGCGGTGCAGCGCCAGCGGTTGTCCGGGCACCATTCCAGGCGGAACGCGATGGCGCGCTGTCGGGCGCCGGTGGCGACGCGGGCGAAGGCCTCGATGACACCGGCCCGCGGTTGGGTGCCGCGGGCCTCCAGCACTTCGGGTGCCGTGCGGTCCGTGCCGCGCGGGCGCAGCGGTGCCGAGGGTGCCAGGGCGGTCAGCCGGTCGTAGGCGGGCCCTCGGACGTGGGCCAGCAGGGTGTGGACGGGGCACTGGCCGCTCAGCACCAGCAGCAGCCGGTGGGCGAACCAGAACGGGGGCCGGCCCTGGCGGGCGCGGTGAGCCGCGGCCCGGAGCGCGGCGTCGGCGGGTCGGCGGCTGTCGCGCCGGGTCGGCGGCCGGGTGGGTGCGGGGCGTGGGCCGCGCCTGCGGGGCTGACGTCCGGATACCGGGTCGGAGACGGGCGTCGTCATGGGCTCCCTCGGGGTGTGTGCCGGGACCCGACGAGCGAATACCGGGCGGTAACTGGCTGGACGGCAACGGTTGTAGCGGCGGCACAGGGGGTGCCGCAATGCGCGGAGGCGGCCCGGTGCGGGGCTCCGGCAGATTCCCCTATCCGGTGGGGGCGGCTCGCGCGGGTTGACTCCGGGCCGTGTTCACCTGCGGGTTCGTTCGGCCGCCGCGCAGGGCGCCGGGTGAGGCGGGCCCGTATGCTGACGGGGCATCCGGTCCCGGCGATACACGAAAGCGGCAGCCCATGCGTGTCTATGTCCCTCTGACCCTGCCCGCACTGAGCGAGGCGCACGGCGCGGGTGAGCTGGGACCGGCGCCCGTCGAGGCGTACGCGGTCACCTCCGGGCTGCGCGCGTGGTGGGGCTCGGAGGACGCGGAGGAGTTGGAGTACGCGGCCCTGCGGCAGGCCGCCGGCGCTTCGCTGCGGCTGCTCGCCGACCAGTACGAGGCGGCGCGCCGCCGGGTCGTCGTCGCGCTGGAGGCCGCCGACGGGACCGTCGTCCCCGCCGAGGAGGACGCCGGCTCCCAGGCCGGCACGGAGGCGGACGCCGGGGCCGTCGGCCGGGTCCGGCTGACCGCCGCCGTCCCGCTGACCAAGGCGGCCGCCGTCCACCTCGACGCGGAGGACGCGGTCGAGGACGTGACCGGCGCGGTCGGTGCGCTGTCCGCGGCGCTCGCCGGGGACGAGCGGGCGGAGCAGGTGGTGGACCGGGCCGACGACCACGAACTGCTGTGGTTCGCCACCCAGGAGATTCCCGCGCTCGTCGGCTGAGGGACCGCCGGACGGCCGCTGACGGACCGCGGCCGTCCCGCTGACCGGTGCCCGTGTCGCAGCGGGCTGCCGCGGTGCGGGGCGGGAAATCGGTGTCGCGATGTCAGTGCTCTCTCCTACCGTCGGCTGCATGGTCCTGGGGCGAGAAGAGCAGTCCGCGCACATCGTGTGGGACTGGAACGGCACGCTGCTGCACGACATCCATACGGTCATCGAGGCGACGAACGCCGCGTTCGGCGAGCTCGGTATGGCGACCATCACACTGGAGCGGTACCGGGAGCTGTTCTGCGTACCGGTGCCGCGCTTCTACGAGCGGCTGCTCGGCAGAATGCCCACCGACGACGAGTGGCGGGTCATGGACGAGACCTTCCACCGGCACTACTGGGCCCTGGCCCCGCAGGCGGGGCTCGCCGAGGGAGCCGCCGAACTGCTGGCCGCCGGGCGTTCGGCGGGCCGCACCCAGTCGCTCTGCTCGCTGGCGCCGCACGACCGGCTGCTGCCGCTGCTGCGCACCTACGGCATCGAGGAGCACTTCCTGCGGGTGGACGGCTCGGTGGGGCCCTCCGGCGGCGGCAAGGCCGCGCAGATGGTGCGGCACCTCGCCGCGCTCGGCGGGGTGGAGCCTCGCCGCACGGTGGTGATCGGGGACGCCGTGGACGACGCTCTGGCGGCCGCGCAGGCGGGGGCCCGTGCGGTGCTGTTCACCGGCGGCTCGCACAGCCGCGCCAGCCTGGAGGAGGCGGGTGTGCCGGTGGTCGACACCCTGCACGAGGCCGTCCGGACGGCGGAGCTGCTGGCGGCGGAGCCGTGAGCGGATCCGTCCGGGGTGCGGGGCAGGCCGGGGCGCCGGCGGCCCGGCAGAGTGCGCGGCGGCCCGGCGCCGCAGCGGCCGCAGGATCACGGCGGGCCCGGGCGCTGCGGGCGCTACGGCCCCGGCGGCTCGAACAGGGGAACCGTCCGGGCCGCTCGTACCGTCTTCGGAAGCGTGCCCTCGGAACGCCGCTTTGCCAGAAGTTTTCCCGAACCCGGTCCAACTGGCCGGTTCGGAGAAGACGATCTCGGCGTTCTCCCTATTCGTACATATAAGGCCCATGACGTGCCGGCGTCCGGGGGCGATAGCCTTACCCACGTGATCAGCGCGATATCCACCGGAGGATCTGCGCCCGAGCGATCCTCCGTACAGCGCCCCCCGCGACAGCGCGGGCGGGGCGCCGCTGGTCGTCTCTCCCGGCACAGCGGCGGACCCGAGCGGAGACCCCGCGTCGTTCCGGTGCCGTGCCTTCATTTTCCCGACGTCACGCAACGGCGCGCGACAGGAGCCAGAGGACATGCAGAGCAAGCTGGAAGAAGCAAAGGCCGAGCGGCTGGCGGAAGCCGCACGGGTGGCTGAACGGAGCCCGGCTCAGGGGCGCCACCCGGACCAGGGGCCCCAGGACGACGCCCTTGGTGCGTATCTCCAGCGGTACTACCTGCACACGGCGCCGGAGGATCTCGCCGACCGCGATCCGGTCGATGTCCTCGGAGGTGCTCTCGCCCACTACCGGCTGGCCGAGGAGCGGCCGCAGGGCACGGCGAACGTCCGCGTGTACTCGCCGTCGATAGACGAGAACGGCTGGTCGTGCACGCACTCGGTGGTGGAGGTCGTCACCGATGACATGCCCTTCCTGGTCGACTCGGTCACCAATGAGCTCTCGCGGAAGGGGCGCGGCATCCACGCCGTGATCCACCCGCAGATGGTGGTCCGCCGGGATCTGACCGGGAAGCTGCTGGAGGTGCTCTCGGTCGGCCGGGACGACCTCGCGCAGGTCCCGGACACGCAGTTGCCGGACACCCGGACCGCCGGGGCCGGCGAGCCCGTGGCCGGCGCGCGGGACGGGGCCGGGGCGGCCGGGAACGGGAAGCTGCCGCACGACGCGGTGGTCGAGTCCTGGATCCACGTCGAGATCGACCGCGAGACGGACCGCGAGGACCTCAAGCAGATCGCCGCGGATCTGCGCAGGGTCCTCTCGGATGTGCGGGAGGCCGTGGAGGACTGGCAGAAGATGCGCGGCGCGGCCCTGCGCATCGCCGACGAGCTTCCCGGCGAGCCCACGGACGAGCTCCCCCAGGAGGAGATCGAGGAGGCCCGGGAGCTGCTGCGGTGGCTGGCCGACGACCATTTCACCTTCCTCGGCTACCGCGAGTACGAGCTGGACGTCGAGGAGGGCTCGGACGGCTCCGGGAAGGGCGACGAGGGCGAGGAGCTGAGCCTGGCACCGCTGCCCGGCACGGGACTGGGCATCCTCCGTGCCGACCCGCAGCGCAGCACCGAGGAGAGCCACCCGGTCTCGCCGTCCTTCAACCGGCTGCCCGCCGATGCGCGCGCCAAGGCGCGCGAGCACCAGATGCTGGTCCTCACCAAGGCGAACAGCCGTGCGACCGTGCACCGCTCCTCGTACCTCGACTACGTGGGCGTCAAGAAGTTCGACGAGGCGGGCAACGTCGTCGGGGAACGCCGCTTCCTCGGGCTGTTCTCGTCCGCCGCCTACACCGAGTCGGTGCGCCGGGTCCCGGTGGTCCGCCGCAAGGTCGCCGACGTGCTGGAGAGCGCGGGTTTCACGCCCGACAGCCACGCCGGGCGCGACCTGCTGCAGATCCTGGAGACCTACCCGCGCGACGAGCTGTTCCAGACCTCGGTCGAGGAGCTGCGCTCCATCGTCACCTCCGTGCTCTACCTCCAGGAGCGCCGCAAGCTGCGGCTCTACCTGCGCAAGGAGGAGTACGGGCGGTACTACTCGGCGCTCGTCTACCTCCCGCGCGACCGCTACACGACCGCGGTGCGGCTGCGGCTGACCGAGATCCTCACCGAGGAGCTGGGCGGTACCAGCGTCGACTTCACCGCGTGGAACACCGAGTCGGTGCTCTCCCGGCTGCACTTCGTCATCCGGGTGAGTCCCGGCGCCCAGCTCGCCGAGCTGACCGACGCGGAGATCGAGCGCATCGAGTCCCGGCTGGCCGAGGCGGCCCGCTCGTGGGCGGACGGCTTCAACGAGGCGCTGATCGCCGAGTGCGGCGAGGAGCAGGCCGCCGAGCTGTCGCAGAAGTACGCGCGGGCCTTCCCCGAGGGTTACAAGGCGGACTTCTCGCCGCGCGCCGCCGTCGCCGACCTGCAGCACCTGGAGGCGCTGGTGCAGGGCGGCCAGGAGAGCGACTTCTCGCTGAGCCTGTACGAGCCGGTCGGTGCGGTCCCGGGTGAGCGGCGCTTCAAGATGTACCGGACCGGCAGCCCCGTCTCCCTCTCGGCCGTGCTGCCGGGACTGCAGGCGATGGGTGTCGAGGTGGTCGACGAGCGGCCCTACGAGCTGCGCTGCGCCGACCGCTCGCACGCCTGGATCTACGACTTCGGGCTGCGGATGCCGGACGGCCGGCGCGGTCTGGAGGAGGAGGCCCGCGAGCGCTTCCAGGAGGCGTTCGCCGCGGTGTGGACCGGCCGCGCCGAGAACGACGGGCTGAACGCGCTGGTGCTCTCCGCGGGGCTGACCTGGCGGCAGGCGATGGTGCTGCGCGCGTACGCGAAGTACCTGCGTCAGGCGGGCGCCACCTTCAGCCAGTCCTACATCGAGGACACGCTGCGCGGGAACGTGCACACCACCCGGCTGCTGGTCAATCTGTTCGAGGCCCGGCTGGACCCGGCCCGCCGGTGGGCGGGGCACGAGCTGACGGACGGCATCCTGGAGGAGCTGGCCGGAGCGCTGGACCAGGTGGCGAGCCTGGACGAGGACCGCATCCTGCGCTCCTTCCTGACCGTCATCAACGCCACCCTGCGCACCAACTACTTCCAGCGGGGCGCCGACGGCGAGCCGCACACCTACGTGTCGATGAAGCTGGACCCGCAGGCCATCCCGGAGTTGCCCGCGCCGCGTCCCAAGTACGAGATCTGGGTGTACTCGCCGCGTGTGGAGGGTGTCCACCTGCGGTTCGGCAAGGTCGCCCGCGGCGGCCTGCGCTGGTCGGACCGGCGGGAGGACTTCCGTACCGAGGTGCTCGGCCTGGTCAAGGCGCAGGAGGTCAAGAACTCCGTCATCGTGCCGGTGGGCGCCAAGGGCGGCTTCGTCGGCAAGCAGCTCCCGGACCCGGCCGCCGACCGGGACGCCTGGCAGGCCGAGGGCATCGCCTGCTACCGGACGTTCATCTCGGGGCTGCTGGACGTCACCGACAACCTCGTCTCCGGGGCCGTCGAGCACCCGCGGGACGTGGTGCGGCACGACGAGGACGACACCTACCTCGTCGTCGCCGCCGACAAGGGCACCGCCAGGTTCTCCGACATCGCCAACGAGGTCGCCGAGTCCTACGGCTACTGGCTGGGCGACGCCTTCGCCTCCGGCGGTTCGGCCGGCTACGACCACAAGGGCATGGGCATCACCGCGCGCGGTGCCTGGGTGTCGGTCGAGCGGCACTTCCGGGAGCTGGGCCACAACACGCAGACCGAGGACTTCACCGTGGTCGGCGTCGGTGACATGTCCGGCGACGTGTTCGGCAACGGCATGCTGCTCTCCGAGCACATCCGGCTGGTGGCCGCCTTCGACCACCGGCACATTTTCCTCGACCCCGACCCGGACGCGGCCACCTCCTACGCCGAGCGCCGCCGGCTGTTCGAGCTGCCGCGCTCGTCCTGGGCGGACTACGACCCGGGGCTGATCTCGCAGGGCGGCGGCATCCACCCCCGCGGCGCCAAGTCGGTGCCGATCACTCCGCAGGTGCGCGAGGCGCTGGGTATCGAGCCGGGGGTCACCAAGATGACGCCCGCCGAACTGATGCGGGCCATCCTCACCGCTCCGGTCGACCTGCTGTGGAACGGCGGCATCGGCACCTATGTGAAGGCGTCGACGGAGAGCGACGCGGACGTCGGTGACAAGGCCAACGACGCCATCCGGGTGGACGGCCAGGACCTGCGGGTGAAGGTGGTCGGCGAGGGCGGCAATCTCGGCTGCACCCAGCTGGGCCGGATCGAGTTCGCGCTGAACGACGGCCGGATCAACACCGACGCGATCGACAACAGCGCCGGGGTGGACACCTCCGACCACGAGGTGAACATCAAGATCCTGCTGAACTCGGTGGTGGCCGACGGCGACATGACCGTCAAGCAGCGCAACGCGCTGCTGGCGGAGATGACCGACGAGGTCGGCATGCTGGTGCTGCGCAACAACTACGCGCAGAACGCGGCGCTGGCCAATTCGCTCGCACAGGCGGCCAGTCTGCTGCTGGCCAGCCAGCGGCAGATGCGCCGGCTCGCCAAGGAGGGCAAGCTCGACCGGCCGCTGGAGTTCCTGCCCTCCGACCGGCAGGTGCGGGAGCGGCGCGGCAACGGCCAGGGGCTGACGCAGCCGGAGATCGCGGTGATGCTCGCGTACACCAAGATCAATATCACCGGTGAGCTGATCGGCACCTCGCTGCCGGACGACCCGTACCTCGAGGGGCTGCTGTACGCCTACTTCCCCGAGCCGCTGCGCGAGCGGTTCGGCCAGCAGATCGCCAACCACGCCCTGCGCCGCGAGATCATCACCACGCTGCTGGTCAACGACACGGTCAACACCTCCGGCTCGACCTTCGTCCACCGGATGATGGAGGAGTCGGGGGCCTCCACCGAGGAGATCGTGCGCGCCCACACCGCCGCCCGGGCCATCTTCCGGCTGGGCGACATCTGGGACGCGGTCGAGTCGCTGGACAACGAGGTTCCCGCCGGCGTCCTGACCGACATCCGGCTGCGCTCCCGGCAGTTGGTGGAGCGCGGCACCCGCTGGCTGCTCAACAACCGTCCGCAGCCGCTGGAGCTGGCCGACACCATCGAGCTGTTCGCCGACCGGGTCGAGGCGGTCTGGGCCGAGCTGCCCAAGCTGCTCAAGGGCGACGACCTGAAGTGGCATCAGCGGGTGTACGACAAGCTGTCGGGCGCCGGTGTCCCCTCGGAGCTGGCGCTGCGCCTGGCGGGCTCGGCGGCGGCGTTCTCCGCGCTGGACGTGGTGGCCGTCGAGGGCCGCACGGACAGGGGCCTGATGGATGTGGCCGAGGTCTACTTCGACCTCGCGGACCGGCTGGGCATCACCCAGCTCCAGCGGAGGGTCAGCGAGCTGCCCCGTGCCGACCGCTGGCAGTCCATGGCACGCTCCTCCATCCGCGAGGACCTCTACGCGGCGCACCAACTGCTGACGGCCGATGTGCTGGCGGCCGGGGACGGCGCCGCGTCGTCGGCGGAGCGGTACGAGGCGTGGGAGGAGAAGAACCACGCGATCCTCGTCCGCGCCCGGGCCACCCTGGACGAGATCCAGGCGTCCGAGACCTTCGACCTGGCCAACCTCTCGGTGGCGATGCGGACGATGCGCACTCTGCTGCGCAGCAACCGCTGACCCGGGTCCACCGGGCACCCTGACCGCCGCGCCGCGGGATCTCCCCGCGCCGCGGCGGTCACGCGTTCGGCCGCCGGTGCCGCGACGGGCGCTGCCGGTGCTGCCTACCGTGAAGTGTGGGTGCGCTAGTGGACGGAGTGGACGACGCGAACGACGACAGCGGCGCGCACGAGGACGGCGACGCGGTCGGAGGCAGCCGTGCGGGCGGGGGCGGCGGCCCGCGGCAGCATGCCGCGGGCGGACCCCCGGGAATGGACGAGGCCGACACCCTCGTACTCGACCCGGTCAGCGGCAGCGACCGCTCCGGCACCGGGACGGCGGTGGCCGTGCACCGTGCGGGCCGTGCCGAGGGCGGCGCGGCGCTGCGGCGGCAGCGCCGCGCCGTGCTGCGGCACCGGGCCGGGTCCGCGGCGGCGCTGGTGCTGCTGGCCGTCGGCTATCTCCTCCAGGTGCTGGGCATCGCCTCCCCGCACGCCTCCCTCGTCGTTGCCGGTGCGCTGCTCGGCCTGCTGACCGATGTGCTGCTGCCCTACGGTGCGCAGCCGGTGGCGCGGGAGCTGCGCCGGGCGCAGTTCACCCCGCCCGTGCGGCAGCTGCTGCGGGACGCGCTGCTGCTGGGCGGGCTGGGCGGGCTGGGGGTGCTGCACCCGGCCGGGGCCGGTGCGCTGCTGCCGGGCGCGGTGCTGCTCTGCTGGCTCCTGCACTTCTCCTGTCAGGCCGTCGCTGCCGCGGTGCGCGACCGGCGCCGGCTTCCGGTGGTCACCCGCAACATCGACACCTCCGCGCTCCGGCTCTCGCCCGCCCCGCCCGCGCTGTTCGCGCAGCGGGCGACCGTGCGGCTGACGGCCGTCGCGGCGCTCACGACGGCCGGGATGAGCGCCTCGGCCGCGTCCGGCGACCCGGTGTGGGCGTCGGTTCCGGCCTGGGGCTGCTGCGCCGGGCTGCTGGCGGGGACCGCCCACCTGGCCCGGCGGCTGCTGCCCGGCAGGCGGGTGGCCGGTGAGGAGGAGGCGCTGGCCTGGCTGGACGGGTGGCTGGCGGAGTACCGGCCGACGGTGGCGATGTATTTCTCGGGCGGGACGACGTCGGCGTATCAGGCGAACATGTGGCTCTCCACGCTGGCGGAGCTGCAGGGGCGGCCGCTGATCGTGCTGCGTGAGCGGTTCATGGTGCAGAAGATCGACGCCACCGACGTCCCGATCGTCTGCATCCCCAAGGTCTCCCATCTGATGCACCTGGAGCACTCCACGCTCAAGGTGCTGCTGCACCCGGCCAACTCCGGCAAGACCTCCCAGGCGCTGCGGATCCCCACCCTCAAGCACGCCTTCATCAACCACGGCGAGTCCGACAAGCTCTCCTCCTGCAACCCCTACGCCAAGGCATACGACCAGGTGTGGGTCGCCGGGGAAGCCGCCCGCGAGCGCTATCAGCTCGCCGAGGTCGGCGTGGACGACAGGGACGTGGTCGAGGTCGGCCGCCCCCAGCTCACCCCCATCCGGCACGCCGACGAGCGCGCGGCGGGCGGCGGAGACGGGCGGTTGACCGTGCTCTACGCGCCCACCTGGGAGGGGTTCACCGACGATCCGGGCAACACCTCGGTGCTCACGGCGGGGGAGAACATCGTCCGGGCGCTGCTGGCCGACCCGAAGGTGCGGCTGCTGTACAAGCCGCACCCGATGACCGGGTCGATCGACCCGCGAGCGGGCGCCGCCGACCGGCGGATCCGTGCGCTGGTCCTCCGCGCGGGCGCCGGGCAGGGCGGTGCGCAGCCGGATCCGGAGGCGGTCGCCGCGCTGGAGGAGGCGACCCGTGCGCTGGAGGAACTGACCCGTGGCGACCTGCGGCAGCACGCGGACGAGGTGGAGCGGATGCTGCGTCAGCAGGCGCCCGAGCCGGGCCGCGCCCGCGCGACGGCCGAGGCTCTGCGGAGGTGGGAGGAGGCGTACTGGGCGGCGCGGCCCGCCGGGCTGCACCAGGTCGTGGACGGACCCAGGCCAGGGTTGTTCAGCTGTTTCAACGAGGCCGACGTGCTCGTCTCGGACGTCTCCTCGGTGGTCTCGGACTACCTGAGCAGCGAGAAGCCGTACGCGGTCGTCAACACCAGCGGGATGGACGAGGACGGTTTCCGTCGCGCCTTCCCCACCGTGCGGGCGGCGACCGTGCTGGGCCCGGACGGCGCGGGGGTTCCCGGGCTGCTGCGGACCGTCCGGCATCCGGAGGAGGACCCGTACGCCCCGGCCCGTGCCGCGCTGAAGGTGCGGCTGCTCGGCCCGGCCGAACCGCCCTCGCTGGTCCGCTTCGACCGTGCCGTGCAGGCCCTGGCGCGGAAGGCCGAGGTCCGCGCCCGGCATGTGCGGGAGGGCGGCGGCCCTGGCGCGGCGCAGGACGGTCCGGATCAGGCGCGGGTCGAGGCGCTACGTGCCGATGACCGGTCCTGACGGCTTGTGGTGTCCGCCGCGGCCCCGCTCCGGGCGGCCTGTTCCGCGCCGGGTTGCCGCACCTGCTCCGCCGGGTGCGGGGCGAGGCTCCGCAGGGCGAGGACGAGGTTGTTGTTGAGCGAGAAGTACAGCTGCACGGCCTGGCCGCTGTCGCCGAGCCGGGTGGGCGGGGTGACGTCGGTCTTCTTGCGGTCCGGCAGGTCGCCCAGCAGCCGCCCCATCCGCATCCTCTCGGGGCCGAGGCCGGGGCGCAGCCACAGGTCCCAGACGCCCTCCGGGGCGCCGTCGGCGAACGCGGCGGGCAGCTCGAAGGGCAGCTCCAGCCGCACGGTGTCCGGGTGGCCGCCGCCCTCCGCGCCGTCACCGCTCCACCGCCCGGGGAACTCGAACGCCTGGCGCGGGTTGTCGCGTGGCACCGCCGCCAGCACCGGCCCGCCGGACAGCTCCTCGGTGCGTCGTGACAGCGCCGGGCGCGTGCCCTGACCGTAGAGCCGTGCCGTGAGGGTGTAGCCGTGCTCGCCCATCTCGATCGAGGTGACTTCCGCGTGCCGGGCGCGGGACCAGGCGCGCACGGCGAGGTAGCCGTCGCTGGTGACGTAGGGGATCCGGGGGTTCAGGGTGCCGTCCTCGGTGAGCGGCGCCGGCATGGACAGCAGGTGCGCCGTCTCCACGAGGAGGGCCTTGACGCGCCTGGCCGTGCCGTCGGAGGCGCGCTCCACGTAGACGTCCCACCGGGCCTCGTACAGGTCCGTTCCGGAGCGCTCCAGGCGGAGGGCGACCCAGCCGTCCGCGTCCGCCCGGTCGCGGGGCGGCAGCGGGAGGCGGACCGGCGCGGCGTCGTCCCGGTGCCGGGGGCGCAGGGACAGCACGGCAGGGCCCTTGGGGAGCGTGTCGGCCCGGAGCCGGATCAGCAGCGCCCCGTCCCGCTCGGCCCGCACCCGGGCGACCGGCCGCCGCATCCCCTTGGCGGCGCCGCCCGGCGCGCCTCCGTCCAGTCGCAGGGCGCGGGCCAGGGGGCGCAGCGCGGGGACGAGGGCCCGCGGTACGAAGCGGCGGGCGCTCCGTGCGAGGTGCACACGTCTGCCCGTGCGGGGGGTGGACACCGCGGATGCGGGCTGCCGGGCAGCGGACCCGCCCGGTGCTCCGGGCCCGGTCCGCGCGTCTCCGGCTGCCTGCGCGTACCCGGTCGGCCGGGCGGTCCTCGCTGTCGGAGCCGCGCCGGGGCGGCCCGCCAGCAGCCGGGTCATCAGGGCCTCGTACTCGCCCGCCACCCGCCGGGGGCAGTAGCGGGCGGCCTTCTCCCGGGCCGCGCCGGCCATCCGGGAGCGGAGGTCCGGGTCCTCGATCAGGTGCAGCAGGGCGTCGGCGTAGCCGCGTACGGTCGTCTCCTCGCTGCCGCCCAGCGGGGCGAGCAGCCCGTCCTCGCCGTTGGTGATGATCTCTCCCGGTCCGTACGGGCAGTCGGTGCTGACGACCGGGACGCCGCAGTGCATGGCCTCCACCAGGGTCATGCCGAAGGACTCGGCGTCGGAGGAGACGGCCGCGATGGAGCCCTTCGCCCATTCGGTCTCGATGGGGGAGTGGACGCCCATCAGGAACGCGCGGTCGTGGAGGCCGAGGCTGTTCACAGCGGCTCGCAGCGCGTCCTGCTGCGGGCCGCGCCCGTACAGCCGCAGCGACCAGTCCGGGTGGACGCCGGCGACCAGCGCGAAGGCGCGCAGCAGCCGGTCGTACCGCTTGACCTTGATGAGGCGGCCCGCGGCGACGATGAGCTTGGCCTCCCCGTCGGAGGGTTCGACCTGCGAGGGGGGTACCGCGTTGGGCACGCAGGTGATCTCGGTCCGCACCTCGGGCAGGGCGGCGCGGTAGTCCGCGGCGTCCGCGTAGGAGACCGTGACGAAGGCGTCCAGGTGGGCCAGGGCGGCGTCCTGGTGGCTGCGGATGTGGTCGCTGTGCATCGCGTGGGTGAGGTGTTCCTGCCCGATGCGCAGGTAGCGGTCGGTGCCGTAGGCGGCGAGGTAGTCGTTGATCTTCGGCCGGGTACCGATGACGACGTCCGCGTCCAACCGCTCCAGCAGTTCCTGCACCCGCAGGTCGCCCAGCCGGGTGGCGATGCCGCGCTCGACGTGGTCGCGGCCTTCGATGAAGCGTTCGCTGGGCCGCCGGTAGTCCGGGTGGTCCCCGTCGTAGCCGGGGGAGGAGCGGCGCAGGTCGATGAGGGAGCTGAGGGTGACGCGGGGGTCGAAGTCGAGTGCCGGCTCCTGGCGTGACCGGCGGAGGCTGACCACCTCCACCTGGTGTCGATCGGCGAGCGCTCCGGAGAGGTTCACCGTCGACCTGATCGTCCCGCCGATTCCGTAGGCGTTGTCCAGCAGGAACACGATCTTCATCCGCGGCTTCCCCTTCTCCGTGCTGCATGTCCGCATGCTCGAAAACAGACGATTTCCACCGACTATTTGAGGTGCGAAAAGGGAGGGGATGCGCTCGTAACACTCGTATGTCCCTCGTTCGGCCCTCGCGGCGGCATGCCGCGACCGGATGGGCCGCCGCCGCGCCTACTGTCCGATCAATGGCCTCGAAGATCATCGACCCAGCCGGACCGGGCGGCACCGACGGCGGCCCGCCCGCCGGCTCCGGCGTGCCCGCGGACGGCCCGGGCGCCGAGGGGGCCGCGGGGGCAGCCGGAACGGCGTCTGCGGTCGCCCCCGAGGCGCCGGTGGACCCAGGGGCGCCGGCCGGCTCCGGGGCACCTGACGGTGCGGTCCACGGCACCGCCGACGGCGCGGCAGATGCCGACGGCGTGGCCGACGGCGCGGAGCGCCCCGCCCGGGACCCGTTCCTCGACAACGCGAAGTTCCTGCTCATCGTGCTCGTCGTAATCGGCCACACCTGGCCCATGGGGCTCGTCGAGGGCTCCCGCACCGTCAAGGCCGGCTATCTGTGGATCTCCTCCTTCCACATGCCCGCCTTCATCCTGCTGAGCGGCTACTTCTCCCGCGGTTTCACCGGACGCCCCGCACAGCTGCGCAAACTCGTGGCCGGGGTGCTGGTGCCGTACCTCGTCTTCGAGGTGCTCTACACCGCGGCGGAGACCGCCGCCTGGGGGAAGCCGTTCCGGTTGACGCTGACCGAGCCCACGTTCGTGTGCTGGTTCCTGGCCGCGCTCTTCGTCTGGCGGCTGACGGTTCCCGTGTGGCGGGTGATTCCCCGGCCGCTGCCGGTCGCCGTGCTCGTCTCCCTCGCGGCCGGTACCTCCACCCTCGGGGACGACCTGGCGCTGCCCCGGGTGCTGATGTTCCTGCCGTGGTTCGTCCTCGGACTGGCCCTGCGGCCCGCCCACTTCGCCCGGTTGCGGACCAGCGTCCCGCTGCGGTGGTGCGCCCCGCTGGTGCTCGCCACCGGCGGCGCCGCGGCGTACGCCCTCGCGCCGGTCACCGATGTGCACTGGCTGTGGATGAGCCACGGCCAGGCCGAACTGGGCGCGAGCACGCTGCCCTACCTGCTGGTGCGGCTCGCGCTGTTCGCGGTGACGGCCCTGATGACCGGCGCCTTCCTCGCCGTGGTGCCCCGGCGCACCCGGTGGATCACCGCGTTCGGCGCCGTGACGCTGTATCCCTACCTGCTGCACGGACTGCTGACCACCGCCGCGCACGGCTACGGCTGGGACGCGCCGCTGCGTCCGCTGGGCCCGCTCGGTGCCGGTCTGCTGACGGTCTGCGGAGCCGCCGTCGCCGTACTGCTGTCGACCGCGCCCGTACGGCGGCTCGCGCGGCCCCTCATCGAGCCACCGGTGCCGGGTCTCACCCGGCCGCGGCGCCGGGGACGCTCGCCCGGAACGAGTGAGCCAAGGACGGCGTGATGGCCTGGGACCCTTTCACCGACACCTTCGTGACACCGTCGCGCACGGCACCCGGCGCCGCGGCCCCGCCGGGCACCGCGCCGCCGGACGGCGACGCCGCGCCGCGGTACGGGCCCACGGTCTCGGCCCTGGGCTCCTGCGTCGGGCCGGGCGGCTCCGGCGGCGCGGCGGACGAGGCCCGAGGGGTGCGCGAAGGCGACCCCGCCGGGCCGGCGGAAGCGGCCCAGGGACCCCACCGGAGACCGGCCCAGGGAGCCCACCGGCGGGCCCGCGGCGCCTTTGCGGCCGGGCGGCAGAGCGGACGCGACCCGTTCCTCGACAACGCGCGGTTCCTGCTGGTCCTCCTCGTCGTCCTGGAGCACAACTGGGCACCCGTCGCCGACGCCATGCGCGGCGTCGAGGCCGCCTCGCTGCTGGTGTACTCCTTCCACCTGCCCGCCCTCGCGCTGCTGTGCGGCCATCTCTCGCGGAACTTCGCCGGGCGGCCCGACCAGATGCGCAGGCTGCTGACCCATCTGCTGGTCCCCTACCTCGTCTTCGAGGCGGCTTTCGGCGGGATGCGCGCCCTCTTCTGGGATCAGCCCTTCGCCGTCACCCCGACCCGGCCCTCCTTCGCGTGCTGGTTCCTGCTGGCGCTGTTCGTCTGGCGGCTGACGGCTCCACTGTGGCGGGCCGTCCGCTGGCCGGTGGTCTTCGCCGCGCTGCTGTCGGTCGCCGCCGGGTTCACCGACCTGGGGGACGAACTGGCCCTGTCCCGGCTGCTGATGTACTGGCCGTGGTTCGTCCTGGGACTGCGGCTGCGCGCCGACCGGCTGCGCCCGCTGCGCAACCGCGCCGCGCGCAGGTGGGCGCTGCCGGTGCTGGCCGCCGCCGCGGCGGGCGCCTGGTGGGCGGCGCCCCGGGTGAGCCGCGACTGGCTGCTGATGGAGGCGGGCGCCCACGAACTGGGCCTGCGTCCGCTGCCGTACGTGGGGGTGCGGCTCGCGCTGTTCGTGCTCGGCGGGGTGCTCGTGGCCGCGTTCCTCGCGCTGGTCCCCGCACGCCGCACCGGCTACACCGTGCTGGGTGCCGGTGCGCTCTACCCCTTTCTGCTGCACGGGCTCGTCGTCGAGGCCGTACGGCAGACGGGCGGCTATCAGGTGGTGGTCACCGGTGGCCTGCTGGCGGTGGTGGGGACGACGGTGCTGGGCGTGGGGCTCACGATGCTGCTGGGGTTGCCGCATGTGCGGCAGGTGCTCTGGCCGCTGGTGGAACCGTCGTTCCCCGGGTGGCTGCACGGGCGGGCCGTGCCGGAAGCGGGCGACGCGGCGGCGCCCGAGGCGCGGCTCCCCCGGGAGCGCGCCCCACAGGGCGGAAGCGGCCGGTGGCCGGCGGGCGGCCGGGCCGTGGCACCCCGCGCGGGCGGGACCCGGGTGCCGGGCCGGGTCGCGAACGGCGGCTGAACCCCGGATGGCCGCGGCGCAGCGGCTCGCCGAAGCTCTGCCGACGTGCGGCGCGGCGGGCTCCGGCGCGCCCCGGCGGGCGGTACAGGTCTCAGGGACGCCCGTATGCACCCGTACCGAGGAGAGCGCCTTCCCATGACGACCACCGCCTCGTCCGGCCGGGCTCTGCCCGACGCCGCCGAAGCCCCCGACGCCGACGCCGCTGACGGCCGGGAACCGCCCCGGCCGCGGACCTTCGAGGAGGTGCCCGGCTGGTTCTACCGCACGGACCTGATCCTCTTCGACTGGTTCCTGACCCGGCAGCGCGAGCTCCGGCACCGCGGCGACCTGCTGGAGATGGGCGCCTATCTCGGCAAGAGCGCCGTCCTGACCGGCGGATACCTGAACGGTCCGGACGAACGCTTCACCGTCTGCGACCTCTTCGACTCCGAGGCCGCGCCCGACGACGCCAACGGGCGCGAACTGCGGCGCTCCTACCCCACGCTGACCCGGCGTGCCTTCGAGGCCAACTACCTCTCCTTCCACGACGAGCTGCCGAGGATCCTGCAGGCGCCGACGACAGCGGTGCCCGACGAGGTCACGGACGGCAGCTGCCGCTTCGTCCACGTGGACGCCTCACATCTGTACCCCCATGTGCGCGGGGACATCGCCGCCGCGCGGGACGCCCTCGGTCCGGCCGGGCTCGTCGTCCTGGACGACTACCGCTCCGACCACACACCCGGTGTCGCCTGCGCCACCTGGCAGGCCGTGCTGGAGGACGGGCTGCGGCCGGTCTGCGTGTCCGGCCACAAGTTCTACGGCACCTGGGGAGACCCGGAACCCTGGCAGGACGCCCTCCACACCGAGCTGCGGGCCCGCGGCAAGTGCCGGCTGCAGTGGCAGGAGGTCGCGGGTCGGCGGCTGCTGCTGGTGGGGGCGCGCAAGGCCGACCCGCCGGTGCTGCCCGTCTCACGGCACGCCGACTCGGGTACCTCCCGGGGGGCCGCGCTCCGGGCTGCGGCCGTCCGGCGGCTCGCCGTCGATCTGCTGCCTCCGCTGATGACCCGCGCCGTGCGCCGCGCCCGCCGCTGACCCTTTGCCGCGACCGGGCTCGGCGGGCTCGGCGCGCTCAGCACAGCCGGCGTTCGGCCACCAGCGGGTCCGGCGGGATGCGCAGGGTGGTGCGGGACCAGGAGCCCCGCAGGTTGCTCCAGAAGCGGTCCGGGGTCAGCGGTGCCCGGGTCGAGTCGAGGAGGTCGGGCAGCGGGCCGCAGGTCAGCGCGTGCCGGGCGGCCCGCACCCGGCGCGGGTCGACGCCCCGGGGCACCGGTGCGCCCGGCGCGGTCAGGTCGGCGAGGACCCAGGCGCGGTTCAGCGGCTTCTCGTGCCCCGCCTTGCGGTGCGAGACGGGTTCGGTGTGGGCGCCCAGCGGATTGCCCAGGCCGAGGATGTCCACGACCCGGCCGTCCAGCGGGAGGACGGCCCCGGCCAGCCCCAGCCGCGCCTCCGCGCCCGCGACCGGGGCCCGCACCCCGGGTGCCAGCGGCACCAGCGGGAACCCGGCGTCGCGGGGCAGCCGCAGCACCAGCGTGTGCCCGCCCTCGCGCACGGCCTGCTGCGCCACCAGGGTGAAGTCCCGCGGTGCCGCGGTGTGGTCGTACTGGCTCACCGGATGGTGCGCGCCCAACGCCCGCTGGTAGACGCTGTGCGAGTCGAAGACGATCCGCTCGTCCTCCAGGCTGCCCAGCGGCGGGCGGAGCGCGACGAGGCAGACCAGGCCCCAGCCCGCCACCGCCGCCGTCAGCATGGCCGCCGCACGACCGAACGGCAGCAGGAGGACGGGCAGCAGCAGCAGGAAGAGGGCGGGCAGCACCATCCGGCCGTGCATGAAGTCGCCGCCGACCTTCACCACGAAGAGCGCCGAGAGCAGCCCGGCCACGACGGGCGCCACCACCAGCGCGGCGTCGGCCCCGCGTGGCGCGCCCGGCGCGCTGCCGTTGCCGCCGCTCGCGTCAGCGCTCCCGGTCCTGTCTCTGCTGCTGCCGCTTCGGATTCGGCTTCCGTGTCGGGTACGGACGAGGTGGAGCACTCCGTACGCGGCGAGGAAGCCGAGGGGCACCCACAGCAGATACGGGTCCAGGGTGTTGCGCAGGTAGTACCAGCCGTAGCCCCACTGGCTGCCGGAGGCCTCCTTGGCGATGGCGGGGAGCGGGACGAGTACGCCGTAGTACCCGGCGCGGAAGAGTTCGTAGCCGCCCGGCAGCGCGACCGCCACGCCCGCCCAGGCGAGCGCGGTGCGCGGCCGGGGGCGCCGCACCACCCACAGTGCGACCAGGAACACCGTGCCGACCAGCACGAGATCCGGCCGCACCAGCGGGCCCAGGCCGAACACGAACGCGGTGGCGGGCAGCGCCCGTCCGGGTGCCGTGAGCGCCTGCCGCAGCCCGCGGGGCGCCGGCGCCTCCCGGTCCCCGCCCTGTTCCGGATCCGGTTCCGAGCGCGCCCGGACCAGCAGCCACCAGCAGCCGCCCAGATAGCCGAAGGTCAGCCCGCTCTCCAGCCCGGAGGTCGCGTAGTCCCAGGTCGCGCAGAGCGGGAGCAGCACCAGTACGCCGACGGGCAGCAGCGCGCCTGCGGGCCGGTGCAGGCGGATCATCCGGCGGGTGCCGTCCAGTGCCAGCAGGAAGCCCGCCACGGTGCACAGCAGTCCCAGGGCGACCGCGAGCCGCAGCGGGTCGTCCACTCCGGGGACGGTGCTCCCGGCGGCGAGCAGCCACTGCCAGAGCGTGCCGGTCGAGGTCTCGGCGCGCTCGCCGACGTTGAAGACCGGGCCGTTGCCCGCCAGGATCTGCCGCACGGTGCGGGTGTAGATCAGCGCGTCGTCGTTGGTCCAGCGGTGCCGGTACCCCAGGACGAGGACGGTCGCGCCGCAGGCGAGGACGGCGAGCGCGTTCCAGCGCTGGACCAGTGTGCCGGGCAGGCCGAAGGCCCGAGGTCTCTGCGCCGGTTGGGGGACGGGGATCTCATCCGAGCGCGACATACCGCCAGCCTCTCCCCGGGCCCGCCGGGCCCCGTGCCTGCGGCGCGCCGCCGGGGCGCCGCTCACCCGGTCGGCGGAGGGGTGCCGCGGGGAAGCGGGCGGACTCCTGGTGCGCCGCGCGCGCCGGTCGTCGGACATGCCCTGTGCCGCGGCCATATTCGGCCTCGGGCCGGTTCGCCGGGCCGGACCGGATCTGGAGCGGCCCGGCCCCGCCGAAGCGGTCCCGGACCGCCGGCCCCGACGCTTTTGCCGCGTCCGCCGTGTCGTTCCGTCCCCGTACCGTCCCGCACAGAGAGCGAGCCGCCATGCCCATCGCCGATCCCACCCCCGACCCGGTCTCCCCGAACCCGGTGACTCCGAATCCGGCCGCTGCCGACCGGCCGGCCTCGTCCTTCCGGCCGCCGCATCACACGCGGGCGGGGGGCTTCCGTGCGATGCCGGGCGCGCAGGTCTCCGAGCGGGCCGCCGTCGGGGACGGCAGCACCGTGTGGGAGCTCGCGCAGGTGCGCGAGGACGCGGAGGTCGGCGCGGAGTGCGTGGTCGGGCGGGGCGCCTACGTCGGTGCCGGGGTCCGGATCGGCGACCGCTGCAAGCTGCAGAACCACGCCCTGGTGTACGAGCCGGCCGTGCTGGGCGACGGTGTCTTCGTCGGACCGGCCGTGGTCCTCACCAACGACCGCGCCCCGCGTGCGGTGGAGCCGGACGGCACGCTCAAGCGGGCGGGGGACTGGGAGGCGGTGGGGGTGACGGTCGAGGACGGCGCCTCGCTCGGTGCGCGCGCCGTGTGTGTGGCGCCGGTACGGATCGGCCGCTGGGCCATGGTGGCGGCGGGGGCCGTGGTGACGGCCGACGTTCCCGATTTCGGCCTCGTCGCGGGGGTTCCGGCGCGCCGCGTCGGCTGGGTGGGCCGCTCCGGGGTGCGGCTGCGTCCGGTGCCGGAGCGGCCGGGTGAGTGGGAGTGCCCCAGGACGGGTGAGCGGTACCGGGAGCAGCCCGAGGAGGGTGCCGCCGGCGCGGCCGGGGGCGGCCCCGGGCTCCGCGAGGTGCGGCCCGTGGAGCACGGGGCCGGGGCGCGGGGCCGCTCGTGAGGGGGGCCGGGCCGACCGTTCGGTGACGGAGCGCGCGCGGAGGGCGCCGGTGCGCCCTCGTCCGGGGTGCCGGTGTAGGCGATCCGGGTGATTTGTACGCAAATCATGCAAGAGGAGGGCCGGATGCGGGTCCACATAGGGCGAATCTGCCGGGGGAACCGGAGGGCACATCCGCATGCAAGGGCTGCGAAAAGACATGATTCCGGCTGCCAAGCCCACGATTCCGGCCGCCAAACCCGTGCTCGGGGACGACGAGGTCGCCGCCGCCGTACGGGTCCTGCGCGACGGCCGCGTGGTCCAGGGCCCCGAAGTGGCGGCCTTCGAAGAAGAGTTCGGCGCACTGGTCGAGGGCCGCCCGTGCGTCGCCGTGAACTCGGGCACCTCCGCGCTGCACCTGGCGCTGCTCGCGCTCGGCATCGGGCAGGGCGACGAGGTCGTCGTCCCCTCGTTCTCGTTCGCCGCCACGGCGAACGCGGTGCGGCTCGCCGGTGCCGAACCCGTCTTCGCGGAGATCGACCCGGAGACCTTCTGCCTGGACCCGGACGCCGCCGCCGACGCCGTCGGTCCGCGTACCGCCGCACTGCTGCCGGTGCATCTGTACGGCCACCCGGCGCCCATGGGCCGCCTCACCCAGCTCGCGCAGCGGCACGGCCTGGCCGTCGTCGAGGACGCCTGCCAGGCGCACGCGGCGGCACTGCACGGGCGGCCGGTGGGCGCCTTCGGGGACGCGGCCTGCTTCAGCTTCTATCCGACGAAGAACATGCACGCCCTGGAGGGCGGCATGGTCGTCGTCCCGGACGCGGAGCGGGCCCGCACCCTGCGGCTGCTGCGCAACCAGGGCATGGAGCAGCGGTACGAGAACGAGATCGTCGGCGCCAACATGCGGATGACCGACGTGGCCGCGGCCATCGGCCGGGTGCAGCTCGAACGGCTGCCGGAGTGGACGGAGCAGCGCCGCACCAACGCCAAGGCGCTCGACGCGGGCCTGACCGGCGGGCTGGTCACCCCGCAGGTCGCCGACGGCGCCCGGCACGTCTTCCACCAGTACACGGTCCGGGTACCGGGCGGCTCCTCCGTGCGGGACGCGGTCCAGCGCGAGTTGCAGGCCGCCGGCGTGGGGTGCGCCGTCTACTATCCGACCCCCATCCACCGGCTGAAGCCCTACGCACACCTGGGCGCCGACCTCCCGGTCACCGACCAGGCCGCGGCGGAGGTGCTCTCCTTGCCCGTGCACCCCGCACTCACACCCGAGGACCTGGACCGGATCGTGGCCGCGGCGAACAGCGCGGCGAGCCGGGCCGGGGTGACGAAGTGACGGCGGCGAGGGCGGCCTCTGCGCCGCCGGCCGTGTCCGCCGCCCCGGTGGCCCCCGCGGCCAACGAGCCCAGGACCGCCCGCGCGCCCCGCGCGGGGTCCGGCCTCGGGACCGCCGAGGCCGCCGCGACCGAGGAGCAGCACGCGGGGCACGGCTCGGGGCGGCGGCTGCGCGCCGGACTCGTCGGACTGGGGGTGATGGGCCGCAACCACGCGCGGATCCTCTCCTCGCTGGACGGCGTGGAGTTCGTCGGCGTCGTCGACCCGGCCGGAGCCCCGCACGCCGGACCCCTGCCGCCCGGCGTGCCGGTGCTGCACGAGGTGGCCGACCTGCTGGCGCTCGGCGTCGACTACGCGGTCGTCGCCTGTCCGACCGCGCTGCACGAGGAAGTCGGCCTGCAACTCGCCGCGCACGACGTGTGCGCACTGCTGGAGAAGCCGCTGGCGCACACGCCACAGGCCGCGCGGCGGCTGGTGCACGCCTTCGAGGAGCGTGGTCTGGTCGCCGGGGTGGGCCACGTGGAGCGGTTCAACCCCGCGCTCCAGCAACTGCGCACCCGGCTGGAGGCGGGAGAGCTGGGGGACCTCTTCCAGGTCGTCACCCGGCGGCAGGGGCCCTTCCCGCACCGCATCGCCGACGTGGGCGTGGTCAAGGACCTGGCCACCCACGACATCGACCTGACGAGCTGGATCACCGGGCAGGGCTACGCCTCGCTCTCGGCCCGCACCGTCTCCAAGAGCGGCCGCGAGCACGAGGACATGGTCGCCGTCGTCGGCTCGCTGACCGGCGGCACCATGGTCAGCCACCTGGTGAACTGGCTCAGCCCGCTCAAGGAGCGCTTCACCGCCGTCACGGGCGAGCGGGGCTGCTTCGTCGCGGACACCCTCACCGCCGACCTGACCTTCCACGCCAACGGCGCGGTGGCCACCGAGTGGGAGGCCCTGCGCGCCTTCCGCGGGGTCGCCGAGGGCGACGCGGTGCGGTACGCGTTCCCCAAGCGCGAACCGCTGCTCGTCGAGCACGAGCGGTTCCGCGACGCGGTGCGCGAGGGCACCGGTGCGGGCAGCGGCATCGTCACGGCCCGCGAGGGGCTGCGGACGGTGGAGGTGTCGGCAGCCGTGCTGGAGTCGGCACGCGAAGCGGGCCGGGTACGCGGCGCGGCGCCTCCGGCTGCGGGAGACGCGGCCGAGCCGCTCGAGCCTCTCGTGGTGGCCTCTCCCGTCGGCACGTCCGCCGCGGCGCCGGGCCCCGGCGGACCGGCGCCCCACGAAGCGGTCGCCTCCCACGAAGCGGTCGCCTCCCACGATCCGACGGCCCCCACCATCGCGGAGCACACGGCATGAGGCACACGCACCGCAGCATCCGGCGCCGGACGGCGCGCGGCAGCAACGCCCCCGAGGCGCCCGGCGCGGCCGCCGGGCGGATGGCCGGGAGCGCGGCGCGGCAGGGCGAGGAGCGTCCCCGGGGGCGTCCGCGGCTGGCCGTCGTCGTCGGCAACACCATCGCCGGGGACTCGCGGGTGCAGAAGACCGCCATCGCCGCGGCCCGGGCGGGCTGGGACGTGACGCTGGTCGGACGCAGCCCCTCCCGGCGGCGCGAGGAGTCGGTACTCGGCCCGGTCCGCGTCATCAAGGTGCCGGTCTCGGCGCATCTGCGGGCCGTGGTCGCCGCCGAGCGCCGCCGCCCCGGAGTGCGCAGCCGGCTCACCCAGTTCGGGCTGCCCGACGACGCCGCCTGGGTGCGGGCCCGGGCCGCGCACGCGGCCTGGGTGCGCGAGCAGACGGCACGTGTCGGCTGGCTCGGCGGCCCCGCACGCGAGCGGCCGGTACCCCGGGAGCCGCGGGCCGCCGCACTGGCCCGGCAGCTCGCCCGGGAGGCGCTCCGCGGCTGGGTGCGGGCCCGCCGGTACGCGCACCGGGGCCGGGGCCGCGCCTACCGGTGGGAGCGCCGGCAGGTCGCGGGGGCGACGCGGCCCACCGGTGACTGGCGCATCGACTGGCCCGAACTGCTCGACATCGACCTGGCGTTCGGCCCGGTCGTCGAGGAGCTGGAACCGGATGTCATCCACGCCAACGACCATTTGATGATCGCCGTGGGCGCGCGCAGCGCCGCCCGGCTGCGGGCCCGCGGTGTGCCCACCCGCTGGCTGTACGACGCGCACGAGTACGTCCGCGGCGTCGAGTGGCCCGACGCGGTGCGCGCGAGCGCCTTCCCGGGGGTGGAGGAGGAGTTCATCGGCCGGGCCGACGCGGTGGTCACCGTCTCCGAGGAGCTGGCCGGCATCCTGCGCGAGGCGTACACGCTGCCCGCCGAGCCGCTGGTCGTCGCCAACGCGCCGGTCCGCGAGACCGTCAGCGCCACGGCGGGCGAGTGCGTCCGCGTCCGGGACGTGTGCGGGCTGAGCCCCGACGTGCCGCTGCTCGTCTACGCCGGGTGGATCGGCCCCGAGCGCGGTCTGGACACCGCCGTCGAGGGCCTGGCGGAGCTGCCGCACGCCCATCTGGCGCTGGTTGCCGGCAAGGAGAACGCCACGCTCCAGGGGCTGCTGGCCCGCGCCGAGGAGCTGGGCGTCCGGCAGCGGGTGCACGTGGTGCCCTACGTGCCGCAGGAGCAGGTGCCCGACTACCTCTCCTCCGCCGACCTCGGACTGGTCTGCTTCCGGCACGTGCCCAACTGCGAGATCTCGCTGCCGACCAAGGCGGCCGAGTATCTGCACGCCGGACTGCCGATGGTCACCAGCGGGGTGCGCACGCTGCGCAACTTCGTCGAACGCACCGGTGTCGGCGAGGTGTTCGTGACCGAGGATGTCCGTTCCTTCGTGGCGGCCGTGCAGCGCGGCCTCGCCAAGCGGAGCACGCTGGCCGCGCGGATCACCGAACCGCTGCTGCGGGAGCTGTCCTGGGAACAGCAGTCGGCGGGACTGCTGGACCTCTACGAACAGCTCGCGGGACCGGCCGCCGCGGCCCGCCTGGCGCCCCGCGGCGTGCCGTGGTCCGCAGCCGAGCAGCCCGGACTGGGCCACCCGGCCCGTGCCGCCGCCCCGGAGCAGGCGGAGTCCGGGGCTGCGCCGTCCGCGTGGCGGTCGCTGGGCGGCACCCCGGTGCGGCTCGGTCTGGGCTGCGCCAACTCGGCCGGTCAGCTCGCCGGATTCGCGCGGGCGCTGTGCGAGCGCCGCCAGGACCTGTCGGCCGAGGTCGTGATGCACACCCACGACGAGAGCGTCATCTACCCGGCCGACATCTACGCGATCGGCGAGCGCACCGGCGATCTGGGCTTCCAACTGGAGCGGGCGCGCCGGGTGCTGGGCTCCTACACGCACTACCTGGCCGACTCCTTCACCCCGGCGCTGGGCCGGCTCAACGGCGGCCACATCCAGGACGACCTGCCCTCGCTGTCCGCCGCCGGGATCAAGGTGGCGCTGCTGGCGCACGGCAGCGACGTGCGCGACCCCCAGCGGCACATGAGCCGCTACGAGCACTCCCTCTTCCACGCCGCCGACGAGGCCGTCCTCAAGGCTCTGACGAGGAAGAGCGCCCGCAACCGGCGGGCGGCGGCGCAGAGCGGACTGCCCCAGTTCGTGACCACCCCCGACCTGCTGGAGGAGCTGCCCGGGGCCCGCTGGGCGCCGCTGGTGGTCGACACCGGGAGCTGGGCGAGCGAGCGGCCCGCCATGGAGCGCTCCCGGCCCGTGGTGGTGCACGCGCCCTCCAAGCGGTGGACGAAGGGCACCGAGAAGGTGGTGCCGGTGCTGGAGGAGATGGACCGGCGCGGCCTGATCGAGTTCCGGATGCTGACCGGGGCGCCCTGGAGCGAGGTGCGGGAGCTGGTCAAGGGCGCGGACGTGGTCGTCGACCAGTTCGCCGTCGGCACCTACGGCACCTTCGCCTGCGAGGGGATGGCCGCCGGCCGGCCCGTCATCGCCTTCCTGGACGAGCGGCTGCACCGGTCGGTCGGCATCCGTCCCCCGATCGTCAACGCCACCCCCGCCACCCTGCGCGGCGCCCTCGAGTCGCTGCTGGAGGACCGCGACTTCGCCCGGCGCACCGCGCGGGAGTCCGCGGAGTACGTCCGCACCTACCACGACGGCAGCTACACGGCTGACGTACTGGACGGCTTCCTGCGCTGAGCACCCGCGCCGCCGGCTTCGGCGGTGCGCGGCGGCCGACAACAGAAGGGGACACCCGTGGAGTTCGACAGCGGCGCCGGTACGGGCGGCACACCGGGAGCGGAACAGCCGGCCGCGCCCGCCGGGCGGCGGGGCCGGATCGTGATGCTGGTGTGCAACGGGGTGGAGGGCGACTCCCGGGTGCAGAAGACCGCCCGGTCGGCCGCCGCGGCCGGATGGGAGGTGGTGCTGCTGGGCCGCTCCCCCGACGGGCGGCCCGCGTCCTGGCGGCTGGGCGGAGCGCAGGTGCGGCTGCTGCCCGTGCCCACTCCGCTCGACCGGCCGCCGCGCACGGCCCGCCGCCCCCTGCTGACCCGGCCGCTCGCCTACCGGCCGGGCACCGCGCCCTACCGCGCGCAGCGCGTCAAGGCGTGGCGCGACGAACTGCGCACCCGCCGCGCGGCGCTGGCCGCCGACCGGCGGTCGGTGCCGTACGCCGCGGTGCGGCTGGCCGGTCCGCGGGCCGCCGCCCGGCTCGCCCAGCGCTGGGTGGCGTTCCGCACCCGCCAGCTCGACCGGGGGACGGCGCTGCGCGGCGCCGGCACCCCGCTGGACCGGGCGGCCGTGGCCGGGTGGCGGCGTGTCCGCAAGGAGCGCTGCTGGCGACGGCTGTGGCCCGGTCTCTACGACTTCGAACTCGCCTACGGGCGGGTGGTGGACGAGCTGCGGCCCGACCTGATCCACGCGCACGACTTCCGGATGCTGGGGGTGGGCGCCCGCGCCAAGGTCCGGGCGGCGGCCGCCGGGCGTCCGGTGAAGCTGGTGTGGGACGCGCACGAGTACCTGCCCGGTGTCCGGCCCTGGCAGCACGACGTGCGGTGGCTGCCGGCCCATCTGGCGCACGAGCGCGAGTACGCGCCCTGCGCGGACGCCGCCGTCACCGTCTCCGGCACCCTGGCCGCGCTGCTGCGCGAGGCACACGGGCTCGCCGAGGAGCCGGCCGTCGTCCTCAACGCGCCGGAGGCGCACACCACCACCGGCCCGACCACCACCGGCCCGACCACCACCGGCCCGACCACCACCGGTCATCCCGCGCCCGCGAGCACCCGGCCCCGGGCGGCCGACAGCGGGGCCGGCGGGGTCGGCGAGGCCGACGGGGGCGCCGTGCCGAGCCTGCGCGCGCTGTGCGGCATCGGCGCCGGCACCCCGCTGGTCGTCTACAGCGGCGCGGCGGCCCCGCAGCGCGGGCTGGGCACGATGGTGGAGGCGCTGGCCGACCTGCCCGAGGCGCACACCGCGCTGGTCGTGCCCCGGCCCTCGGCCCCGTACCTGCGCGAACTGCGCGCGCGGGCCGCGGAGCTGGGGGCCGCCGAACGGCTGCACGTCCTGCCGTACGTGCCCTACCGCCAGGTCGTCCCCTTCCTCGCGGAGGCGGACGCGGGCGCGATCCCGCTGCACCACTGGACGAACCACGAGATCGCGCTGATCACCAAGTTCTTCGAGTACGCGCACGCCCGGCTGCCGCTGGTGGTCAGCGACGTGCGGACGATGGCCGCCACCACCCGGGAGACCGGCCAGGGCGAGGTCTTCCGCGCGGAGGACACCGCCGACTACGTACGCGCCGTGCGGGCGGTGCTCGGCGCTCCGGAGCGCTACCGGGCGGCCTACGAGCGCCCGGGCCTGCTGGAGCAGTGGACCTGGGAGGCCCAGGCCCGCACGCTCGACCGGATCTACGCGCGGCTGCTGCACCAGGCGGCGCCGGAGCGACCCGACCATCAGGAGCAGCCGGAAGGAGACGGGAATGCGGATCTGCGTGGTGGCGCTCGGGAAGATCGGGCTGCCACTGGCCGTCCAGTTCGCGGCCAAGGGGCATCAGGTGACGGGCGCGGACACCGACGCGCGCGTGGTCGCGAGCGTCAACGACGCGGCGGTGCCGTTCCCCGGTGAGGAGGGGCTGGCGGAACGGCTGGCCGAGGCGGTGCAGGCGGGCCGGCTGTCGGCGACGACCGACACCGCCGCGGCCGTCTCCGACGCGGAGGCCGTCGTGCTCGTCGTCCCGCTGTTCGTCGACGAGCGGGGTACGCCCGACTTCCGGGCGATGGACGCCGCGACCCGCGCCGTCGCCGCCGGGCTGCGCCCCGGCACACTGGTCAGCTACGAGACCACGCTGCCGGTGGGCACCACCCGGGACCGGTTCGCGCCGCTGCTGGCGCAGGACTCGGGGCTGCTGCCCGAGCGGGACTTCTCGCTGGTCTTCTCCCCCGAGCGGGTCTTCACCGGAAGGGTCTTCGCCGACCTGCGCCGCTACCCCAAGCTGGTCGGCGGGATCGGCCCGCACTCCGCCAAGGACGGGGTGCGGTTCTACGAGTCGGTGCTCGACTTCGACGTCCGCGAGGAACTGCCCCGGCCCAACGGGGTGTGGGACCTGGGCTCGGCCGAGGCCGCCGAGCTGGCCAAGCTCGCCGAGACCACCTACCGGGATGTCAACATCGCGCTGGCCAACCAGTTCGCGCGGTTCGCCGACCGCTCCGGTGTCGACATCGATGCCGTCATCGACGCCTGCAACACCCAGCCCTACAGCCACATCCACCGCCCCGGCATCGCGGTGGGGGGCCACTGCATCCCGGTCTACCCGCGGATGTACCTGTGGAACGACCCGGAGGCGGCCGTCGTCCGCGCCGCACGCGAGGCGAACGAGGCCATGCCCGCGCACGCCGTCGACCTGCTGGCCGACGCCTACGGCGAACTGCGCGGCGCCGAGGTGCTGGTGCTCGGCGCGGCCTACCGGGGCGGAGTGAAGGAGACCGCGTTCTCCGGCGTCTTCCCCACGGTGGCCGCGCTCCGCGAGCGGGGCGCCCGCCCGTACGTGTCCGACCCGCTCTACGCGCCGCACGAACTGGCCGACATGGGACTGCGCCCGCACACCGGCCAGCCGGTGACCGCGGCCGTGATCCAGACCGACCACGCGGCCTACCGGGAGCTGTCCGCCGACCGGCTGCCCGGTGTGCGGGTCCTGGTCGACGGCCGCCGCGTCACCGACCCGGCACTGTGGGCGGGGGTGCGGCGGGTCGTCCTCGGGGACGGCGGCGGCCGGGAGGCGGTGGCGGTATGAGCGCCGGCACCCGGGCGGCGTCCGGGGCCGCCGGACCGGACGGCACGGCCTGCCCCGACGTCAGTGTCGTCGTCGCCGCCTTCGACACCATGCCCTACCTCACCCGTTGCCTCACCTCACTCGTCGCGCAGACGATCGGGCCGCGGCGGATGGAGGTGATCGTCGTCGACGACGGCTCCACCGACGGCAGCACCGAGGAGATCGAGCGCTTCGCCGCGCAGCACCCGGACCTGTTCAGCACCGTGCGCCGGCCCAACTCCGGCGGCCCGGCAACGCCCTGCAACCAGGGCCTGGAGCAGGCGCGCGGGCGCTACGTCTTCTTCCTCGGCGCCGACGACCACCTCGCCCCCGAGGCGCTGGAGCGGATGGTGGCCATGGCCGACGACTGCCGGTCGGACGTGCTGCTGTGCAAGATGGTCCCGGTCGGCGAACGCACCGTACCCACCGGCGTGTTCGGCCGCTCCGCGCCGATGATCCGGCTGGTCGGGGACGGACTGCCGTGGGCGCTGTCCAACACCAAACTCTTCCGCCGCTCGTTGATCGAGGAGCACGGCATCCGCTACGACGCGTCGATGCCCGCCTTCAGCGACCAGCCGTTCGTGCTGGAGGCATGCGTGCGCGCGGCCCGGATCTCCGTGCTGGCCGACCAGCCGCACTACTTCGCCGTCCGCCGCGCCGACTCCAGCAACATCACCTACCGCTCCGGGCCCGAGGTCCGGCTGCACTGCGCCGAGCGGCTCTTCGAGGCCGCCTGCCGCCTCCTGCCGCCCGGCCCGCTGCGGGACGCCTTCCACAAGCGGCACTTCCACGTCGAGGTCTTCCAGCTCTTCGGCGCGGACTTCCCCGCCCTCGACCACGAGGTACGGCAGGCAGTGTGCACCGGGGCGGCCCGACTGATCGGCGCATACGGCGACGGGGTGCTGGAGCGGCTCGACCCGCGCCGCCGCCGCACCCTGGAACTGGCGTGGCGAGGCGACGTGGCCGCGCTGTGCGCCGAGATCGCCGCAGACCCGGAGCGGACGCCACGCCCGGTCACGCCCGCGGGTCGCGCCTCGCTGGTGCGCTGGCTGCGCGGCCCGGGCGGGGCCGGCCGGCCCCCGCGGGACGGGGGCCGGCAGCCGGTCAGTTGAGCGCCTCGGGTGCGGGCGGCTCGGTACCGCCCGCACCCCCGGTCACGGCGCCCAGCTTCCGGGCCCGGGGCCGCGCCCCGGCTGCCCCGGTGCCGGCCGCGTCCCGCCCCTCCTCCGTCGCGTCCGGCCCTGCCGCTTCCCGTTCCGCCGCTTCCGGCCTGTCCGCCGCCGGTCCTGCCGCCTCCGCCGCGAGGGCCGCCTCGGCCTGCTCCGGGGTGGGCGCCGGACGCCGTTCCGCGAGCGGCACCACCGGCGGCAGCGCCGCCGCGTCCTCGCCCAGCAGCACCCTGCGCACTGCGCGTTCGGCGGCGTGTCCGTCGTCCCAGGGGCAGAACCGCTCCCGGAAGGCAGCGCGCAGCGCCCGGGCCTCCGGGCCGCGCCAGGTGCCGCTGCGGAAGACCGCCGTCAGCTCGTCCTCGGTGCGGGTGACCGGCCCGGGGGTTTCGCCCGCGCGTCCGGAGAGCAGGTCGAAGTAGGTGCCCCGGGCGTCGCGGTAGCTCTCCCAGTCGGGCGCGTGGACGACCAGCGGCCGGTCGAGGTTGGCGTAGTCGAACATCAGCGACGAGTAGTCCGTGATCAGCGCGTCCGCCGCCAGGCACAGGTCCTCGACCGAGGGGTGCCGGGAGACGTCCCGCACCAGCCCGCGCGCGTGCAGGTCGCGCAGCACCGCGTCCCGCCCGTAGTAGTAGTGGGTGCGCACCAGCAGCACGTACTCCTCGCCCAGTCCCGCGCTCAGCCGCTCCAGATCGAGACGGGGGACGAAGCCCCTGCGGTAGTCGCGTGCCGTCGGTGCGTACAGCAGGGCGATCCGGCCGCGCGGGATGCCGAGCCGGGCACGGATCGCGGCGACCTCCTCCGCGGTGGCGGTCGTGAACCGGTCGTTGCGCGGATAGCCGGCCGACAGGTCCTGGTAGCCGCAGGGGAAGACCCGGTCCCACACCTCGGCCGAGTGCGGATTGGCGGTGAGGCTCACGTCCCACCGCTCCACCCGGCGCAGCAGCTTGCCGAAGTCCATCTGCGCGGCCGCCGGGTACGGCTGCTGGTCCAGGCCCATCGTCTTGAGCGGGGTGCCGTGGTGGGTCATCAGATGCACCTGGCCGGGCCGCTTCACCAGGTGGTCGGGGAAATTGACGTTGTTGACGAAGTACCGGGCACGGGCCAGCATCCGCCAGTAGCGCCGGGAGCCGGGCACCACGTGGTCGGTGCCGGGCGGCAGCGCGGGTACCGCGTCCGGGCGTACCACCCACACGCTGTGCAGCCGCGGCGCCAGCCGCCGGGCCGCGGCCTCGATCGCCTGCGGGTTGCAGGCCACGCCGCGGTTCCAGTACGCGGAGTAGACGGCCACATCCGGATAGCCGGGCAGCCGCCGCTGCACGGCGTAGTAGAGGCGGTGCCCCGCGCGGGCGAGCTGCGGGCGGGCCGCGCGCGCCGCCGACCGGGCGCGCCCGGCGCTGCGGCGCACCGCCTCCCGCGCCGCGAACAGCGGGTAGGCGTCGAGGGCCAGCAGCCGGCAGTCCCGTGCCCTTCGCGGCGGCGGCGTGAAGCCGTCGGGCACCTGCTCGCGGTAGAGCCGCGCCGCCTCCCGGAAGAAGGCGCGCCGGTCGGCCGGGCGCACCCGCTCCTTGCGCCGGAGGCAGAAGACCAGATGCGCGACGGCCCGCTCGAACAGCAGCGGCCGGTGCCGGGCCAGTTCGGGACGGCGCTCCAGGAAGGCGAAGAGGGAGGCGTACTGCGGGAAGATGTCGAAGTGCGCCCGGCCGGGGGAGCGGGTGATGGCGCCCTGGTGCCGCTGCCGGTAGTCGACGCAGACGCGCGGCAGGCAGCCGATGGACCCGGCGCACACCAGCGCTTCGTTCGAGAGCGGCGCGTCCTCGTACAGCCCGGGTTCGAAGCGCAGCCCCTCGCGCAGGTAGAAGGCGCGCCGGTAGGCCTTGTTCCAGGCGACGTGGAAGAGGGTGAGCAGCTCGGGGTGTTCGGCGGCCGTGAAGGTCTGGGTGCCGACGCCGGCGAGCTGGTCGCCGAAGCAGCTCGCCTCGGCCCGCCCGTCCCAGTAGGAGCGCTGGTGGTCGAAGACCAGCACGTCCGGGCTACCGCAGGCGTCCAGTTGCCGGTCGATCGCGGCCAGGGCGCCCGGCAGGAAGCTGTCGTCGCTGTCGAGGAAGAGCAGGTAGTCGCCGCGTGCGTGGTCCACACCGGTGTTCCGGGCCCGGCCCAGTCCGCCGTTCTCGGCCAGGTGCAGCACCCGCACCCGGGGGTCGCGGGCCGCGTACTCGTCCAGGATCGCGCCGCTGTGGTCGGGGGAGCGGTCGTCGACGGCTATCACCTCCAGGTCGGTGAAGGACTGGCCGAGCACCGAGTCGAGGCACTCGCGCAGGTAGCCCTGGACCTTGAACACCGGTACGACGACGCTGAAGCGGGGCATGACCACCAGTCCTTCGCTGCGGGGGGAGCAAGAGGCGTGCGGGGTGCGGCGCCCGGTCCGGACCCGCCGCCGGAGCCCGGCGCGGGCGCGGGACGCCGCTCGGCGAGCGGTACGAGGGGCGGCACCGCCGCGGGGACGGCGGCGCCCGGAGGCGCGGCGGCGGAGCCGGTGCCGCGGCCCGGGCCGGTTCCGGTGCCGGTTCCGGTGCCGAGGAAGACGTGCCGGACCACGCGTTCGGCCGCGTGCCCGTCGTCCCAGGGGCAGAACCGCTGCCGGAAGGCGGCGCGCAGGGCGCGTGCGTGCTCGGTGGCGTGGGCGCCGGTGGCGAGGATGTCGATCAGCTCGTCCTCGCTGCGGGCCACCGGGCCCGGCGCGGCCGCCGTCACGTCGAAGTAGGTGCCGCGGGTGTCCCGGTAGGTCTCCCAGTCGGGGGCGTGCACCACCAGCGGCCGGTCGAGGTTGGCGTAGTCGAACATCAGCGACGAGTAGTCGGTGACCAGCACGTCCGAGGCCAGGAACAGCTCCTCGACCGAGGGATGCGCCGATACGTCGAGCAGCCCGCCGGGCGGCTCGCAGGGCAGCCCCTGGCCGGTGTGGAAGTAATGGGCGCGCGCCAGGACGACGAAGGACGGGCCCAGCGTGGCCACCAGCCGCGCCAGGTCGAGCCACGGCTGCCGACCGGGCTGGTGGTCGCGGTGGGTGGGCGCGTACAGCACGGCCGTCACCCGGTCGGGTATGCCCAGCGCGGTGCGGAGGCGGGCGACGTCGGCGGCGGTCGCGGTCTGCAGGACGTCGTTGCGCGGGTGCCCGAACTCCAGCGTCGTGTACGGCGAGGGGTAGGCACGCTCCCACACCAGCGTGGAGTGCGGGTTGCCGGAGAGGCTGAAGTCCCAGCGGTCGGTGTGCTCCAGCAGCCTGCCGAAATCCATCCCGTCGGCGGCGGCCGGGTAGGCCATCAGGTCGAGCCCCATGTGCTTGAGCGGGGTGCCGTGGTGGGTCTGGAGGAGGAGCTGGCCGGGCCGTTTGCGGTAGCTGTGCGGCAGGTTGACGTTGCTGACCAGGAAGCGGGCCCGGGCGAGCGCCGTCCAGTACGCCGCCGAGCCCGGCCGCAGCCGCCGCACGCCGGGCGGAAGGGTGTGCGCGTGGTCGGGGGAGCATATCCACGCGGTGCGGATGTCCGGCACCAGCTCGCGTGCCTTGGCCTCGATGGCCGCCGGGTGGCAGGAGTAGCCGCGGTCCCAGTAGGCGGAGAAGACGGCCAGGCGCGGATCGAGGGGCCGGCGCCGCTGGAGCAGGTAGTGCCCCCGCAGCAGCGCCTTGCGCAGTACGCGGCGGGCGCCGCGCAGCCGGGCGCCCAGCAGGCGGCGGGCCCGGCCCGTGTGCGCGAGCAGCCGGAAGGCGTGGTGTGCCCCGTGCCGTACCAGCAGGCGGCGCAGCCGTCTGCCCGGCGGCGCGGCGGGGCGCTCCGCGGCGGGTGCCGGGCGATGGCGGCGGCAGTGCGCCCGCGCGCGGTGCAGGAACTCGGCGCGCGCCGAGCCGGGCAGTCTGCCGGGGGTGCTGTGGATGGTGGCGAAGTGGTCGGTCATCCGCTGGTGGAGGAGGTGGTGCCAGCGGTCCAGCCCGGGGCGTGTCGCCACGAACGCGAACAGCCGGTCGTACTGGTCGAAGACATCGAAGTGGCGGCGCCCGGTGGTCGTCAGGATGCTGCCGCCACGGCGCTGGCGGTAGTGCACGCACACCCGGTCCAGCGTGCCGAGGGCGCGTGCGGTCAGCAGCGCCGGGAACGTCCAGGGGGTGTCCTCGTAGGTCCCGGGCGGGAAGGCGAGCCGCTCGCGGAGCAGGAAGGCGCGACGGTACGCCTTGTTCCAGGCGACGGCGGTGAGCCGGAGCAGCTCGGGCCGCTCGTCGAGGGTGCACACGCCGGGCCCGGCGCGGGGGGCGAGCAGCTCGGGGTGGGCCGGGGGGCCGAGCGAGCCGTCCCAGTAGGCGGGAGCGAAGTCGAACAGCAGGATGTCCGGGTCGCTGGTCTCCGACAGGCGTTCGGCCAGGGCGCGCAGGGCGCCCGGGGCCATGGTGTCGTCGCTGTCGAGGTAGAGGACGTAGTCGCCGCGGGCGCGGGCGGTGCCGGTGTTGCGTGCCGGGCCGAGGCCGATGTTCTCCGCCAGATGGATGACGGTCACCCGCGGGTCGGCTGCGGCGTAGGCGTCCAGGATCTCGCCGCTGGAGTCCGGTGAGCAGTCGTCGACGGCGATGAGTTCGAGGTCCCCGAAGCACTGCCCGAGCACGGAGTCCAGGCACTCGTGCAGATAGGCCTGCACCTGGTGGGCGGGGACGATCACGCTGAAACGGGGCATGGCGGTTCCGCGGGGTCGACGGGGAGCAGGGGCGGCTGTCTCGCTCGACAGGGGTGAATCATCTGATTTATCCCATACGCCGGACGAGGGCACATCCCGGCGCCGTCCCGCCCCAGCGAGTCCCCCGCGCAGTCCGATCCGGAGCGCCGTCCTCGGCCCGGTCCGGAGCAAGCTTCCCGACGCCCCGGAACCCCGCCTGCGGTCGTCCCGGAAGGCCGCTCCCCGGGGCCGTCCCGGGTGCCCGGTCCTCAGCCCGGCAGCCGCCGGAAGACGCTGCGCGGCAGGTGCCGCAGCACGCTCATCACCGGGCCCAGCGCGGCCGGCACCCACACCGTCCGCGCCCGGCGCCGCACCCCCTGCTCGATCGCCTCCGCCACCGCGCCCGGCGTGGTGGCCAGCGGTGCGGGCGTGCGTCCCGCCGTCATCCGGGTGTGCACGAATCCGGGCCGCACGACCAGCACATGCGCCCCCGAGCCGTGCAGCGCGTCCCCCAGGCCCTGTGCGAACGCGTCCAGTCCCGCCTTGCTGGACCCGTAGAGGAAGTTGACCCGGCGTGCCCGCTCTCCGGCGACCGAGGAGAGCACCACCAGCGACCCGTGCCCCTGGGCGCGCAGCGCGTTCGCACACACCAGCCCGGAGGAGACGGCGCCGGTGTAGTTCGTCCGGGTGAGGCGCACGGCCGCCATCGGGTCCTGCTCGTCGCGGTACTGCTCGCCCAGCACCCCGAAGGCGAGCAGGACCAGGTCGATGTCGCCCTCGGCGAAGACCTTCTCCAGCACCTCCTCGTGTGTCTCCGGGGCCAGCGCGTCGAACGGGACCGTGCGCACGGCGACCTCCGCGCCGTGCGCCGCCGCCTCCTCCCGGAGGCCGGCCGCCGCCGCGTCCAGCCCCGGCCCCGGCCGCCCCGCGAGCCATACCGTGCGGGCGCGGCGGGCCATGAAGCGGCGCACGGCCGCCAGCGCGATCTCGGACGTGCCGCCCAGGACGAGCAGCGACTGGGGGGAACCGAAGGCGTCCTTCATGAGTGCTCCTGACTGTTCTTCCGGGATGCCGGTCCGGGATGGGCGGGACCGGGGGCGCGCGGGGCGGGGAGGTGTCCGGCCGGGCGCGGTGTCACAGGGCCAGCCGCCGGGCCAGATCCGAGGTGAAGACGCCGCGCGGGTCCAGCCGGGCGCGCAGCTCCCGGAAGTCGGCCAGCCGCGGATACATCCCCGCCAGCAGCTCGGGCCGCATGCGCGCGTCCTTGGCCAGATACAGCCGTCCCCCGGCCAGCGCGACCTCCTCGTCCAGCAGGTCGAGGAAGTCCGCCAGCCCCGGCAGCCCGGTCGGGATGTCCAGCGCCAGCGTCCAGCCCTCCGCGGGGAAGGAGAGCCACCCCGGGTCCCCGGCGCCGAACCGCTTGAGGACGGCGAGGAAAGAGGGGCAGGAGCGGCGCGAGATCAGCCGCACGATGCGGCGCAGCGCGTCGTCGTGCTCGTGCGCCACCACGCACTGCCACTGCACGAACCCCGCGCTGCCGTAGACCCGGTTCCAGTGCGGCAGCCCGTCCAGCGGGTGGAAGAAGGAGGCGAGCCGCTGGAGTTCGCCCCTCCGGCGGCGGGGCGCCTTGTGGTACCAGAACTTGTTGAAAGCCGAGACCGTGCTGCCCCGCAGCAGCCCGCCGGGCACGGTGCGCGGCGCGGGCGGCAACCGCCCGGGGCGGAAGGCCAGCGGGTCCCTGCGCGCCGCGCGCGCCGTGCGCCCCCGTTGTTGCAGCGCGGCCAGCGGCGCGTGGTCGCCGCGGGTCAGCACAGCGCGTCCGGCCGCCGTGCCGCGCGCCAGCAGGTCGATCCAGGCCACCGAGTAACGGTGCCGGTGGTCGCTCGCGGTCAGCGTGGCCAGCAGTGAGTCCAGGTCGGGGAGCCGCTCGGTGTCCACCGCCATCAGCGACGTCTCCACCGGCAGCAGGCGCACCGTCGCGCTCAGCACCAGCCCGGTCAGGCCCATCCCGCCCGCCGTGGCGTCGAACAGCTCGGTGCCCGGCACGACCGTCCGCACCTGCCCGTCCGCCGTCAGCAGCTCCAGGGAGCACACATGGCGGCTGAAGGAGCCCGAGAGGTGATGGTTCTTGCCGTGGATGTCCGCGCCGATCGCGCCGCCGACCGTCACATAGCGGGTCCCCGGGGTCACCGGTACGAACCAGCCCAGCGGCAGCAGCACCGTCATCAGCCGGTGCAGACTGACCCCCGCCTCGCAGGTCACCGTCCCCTCGGCCGCGTCGACCGCCAGCACCCGGTCCAGCCCGGTGGTGTCCAGGACGGTGCCGCCCGCGTTCTGCGCCGCGTCCCCGTAGGCCCGGCCCAGGCCGCGCGGGATGCTGCCGCGCGCCCCGCACTCCAGGACCGCCGCCACCGCCTCCTGGCGGGTGCGCGGCCGCAGCACCCGGGCGCCGGTGGGGGCGGTGCCGCCCCAGCCGGTCAGCAGCCGGGCGCTGCGGTCGGGCGGTGCGGACACATCGCGCTGGAGGTGCTGAGCGGGCATGGACGAGACGGTAAGCGCCAGGAAATGCCCGGCAGGGGAGGCCGTGCCGGTGGCGTCGCCGGTGTCGCCCAAAGGTCGCTGAAAGGGTGAAACGGCGTGTGTCGGCTCGCGGCTCGGCCTGCGGCGGCGCCGGGCGCGGCAGAGTCGGAGCGTGGCAGCGAAAGCGGTACGACAGTGGGAGCGGCGGCTGTCGTGCGCTCTGGGTGACTGCGCGGCCGACGCCCGGGTGGCCGGCGTCGCCCGCGCGCTGTCCTGGAGCGGGGAGCACGCGGCCGTCTGGCTCCTGGTCGGACTCGCCGGCGCCGCCACGGACCGTACGCAGCGGGAGCGTTGGCTCCGGGGCACCGGACTCGTGGGTGCCGCGCATCTGGCCAGCATGGGGATCAAGCGGGTCGTGCGCCGCCCGCGCCCCGAGCCGGCGGGCCGCGTCCCGCTCGTACGGACGGCGGGGCGGCACTCCTTCCCCAGCTCGCACGCCGCCTCCTCCGGTGCGGCGGCGCTGGCCCTGGGCGGACTGCGGTACGAGACGCCGCTGGCCGCGCTGGCCGCGCTGATCTGCGTCTCCCGGCTGGTCGCCGGTGTGCACCACCCCTCGGACGTGGTGGCGGGCGCTGCCCTGGGCGCGCTGGTCGTCCGGCTGGGTGCGGCCGCCCGGCCGCAGGACGCGCAGCCCCCGGCCCTGCCCGGCTCCGCGGCGCGGGCTGCGGAGGGGGCGGCCGGATGACCGAACGCTCCACGCTGACCGGCTCCCCCGGGCACCGGCCCGCCGGGACCGCCCCGGACCCCGACGCCGAGCAGACCGCCGAGCAGACGGTGGAGTCGCCGGCCGAGCAGAGCGCCGGACCGACCGCGGGGCCGGCTTCCGAGTCGCGCCTCGCCGTCGGCGCCGGACCGGCCGCCGGACAGCCGACCGGGTTCGCCGGGACCCTCCCCGGCGGGCTGCTGCTGACCGTACGGCCCCGCCAGTGGGTGAAGAACCTCCTCGTCCTCGCCGCGCCCGCCGCCGCCGGTGAACTGGCAGCAGTGCGCACGGTGCTCGCGCTCGCCCTCGTCTTCGCCCTGTTCACCGCGGCAGCGGCGGCCGTCTACCTGCTCAACGACGCCCGCGACGCGGAGGCGGACCGGGCCCACCCCGACAAGTGCCGCCGCCCCGTCGCCGCCGGAACCGTGCCGGTACCCCTCGCCTACGCCCTCGGCACCCTCCTCGCCCTGGCCTCCACCACAGCCGCCGCGCTGCTGTGCAACACCGCGACCGCGGCGCTGCTCGCGGGCTACGTGGTCATGCAGGTCGCCTACTGCCTGCGGCTCAAGCGCGTCCTGGTGATCGACCTGGCCGTGGTGACCGCCGGGTTCGTGATGCGTGCGATGTCCGGCGGGCTGGCGCTGGGCATTCCGCTCTCCCGCTGGTTCCTGATCACCGCCGGGTTCGGCGCGCTGTTCATGGTGGCGGGCAAGCGCTACTCGGAGGCGCTGCTGATGGGCGAGGGCGAGGGCGGCACCCGGGCACTGCTGCGCGAGTACACCGTCGGCTATCTGCGCTTCGTCTGGCAGCTCGCCGCCGGAGCCGCGGTGCTCGCCTACTGTCTCTGGGCGTTGGAGGACGGCACCGGCGCCGGGGCCACACTGTGCCGGCAACTCTCCATGGTGCCGCTGATCCTGGCGGTGCTGCGGTACGCCGTCTTCACCGACCGCGGCGCGTCCGGCTCCCCCGAGGACGTCCTGCTGCGCGACCCCCCGCTGGCGGTCACCGCGCTGTGCTGGGCGGCGCTGTACGGGCTGTCGGTCGCGGGGATGTAGACCGTGCGCGTCCGCGAGGTCCGGCGCCGTGCGCGGCGGCGAGGTCCGGCGCCGTGCGCGTCCAGGAAGCCGGGAGGGCCGGGCGTCGGAGGGGCCGCGCGGTGAGGGCGCCGAGTGCCCCCGCCTCCCGGGTGCCGCCGCGGCTCCGCGCGTTCTGCGCGGAGCTCGCCGGATTCGCCGCCGTCGGTGTCTTCGCCTTCCTCGCGGACCTCGGCGGCTTCCTGTGGCTGCGCGGTCCCGTCGGGATGGACCCGATGTACGCCAAGGCCCTGTCCTTCGTGGCGGGCGTCGCCGTCGCCTACACGGGCAACGCGCTGGGCCCCTACCGGCTGCGCGGCCGCCGGGTGGCCGGAGGCTGGCGGAGGTTCAGCGTCTTCGTGCTGGTCAACGCGGCGGGCGGGGCCGTGCAGCTCGGCTGCCTCGGCGTCTCCCGGCAGCTGCTGGGACTGACCTCCACCCTCGCCGACGTCGTCTCCGGCGCCGGAGTGGGCCTGGTGCTGGGCACCGCCGTGCGCTTCTGGGGGACCCGCACCCTGGTCTTCTCCGGCACGCGGGGCCCGGACGGTGCGCGCGGCCCGGAGGGTGCGCCGACCGCGCGGGGACGGTCGCGGGTCGACGGCGGGGCGGGGGCCGCGTGAGGGGCGGCCGGCCACCCCGGGGGCCCGCCCGCCGCCGGACACACCGTGCCTATGCGGGGCCCGCTGCGGTCCCCGGCGTCACCTGGCGGGCCGCCCGCTCCATCGCGCTGGCCAGCAGCGCCAGATCGGTCGGCCCGTTGCCCAACTCCCGTACCTGGCGGCGCGCCGGCGGGTCCCCGGCGCGCGCCCAGTCCAACGGCACCACCGTGGGCCGCAGCGTCGCGGTCCGGGGGATCCGGCCGGTGACCCGGCCCGCCTGGAAGGCGACCGGAACCCCGCCGACCACGGTGCCCTCCGGCCCCCGGCGCTGACGCAGCGTCAGCGTGCCCCGGCCGCGGGGCGTGCCCTCGGCGCCGCGTTCGCCGCCGGTCAGCTCCACATGCAGCGCCGCCGTACGGGCCGGCGCCGTGTGCACCGTGCGGTCGGCGCGGCCGGTCGCCGCGATCACATGCACGCCGAGCCGGCTCCCCGCCCGGGCCACCGCCTCCAGCGCCCGCACCACCGAACCGGCCGCGGGACGGCCGGGGTTGCCCAGCGCAGGGTCGACCAGCGTGTCGAAGTCGTCCACCAGCACTACGAGCCGGGGCGGCACACCACCGGGGCCCAGCGGGGAGGGCGACGTCAGCGCGGGCGCCGGGGCGTCGCCGTCCTGCCCACCGGTACGCCGGGAACCAGTCGCGTCAGGGGAGGAGTCGGCGCGGACTGCTTCGGCGCCGGACCCCTCACGGGCTGTCTCGGCGCGGGACGCCGCGGCCGTACCCGGCTCCGCGGGCGGCTGCTCACCGGGCCGCGCGTCGGCGCGCCGCAGCCGGAGCGTGCGCCGGGTGCCGTCCGGCTCGGGCTCCGCCGCCGTCCCGCCGCCCGGGACGGCTCGGTCGCCCGGGTCCGGTCGCCGCTCCGCCCCGCCCGCGGCCGCCGAGGGCGCCCCGGCGGGCTCGTCGGGCGCTCCGGCCTGCTGCGGCAGTGCCTCCAGCCCTCCGCCGCTTCCGCCGACATGCCTCCCGCCGCCCGGAGCCGTGCTCCCGCCCGCGGTGCGGTCCTCCGGGGCTCCGCCACCGTGCCCCCCGGGCCGGTGTGCGGCCACGGCGGTCCGCTCCTCGGGCGCCCGGGCGGGGGCCGGGACCTGCACGCTCTCCCCGGGCCGGGGCTCGGCGGCCGCTTCCCGTACCGGCTCCCGCTCGGGCGCCCGACGTGGCGCCACCACCCGTCCGGAGGGGCGGGCCGCCGACCGCACATACTCCTCGAAGCTGCTCTCGTCACCGATCAGTTCGGCCCGCCGCTTCAGCTCGGCGCTCAGCGACTGCGCGAACTGCCGCATCCGCACCGGGTCGCCCGCCGTCAGCCGCGCGGTGGTGTGCGGAAGCTCCTCGCACACCCGCAATCCGTCCCCGGCGTCCGCACCCGCGCCGTCCACCAGCACCAGCGCGAGCCGGTCCGGGCGCTCCCCGGCGGCGAGGGAGGCCGCCAGCGAACGGAGCAGTTCGGTCTTGCCGGATCCGGGGCCGCCGCTGACGAAGGCGTGGCCCGGCAGGGCGCGGTCCGCTCCGCCGGGGTCGCCCTCGGGGACGGCGGGTGCCATCCCGTCGGGCAGCGCCGACAGGTCCGAGAGGTCGGCTTCCAGCGGCCCGTGCGGACCGGCACCGAAGACCAGCGGGACCCGGCCCGCGGTGCCGGCGGCCCGCTCCGACCAGCGGGCGAGCAGTGCGGCGGGGGTCGCCCGGGCCAGCCCCAGCTCCTCCAGGAGCCGGCACTGCTCCGGCAGGGTCACCGTCGGGGTGGCCGACGCGCCGGTCCCCGCGCCCTCGGGTTCCCGCAGCGGGGCCAGCGCCCGCGCGAACCGCTCGGCCCACGCCGCCGACACTGCGTCCACGGTGGCCACGGGTCCACGCGGCGCACCCGGGCCGCCGCCCGCCGCGGCCGGCCGGCCGGTCCTGGCCTGCGGCGCCCCGCCGGCAGCCGGGGCCTGGCCGTCCAGCCGCTGCTGTCCGCGCGGTCCGGCGTGTCCCTCCCGGGCGTTGTGTCCGGCCTGTCCGTCCCGCCCGGCCGGTCCGTCCGGATGCTCCGGGGTGCCGTACGGAGCTGCCCGTCCGGTCGGGTGCAGGACCTTGACCGCCGTGGCGACGTCACCGCTCAGCAGGGCGACGGTGCCGCACTCGGCGAACCCGGGGCAGGCGCCGTCCGCCGCTTCGAGAGTCGCGGTCAGGGGCGAGGACGGGCTGGCGGGCGGTGTCTCGGCCAGGCAGAGCAGATGGATACCGGCGGCCGGGCCCTCCCGCGCCAGCCGGGCCATGCTCGCGCGCAGCGCCGCGGAGCCCGGGTCGCCGTCCACCACCACGACCGCGGCGGGGCCGCGGGTGCCCGAGTGGCGGGGGGCCGAGCCCTGGGCCTCCAGCCGCCGTACCAGCTCAGCCGTGCGCGCGGCGGCCTGGTCGTGGTCGTAGGCCGTCAGCAGCCCGCAGTCCTGGCCGTGCCCCGGGCGCAGATGGGGCAGCCAGCCGAGCCACGCCCACTCCTGCTGCCGCGCCCGGGCGCTGCGCGCCGGGTCGGCGGACAGCAGGACGATCTCCAGCGCGCTGGGCCCGTGCAGAGCCGTCAACTGCGCGAGCACGGACCGCGCCAGTCCGGCCAGCCGCGCCCGCGGCCCCGCCAGCCCGAGCGCGCCCGCTCGGCGCAGGTCCGCGGTGACCGCGTCGCCGTGCCCGCCGCCGCGGTGCGCGATACCGAGCCGCACGGTCAGCGCGTCCGGATGCTCCGGGCCCCGCTCCCACAGCCGGGGGCCCGGCCCGAGAGCGCTCAGCAGCACCGAGGCCGGGTCCGGCCAGCGCTTCGCGCCGCCGGGCGGGGTCGACAGGCTGTCGGCGGTGGCCTCCCGGCGGTTTCCGAGGCCCTCGGCCGGGTGCGCCGCGTAGCCGCTCGCGGTGCCGGAGCCGTAGCGCGTCGGCCCGTGCGGCTCGGGGTCGGGGTGCCGCGGGCCGCCACCGGGCGCCGCGACGGGACCGGCCGGCTCCGCGCGGGCGGTGAGGCGCCGGGCCCAGGCGCTCAGCCCCCGGCCTCTGCGGGCTGCCGCCTCTCCGCCGTCCGGCTCCGGCCCGGCGGCACCGGAATCCGCGCCGCCGGGCGGTACGAGGCCCGCGCCGTGTGTCATGTCGGCCCCGGGGAAGGGGCCGCCGGAGGCCGGTGCGTAGGAGTGCGCGGAGTGGCCCGGGCCGTCCCCGGTGCCCCAGTGTTCGGCCGCCCGAGGGGTGCCCCCGCGGGGGCCCGGCACCTCGCCGGAGGGGGCAGCCGGTTCCGGGTCAGCCGCGGTGCCGCTCCCGGCGGGCCGCTCGGGGAGGAGGCGGAGGCGCCCCTCGCCGTCCGGCGCCGTGGGCAGGGCCAGCGGTGCGGCCGGGCCGGAGGGGGCCGTGGCGGCGTCCGGCTGCGGGCCGGTACGGTTCGCGGCCTCCAGCCGGACGGTTGTCTCGCCGATGCGCAGCGTGGCGCCGGGGCGCAGCAGGACGGGCTGCCGGCCGACCGGGGTGCCCTCGACCGTGGTGCCGTTGGTGGAGCCGAGGTCGGTCACGGTGACCGTGCCGCCGTCGGTCACGGTGACGGCGCAGTGCAGCCGGGAGACGTCGGGATCGTCCAGCGGGACGTCGGCCTCCGCGCCGCGCCCGAGGTGGACCGTGCCGCCCTGCAGCAGGTGGATCCCGCCCGCGTCGGGGCCGCCGGTGACATGCAGCCGGGCTCGGGCCGAGCCGTATGCCGTCAGCGCCGTCACGGCGGCGCCGTGCGCGGGGAGCGCGGCGGGGGCGACAGGGGCGTGCAGGGAGATGAGCGCGCCGTCCAGCAGCGGGGGCTCGCCGATGATCTGGCGGTGCGGGTCGAGCCGCCGGGTCCCGGCGTAGACGACCACGGGCTCCTGCGCCGCCTCCTCCTGGCCCGCCGCCTCGTCCCCGGCGGAACCGGACGCGGCGGTCGCCGCGGCCAGCGCTGCCGCGGCCGAGGTCGCCAGCGCGCTGGTCACCGCCGACAGTACGGTGCCCGCCGGAGCCGTGATCAGTACGTTCGCCTGTCCGACCGGCTGGGCCGGGGGCTGTGCCGACTGCGGCCGGGCGGCGGGGCGTGCTGCCGGCCCCGTGCGGCCCCCGCCCGCGTCCGCCGTGCCGCGCGCGCCACGTGGCGCCGGCGCGACAGTCAGCCGGATCTGCATCTGCGCCTCCAGGTCCCGTCCGCGCCGCGCGCTCGGCGGGCAGCCCACCCACCGCGCTCACGCGCCGGCACATCGTCCGTACCACTGCATGCATACTCGCACCCGCGACCGACAGCGGAGCCGGTCCTGGCCATCCGCCCGATTCTGCCGCGCTGATGATCTTGACCGGGTGACGGCGCCGCCGCAACCATCGCCACCCCGCGTGCGTCTTCCGGGGGAGTCGTCCGGCCGGGCGTGCCCATCGGGCACCGACTCGTGCCCGATGGGCCGCGTCGGCAGCGCGCGTGCCCGGGAGCGGGTGCGAGCCTCGGCGCCGCCTTGCGCGGCGGCACTATTGTGGGCGGGATTGCAGAACGAGACCAGGGAGCGCATGACGTGCGGCCGGTAGGCAGCAAGTACCTGCTCGAAGAGCCGCTGGGGCGCGGCGCCACGGGCACCGTCTGGCGGGCCCGCCAGCGCGAGACGGCGGGCTCGGAGGCGGCGGTGGCCGGGCAGCCCGGCGAGACCGTCGCGATCAAGGTCCTCAAGGAGGAGCTCGCCAACGACCCCGACGTGGTGATGCGCTTCCTGCGGGAGCGCTCCGTGCTGCTGCGGCTGACGCACCACAACATCGTCAGAACCCGCGACCTCGTGGTCGAGGGCGATCTGCTGGCGCTCGTGATGGACCTCGTCGAGGGCCCGGACCTGCATCGCTACCTGCGCGAGAACGGCCCGTTCTCGCCCATCGCCGCCTGCTTGGTCACCGCGCAGGTGGCCGACGCGCTGGCCGCCAGCCACGCCGACGGCGTCGTACACCGGGACCTGAAGCCCGCGAACGTCCTGCTCACCGAGGACGAGAACGGCATGCGCCCGATGCTCACCGACTTCGGCATCGCCCGGCTCGCGGACTCGCCGGGGCTGACGCGTACCCAGGAGTTCGTCGGCACCCCCGCCTATGTCGCGCCCGAGTCGGCCGAGGGCCGCCCGCAGACCTCCGCGGTGGACGTCTACGGCGCGGGCATCCTGCTGTACGAGCTGGTCAGCGGCTACCCGCCGTTCAGCGGCGACAGCGCCCTCGCCGTCCTGCACCAGCATCTGGCACAGGAGCCCGAGCGCCCCGCGCACCTCCCCGACCCGCTGTGGACGGTCATCGAGCACTGCCTGCGCAAGAACCCGGACGAGCGGCCCAGCGCCGAGAACCTGGCGCGCGGCCTGCGGGCCGTCGCCGGCGGCATCGGCGCCCAGGCCACGCCGCAGGCCGCGGGCGCCGCGCTCGGGGTGGCCGCGCTGCTGGCGCCCGATCCGGCGCCCGCACCCGTCCCGGGGTCCGCGCCCGGCGCCCCGGCACCGGGCGGCGGGGGGCAGTACGATCCCGCGGCGCAGACGGACGTCCTGCCGCAGACGGGCGGCCCGCACGGCGCGCCCGGACAGTACGATCCGTCGGCCGAGACCAATGTGCTGCCGCAGACCGGCGGTCCGCAGGGTGGCTACGGGCAGGGGAGCCAGGGCGGCGCCGACTCCACCCGGGTCATGCCGCCGGTCCCGGGCGGTCCGCCGCAGGGCGGGCCGGGCGGGGCTCCGCAGCAGGACGGCCCCCACCCGTGGGAGAACCAGTTGCGTGCGGCCCGGGACCGCAACGAGCAGACCCAGTTCCAGCCGCTCGATCCCAGCATGGATCCGCTGCGCCGCCGCCCTCAGCGGCAGGCCCCGCCGCCTCCCGGCCCGCAGGACCACGGGCAGTACGGCGGGCAGGGGCAGTACGGCCAGTACGGGCAGCAGCCCGCGCAGCAGCCGCCGCAGCGCTATGAGCCGCAGCCGCCCAGGGGCCGGGAGCCCCGGCCGCAGCGGGACCCGAGGCCGCAGCGGGACCCGCGGCAAGGGAGGCCGCCGCGCGAGCCCCGGCAGCGTCGCGAGCCGCGGCAGCGCAGCGCCAACCCCATGCGCATTCCGGGGCTGGGTTGCCTCAAGGGGTGCCTGTTCCTCATCGTGATCCTCGTGGTGGCCGGAGTGCTGTTCTGGAATCTGACGGACGCTCCGCAGTGGTGGGCCGACGGCAAGAGCTTCTGGGAGTCGACGAAGGACGTGTTCCGCGAGATCGGGGACTTCTTCGACAAGGTCAACAGCTGAGGCGCCGGCCCGCCCGGCAGCCGAACCGGAATCCCGTGGCGCCGGACCTGAACACCGGCGACCATGGGGATTTGTCGACACCTGAAGGGGGATTTCCCCCTCAGAAGTGACAGTTACCGGCATCCGGGGCTCCCAACCCGGGCCCCGCCGCGTAGCTTTGTCGCCATGGCACGGAAGATCGGCAGTCGCTACACGGCACACCGCATTCTCGGCCGCGGCAGCGCCGGCACGGTGTGGCTCGGTGACGGACCGGAGGGTCCCGTCGCCATCAAGCTGCTGCGTGAGGACCTCGCCTCCGACCAGGATCTGGTCGAGCGGTTCGTGCAGGAGCGCAGCGCGCTGCTGTGCCTCGACCATCCGCGCGTCGTCGGCGTGCGCGACCTGGTCGTGGACGGCAACGAACTGGCCCTGGTCATGGACCTGGTGCGGGGCACCGATCTGCGCACCCGGCTGGAGCGGGACCGCCGCCTGGCGCCCGCCGCGGCGTGCGCCATCGCCGCCGACGTCGCCGACGCGCTGGCCGCCGCGCACGCCGCAGGGCTGGTGCACCGCGACGTGAAGCCGGAGAACGTGCTGCTGGACGCCTTGGCGCTGGAGGGACCCGGCGGGGCGCCGCCCGCGCTGCTGACCGATTTCGGCGTCGCCAAGCTCATCGACTCGCCCAGCCGCACCCGCGCCACCTCGATCATCGGCACTCCCGACTACCTGGCGCCCGAGATCGTCGAAGGGCTGCCGCCGCGCGCCGCCGTCGACATCTACGCGCTGGCGACCGTCGTCTACGAACTGCTGGCCGGTTTCACCCCGTTCGGCGGCGGCCACCCCGGCGCGGTGCTGCGCAGACATGTGACCGAGACCGTGGCGCCGCTGCCCGGCATCCCGGACGAGCTGTGGCAGCTTGTCCACCAGTGCCTCGCCAAGGCCCCCGCCTCCCGGCTGCGCGCCGCGGAGCTGGCGGCCCGGCTGCGCGAGCTGCAGCCGGCTCTGGAGGGGCTGCCGCCGCTCGACATCGACGAGCAGGGCGACGAATACGATGAATGCGACGAATACGCTGAATACCGTGAATACGGTGAACACGACGAGTTCGCCGAGTACGCAGACCACGACGCGTACCCCGATCACGACGAGTACGCGGGCGACGACGCCCACCCCGGCCACTCGCCGGGCGGGGACCGCGCGGGCGGCGCCGGAGGGGCGGCGCCCGATCGGCGTGCCGGTCCCGGCGCGGCGGCCGCCGCGGGCGGTGGCGCCGTGCCCCTCGTCCACTCGCGGGTCGGCCCGGACGCGAACCGGGACACCCACACGAGCATGCGGGTGCCCGGCGAGGACGAGCTGGCCGGCGGGGCGCACGGCACGGCACGCACGCCCCGCGCCGCGGGCGAGGCGCGCGCGGGGTCCGCGCGGCACCGGGCCGCTGTGCGGCGCAGACGGCTGAAAATAGGCGTTGCCGCCGCGCTGGCCGCCGTGGCCCTCGCGGTGGGCGGCTGGCTGGCCACCGCCGATGAGGACACCGGCTCGTTGCGGGTGCCCGCGTCCGGGTACCCGACGGACTGACCGGGGGCCGTGCGCCGGGTCCGGATGCGGAGCGCGCCGGCGCGTAGCAGCCTGGACGTGCCGAGCCGGACGCGGAGGTGCCGGAGCCGGCGGGCGGGTGCCCGGAGTGCCGCGGTCCGGCGGACGCCCCGGCACCGGTCGGATGTCCCGGACCGGAGCGCCCGGCCCACCGGCTGTATCGACCCGGCGAGTGGGCCGCACCGGACCGACCGGCCGCACCGGCAGGGCAGGAGGGAGGTGCCCATGGAGGACATGGCGGGCGCTCCGATGCTGCGCAGCGCGGGCGAGATCGCCCGGGCCCGGCAGGCGCTGCTCTCCCGGCACGCCCATGTGATGGAATCGGCGGCCGTCTCCCGGTGCGTGGGAGCCGACGCGGCCGACTGGCGGCGGTTCGGCCTGCACTGGGAGGACCTGGCGCCCGAAGGCCACGCCGCGTGGGACGACACGCACCGGCTGCGCCGCTACGGACACTTCTCGCTGGACCGCACCGGTGCGCTGCGCCCCACGCCGCACCCGGCCTTCGCGCAGCCCGGGGACACCGGCCCGCTCCCGCTCGGGGACGACGGCCACATCGAGCCGCTCACCGACGTCTTCGCTGCCGACCCGCTCTTCAAGGCGCTGGTGCGGATGCTGGGCCGGATCGCGAGCTGTCTGCAGGACGCCGGGGTGTGGAGCGTCAGAGCGCATCCGATCCGGGTCATCGCCTCGGCCGACCGGGCCGCGCTGCCCGTTCCCGAGGGGCGGCACCGTGCCGGGGCGACGCTGGTGAGTTCCCTGCTGGTCGGCAGGCAGAACGCCGTCGGCGGCCGGCACGTCGTCTACGCGCCCGACGGCACCCGGCTGCTGACCGCCACCCTGCACGAGCCGGGCAGCCTGTTGCTCGGCGACGACCGGGCCACCTTGCACGAGGTGGGCGCCGTCCGTCCGGCGGAGACCACCGCGCCCGCGCGCCGGGACGTGCTGGTGACCACGCTGACGGCACACCGCAGCGCGGAGCGTGACGCCCAAGTGGGCTAGGGCTGGGGTGGCGGCTTGCGGTTAGGGTGGGGAGCGTGGCAGTCGTCGATGTATCCGAAGAGCTGAAGTCCCTCTCCTCCACCATGGAGTCGATCGAGGCCGTCCTTGACCTGGGCAAAATGCGGTCAGACATCGCCGCGCTCGAGGAGCGGGCGGCGGCCCCCGACCTGTGGGACGACGTCGAGAACGCGCAGAAAGTGACCAGCCGGCTCTCCTACCTCCAGGGGCAGCTGCGCAGAGTCGAGGAGCTGCGGGGGCGTATCGACGACGTCGGGGTGCTCTTCGAGCTGGCCGAGAGCGAGGACGACGCGGACGCCCGCGCCGAGGCGGACAACGAGCTGGCGGCGGTCCGCAAGACCGTGGACGAGCTGGAGGTCCGCACGCTGCTGTCCGGTGAGTACGACCCGCGTGAGGCGGTCGTCAGTGTCCGGGCCGAGGCGGGTGGTGTGGATGCCGCCGACTTCGCCGAGCAGCTGATGCGCATGTATCTGCGCTGGGCCGAGCGCCGGGACTACCCCACCGAGGTGTTCGACATCTCCTACGCGGAGGAGGCGGGCATCAAGTCCGCGACCTTCACGGTGAAGGCGCCGTACGCCTACGGCACGCTCTCGGTGGAGCAGGGCACGCACCGGATGGTGCGCATCTCGCCGTTCGACAACCAGGGCCGCCGCCAGACCTCGTTCGCCGGGGTCGAGGTGCTTCCGGTCGTGGAGCAGGTGGACCACATCGACATTCCGGAGAACGAGCTGCGGATCGATGTCTTTCGCTCCTCGGGTCCCGGTGGCCAGTCGGTGAACACCACGGACTCGGCGGTGCGCATGACGCACCTGCCGACCGGCATCGTGGTCTCCTGCCAGAACGAGAAGTCGCAGATCCAGAACCGCGCCGCCGCCATGCGCGTCATGCAGGCACGACTGCTCGCCCACCGCCGCCAGGAGGAGCAGGCCAAGATGGACGCGCTCAAGGGCGACGGAGGCAACTCCTGGGGCAGCCAGATGCGTTCGTACGTCCTGCACCCGTATCAGATGGTCAAGGACCTGCGCACCGAGTACGAGGTGGGCAACCCGCAGGGCGTGCTCGACGGCGACATCGACAGCTTCCTGGAGGCCGGTATCCGCTGGCGCAAGCAGCAGGAGCAGGCCCAGAGCTGACGTCGCGTCAGGACCTCGCGGGGGGTCGGTGCCGGCACTCTTCGACGGATCTTCGCTTGACGCGCGTATGAGGGCTGGGGAAAGCTGTTGGCTCGGCATGCCTGTGTCAGGAGCGCATGAACGGGGCGAGAGAGCCCCGGTGAAGACGGCGGCAGTCCGGGTGGGGGTACGACATCGCCTCGACATCGCCTCGACGGCAAGCCCGGTGCGGATCGCGCTCCACGCGCAGCGGCCCCATCCACGAGTACAGCTACTGGGGGTAGTTGGAACATGAGCAAATCGAAGACGCGGCTGCGGGTCGCGCGGATCGCCGCAGCGGCCGTGTTCGCCGCGGGCGCCTCGCTGACCGCCGCAGGTGCCGCGCAGGCCGCCGATGTGTCGGACAACGGTGACTCCGGCGGCATCCTCGGCGGCATTTTCGGCGGTGGCGACAGCGACGGCGGCGGTGACAGCGGCGGCGACAGCGGCGGCGACAACGGCATCGGCGGCGGCGACGGCGGCATCGGCGGTGACGACGGCGGCATCGGCGGCACCGTCATCGGCGGCAACGACGGCGGTAACGGCAACGACGGCGGTGTCGCCGACGGCGGTAACGGCAACGACGGCGGTGTCGCCGACGGTGGCAACGGCAACGACGGCGGTGTCGCCGACGGTGGCAACGGCAACGACGGCGGTGTCGCCGACGGTGGCAACGGCAACGACGGCGGTAACGGCAACGGTGGCGACGCCAACAACGGCGGCAACGGCAACGGCGGCAACGGCAACGGCGGGAACGGCAACGGCGGGAACGGCGGCAACGGTGGCGGCGGCGAGGAGCCGGCGACCACCGGCGGTTCCGGCGGTGGCGGCGACGACACCTGCGACCTCGACGGTGACCAGGTGAAGTGCGAGGTCGGCACCAACCCGGACAGCGCGGGCAGCCAGCCGGTCCAGGACAGCAAGCCGGAGGCGCCGAAGGACGAGCTGGCCGAGACCGGTTCGGCCGAGACGACCTTCCTGCTGGTGGGCGCGGCGACGATGATCGCCGGTGGCGTCGGGTTCCGCCTGATGCCGAGGCTCGCCTCGCGGCGCACCGCCGCCTGAGGAGTCAGGCTCGCACCAGCGCGCCGGGGCGCGGGGGTCTCAGGACCGCCGCAACCCGGCGCGTTCGTGTTTTCCGGCGGTGACACGGCTCGCCGTCCCGGGGTAGGTCACCCGCCGGGACGGCGCTCGTGCACGGCGCACTTCCGCACCGTCACGCCGTGGCTACGCGCTGTGCCACAAGTGTTACTGCTATCAGTGCGGCAAGCAGGGCGATCAGCGCCGCCGGGGACAGATGCGCCAGCGGGGCCTCCCGGTGCAGTCGTTCCCGGTGGGCACGGCACACGGCGCAGCGCCCCTCGTTCACGGGCCCCGCGCAGTTGGCACACACCAGTCGATCGCATGTCATGCGAACTCCTCCTCAGTCGCGCCAACGACACCCGTGAGTGATTCGTTCCCCAGGGGTGCTCGATTCCACTCTGCCAGGTGAGGCGGCTCCACGCAGAAACAGGCAGGTGGGACGCGGGTGCGCGGCATGGGCGCGGGTGCCGCGTGCGCGGCACGCCACGCTTCGCGTATGGTCGCCCACACCGCTCCCGGCTGCCGCCGGAGAGCGTCCCAGGGGGCCGCACCGCGGTTTCCGTTGTCCCTACCCAGGTCGACGTGGTGTATCCGTGATCCGATTCGACAGCGTCTCCAAGTCCTATCCCAAGCAGAACCGCCCGGCGCTCCGCGATGTCTCGCTGGAGGTCGAGCGCGGCGAGTTCGTGTTCCTGGTGGGCTCCTCCGGTTCCGGCAAGTCCACCTTCCTGCGGCTGCTCCTGCGTGAGGAGCGGGCCAGCTCCGGCCAGGTGCATGTGCTCGGCAAGGACCTGGCGCGGCTGTCCAACTGGAAGGTGCCGCACATGCGGCGGCAGCTCGGCACGGTCTTCCAGGACTTCCGGTTGCTGGGCAACAAGACCGTCGGGGAGAACGTGGCCTTCGCGCTGGAGGTCATCGGCAAGTCGCGGGGCCAGATCCGCAAGACGGTCCCCGAGGTCCTCGACCTGGTCGGCCTGGGCGGCAAGGAGGAGCGGATGCCCGGCGAGCTGTCCGGCGGTGAGCAGCAGCGGGTCGCCATCGCGCGGGCCTTCGCCAACCGTCCGATGCTGCTGATCGCCGACGAGCCGACCGGCAACCTGGACCCGCAGACATCCGTCGGCATCATGAAGCTGCTCGACCGGATCAACCGCACGGGCACCACCGTGGTGATGGCCACCCACGATCAGCAGATCGTCGACCAGATGCGCAAGCGCGTCATCGAACTCGAGACGGGCCGCCTCGTGCGCGACCAGTCGCGCGGTGTCTACGGATACCAGCACTGAGGCGACTGAGGCACCGGCACCAGCACTGAGGAAAGGACGCCATGCGCGCCCAGTTCGTCCTGTCGGAGATCGGCGTCGGTCTCCGTCGCAATCTCACGATGACCTTCGCGGTGATCGTCTCGGTCGCCCTGTCGCTCGCGCTCGCGGGCGGCTCGCTGCTCGCCCAGGAGCAGGTGAGCACGATGAAGGGGTACTGGTTCGACAAGGTCCAGGTCTCGATCTACCTGTGCAACAAGAACGACGCCTCCTCGGACGACCCCAACTGCGCCAAGGGCGCGGTCACCCGGCAGCAGAAGAGCGAGATCAAGGCCGACCTGAAGAAGCTCGACGTCGTCGAGAAGGTCTACCACGAGTCCGCCGACCAGGCGTACAAGCTCTACAAGAAGCAGTTCAAGGACTCGCCGCTGGCGGCCTCGCTGACGCCGGACCAGATGCAGGAGTCCTACCGGGTCAAACTCAAGGACCCGACCAAGTACCAGGTCCTCCAGACCGCCTTCTCCGGCAGACAGGGCGTCCAGGAGGTACAGGACCAGCGCAAGACGCTGGAACCGCTCTTCAACCTCCTCAACGGTATGAACATCGCGGCCCTGTGCGTGATGTCGCTGATGTTGGTGGTCGCACTGCTGCTGATCGTCAACACCGTGCGGGTGTCGGCGTTCAGCAGGCGTCGCGAGACCGGGATCATGCGGCTGGTGGGCGCGTCCAGCTTCTACATCCAGATGCCGTTCATCCTGGAGGCCGCCATCGCGGGGCTGATCGGCGCCGGGTTGGCCTGTGTGCTGCTCGTCCTGGGCAAGTACTTCCTGATCAACAACTGGTTGCAGCAGAAGATCGTGCTGATCGAGTTCATCGGCTGGGACGCGGTGGCCGCGGTGATGCCGCTGATCCTCGCGGTGGGGCTGCTGATGCCTGCCGTGGCAGCCTTCTTCACCTTGCGCAAGTACCTGAAGGTGTGACGCAGGCCGCGGGGTGCCGTGCGCTCAACCCCCCCGTGAGGCGCCCCGCACTGGCCTACACTCCGGACCATGCCAGGCTCGTGGTTCCTCGACACGCGCCCGCGCCGACCCCGGCGCGGGGCCCTGACGATGGTCTTCGCCGGTGTGCTGGCGACCGGAGCCGCCACCGGAGCGTTCGGCGGGGAGCTGGCCGCCTTCGGGTCGGCCGCTCCCGGCAGCACCGCGCACGGCGCGGGACGCAGCGCGCTCGGCGGCCCGGCCGACGCCAAGGGCGAGTCCGCCGGCTCCCGCGGCGCCCGCGAGCGGGCCGGAGGCGACGCGGCCGACGCCGTGGTCAGCCGCAGCGGCGACCGCTGGTCCGCCGCCTACTCGGCCCGCGAATACGAGGGGCTGCGGCAGGCCCTCGACGGCTCCTACGTGGGAGTCGGCATCTCCGTGCGGCAGACCCGGGCCGACGCAGCGCGCGCCGACGGCTCCGGGAGCGGCGCCGCGGACGGGGAGAGCGCCACCGACCGCGCGGACGGTCAGCGCGCCGGGCGCGGTACCGCCGTGCGGGTGGAGCGGGTGCAGCCCGGCAGCCCCGCCGACCGCGCCGGAATCCGGGCGGGCGACCGGCTGCGCTCGGTCGCCGGCCGGCCCGTGACGGGCAAGCCGGTCACCGCCGTGGTGGCGCTGCTGCGCGGCTCCGACCCGGATTCCCCCGCCGACGCGGCCGACCCCGGCACCCGCGTCCGGCTCCACGTCACCCGCGGCGGCCGCGACCTGCACCGCACGCTGCGGCGGGAGCGGCTGACGACGGAGTCGGTGCGGGTGGACCGGGTCGGCGACGGCGTCACCCGGGTCGCGATCCGCTCCTTCACCCGGGGCTCGGGTGAACAGGTGCGCAAGGCGGTCCGCGAGCGGGTACCGGAGACCGGGCCCGTCCTGCTGGACCTGCGGGGCAACTCCGGCGGCCTGGTCGACGAGGCGGTCACCGCGGCCGGGGCCTTCCTCGACGGCGGTCTCGTCGCCACCTACGACGACGACGGTACCGAGCATGCGCTGTACGCCGAGGACGACGCGGAGCGCCCCGGCGACGTCGAGCGGCGCCCGCTGGTCGTGCTGGTCGACGGCGGGACGATGAGCGCCGCCGAGATGCTCACCGGCGCGCTGCAGGACCGGGGCCGCGCCGTCGTGGTCGGCTCGCGCACCTTCGGCAAGGGGTCGGTGCAGATGCCCCGCCCCCAGTCCGACGGCTCGGTCGCCGAACTGACGGTCGGTCACTACACGACTCCGTCGGGTCGCGACGTGGAGGGGCGCGGCATCGCACCCGACCTCTCGGTGCGCAGCAGGGGCGACTCCATGGAGCGGGCCAGGACAGTATTGAGTGGCCTCGAGGCCCGGTCGTAGTGGGAGAATGGACCGGCTATGGCGAAGATGAAGACGACACGGACCAAAGCCAAGGCCAAGGCCAAGGACGACAAGGACGCCCGGAAGCTCATCGCGCAGAACAAGAAGGCGCGGCATGACTACCTCGTGCTGGACACGTACGAGTGCGGCATCGTACTGACGGGCACCGAGGTCAAGTCGCTGCGGCAGGGCCGTGCCTCGCTCGTCGACGGCTTCGCCCAGCTCGACGGCGGCGAGGCCTGGCTGCACAACGTGCACATCCCGGAGTACGCGCAGGGCACCTGGACCAATCACGCGGCCAGGCGCAAGCGGAAGCTGCTGCTCCATCGGGCCGAGATCGACAAGCTCACCGGCAAGCTCCAGGAGACCGGCTACACCCTGGTCCCGCTCCAGCTCTACTTCTACCGGGGCCGGGCCAAGGTGGAGATCGCCCTGGCCAAGGGCAAGAAGGAGTACGACAAGCGGCAAACGCTCCGCGAGAAGCAGGACCGCCGCGAGGCGGAACGTGCCGTCTCGGCGGCCCGCCGCCGCCAGCGCGCTACCGTCTGAGGCAGGGGCCTCGCATCACGGTCCCCTGTCGGCGCCGAAAGGGTTGGCGTCTGTGCGGCCGGGTCACGTATCATGGCAGCAGTATGACGGCACCGCCCGCAAGGGCGGATGTGCAGATTGTCAACTCAACACGGGGATGATCGGTTTCGACAGCGAACGTCGAAGCAGGGGAAGCGAGCCGAGGAACGCGGCAATGATCTCGTTAACCATGTGCCGCAAAAAAATAATCGCCAACACCAAGCGCGATTCCTTCGCCCTCGCTGCCTGAGCAGCGACCTGCGAAGTGTCAGCCCGGGGTAGTTCCCGCCCCGGTTCCTGGCATCAGCTAAGGGAACTCACCGCGTAGGTCCGGTCACGGGACCTACCGGGACATCGAACAGTGACTGGGCCCGTCGGAGACTTGTCCGCGTGATCTCCGGGGCCGAGAAAATCGCAGCGGACTGCGCTCGGAGAAGCCCTGTTTCCACTTCGTTGGACGCGGGTTCGATTCCCGCCATCTCCACGAAGGCGAAAGGCGAGGTGTGCCCACGGAAAGCGTGGGCGGCCTCGCCTTCGTCGTTTCTGCGCGGCTGTCGCCGCGCGTGCGGGGGCTTCGCCACCCGCGGCCCCCTTCGCCGCGTGCGGGGTGCCCCGTGGGGTGTGCTCGCGGAGGCGAAAGGCGAGGTGTGCTCACGGAAAGCGTGGGCGGCCTCGCCTTCGTCGTTTCTGCGCGGCTGTCGCCGCGCGTGCGGGGGCTTCGCCGCCGAATCCTCGTGTTCGGTCTTTCCTTACGGCTCTGACCTGCTCTTTCCCCACCCGCGGCAGCGTGCTGTGATGGGGGGATGCAACGGGTCGGGGTCATGGACAGCTTGCCGGCGCGGCTCTTCCTGCTCGCGTGCGAGGTGGAGAAGGAGCAGCTCAAGTGGGGCGACCAGCTCGGTTACGCGATACGGGCGGGCACCCTCGCGGAGCTGGAGGCGCGGGGCTGCGTCGCGGACGAGGGAGGCAAGGTCCGGGTCCGCGCGGTGGGCGGCCGCCGCACGGGGGACCCCGTGCTCGACGGTGCGCTCCGGGTCATCACCGAGCATCCCCGCGCCCGCCGCTGGCACACCTGGGTGCAGCGGGAACGCCGCCAGACTTGCCTCGCGGTGGAGGAGCAGCTGGCAGCCGCCGGAGTGATCCGGGTCGAGAGCAGGGCGCTGCGCCGCAAGCGGATCACGGTGTGTGACCAGAGTCTTCCGGGGGCGCTGCGCGAGGAGGCCGTCGCGACGCTGACCGGCGGTGAGCCCGTGGCGCGGGTCGAGCCGTCGCGGGCGGCGCTGGCCTCGTTCGCCGCGCTGGCCCGGCTCTGCCCGGAGCTGGGCTGGCGGGTGCGGCACCAGAACCGCCGCCGCCTCAGGGAGCTGACCGCGCGGGCGGGGGTTGCCGGGCCGGCGCTGAAGAAGGCGATGGACGCGCGGGCCGCGGCCAACAATGCGGGGGCGGCGGGGGGCTGATTCCGTCGCCCGGGGCATCTACTCTGGGCGCAGAGCCCTGCCCCGGTGCACAGCAGGCCCGCGGAAGGAGTGCCGCATGGTCGTCCGCAGCACGGATCCGGCTCCGGAGCCCCTGGGGCCCTCGTCGCTGACCTGGAAGTACTTCGGGGACTGGCGCGGAGTGCTGCTGGCACCGTGGGCGGGGGCGCTGCAGAACATGCACCCTCAGCTCGGCGCGGGGGTGGCCGAGCACTCCCGGTTCTTCGAGGAGCGCTGGCAGCGGCTGTTCCGTTCGCTCTACCCCATCGGGGGCGTGGTCTACGACGGGCCGCGCGCGGCGGCGACAGCGCGGCAGGTGCGCGGCTACCACCGAACGGTCAAGGGCACCGACGGTGCCGGCCGCCCGTACCACGCGCTCGACCCCGACACCTTCTACTGGGCGCACGCCACCTTCTTCGTGCTCACGCTGCTGGTCGCCGACCGGATCGGTCCGGGCCTGACGGAGGCGGAGAAGCGGCAGCTGTTCGACGAGCATGTGCAGTGGTGGCGGCTGTACGGCATGAGCATGCGGCCCGTACCGCCCGACTGGGAGGCGTTCCAGGAGTACTGGACGCGGATGACCGAGGAGGTGCTGGAGGACAACCGGCCCACCCGCGACGTGCTGGATCTGCGGCTGCTCGCGAAACCGCCCGCGCTGCGGCTGCTGCCGGACGCGGTGTGGCGCCTGGTGCGGGGCCCGCAGGCGCGCGCCACGGTGTGGTTCACCGTCGGATTCTTCCCGCCCGCGGTGCGCCACCGGCTGGGCTACCGGTGGACCGACCGCGACGAGCGGCGGCTGCGCAGGGTCGGACGGCTCGTGCACCACGGCTGGAAGCTGGTCCCGCCCGCGCGCCGCTACCACCCCAGGGCGCGCGCGGGCTGGGAGCGGGCCCTGGGCCGCGGGCCCCGCAGCGCGCCGCCGGTGGAGACGCCGGACCGCAATCTGCCGCCGCCTCAGGAGCGTGGCCTGCCCCAGCACTACGTCCCCCCGGTGTGAGCGGTCACCCGGGTGCGGCGGGCGGACACGGCCGGCAGGGTGGCGAGCGCCGCCGCCGTTGCCGCCGCCACCAGGGGGACGCCGTACGCCCACCCGGCGGAGCCGAGTGATTCCGCGGCCCGGCCCCCGGCGGCCGAGCCGGCGGCGATCCCGCCGAGCAGCGCGGTGACGGCGAGCGTCATGCCCTCGTTGAGCCGCCCGGCGGGCGTGAGCCGCTGGACCACTGCCATGCCGGTGACCATCGTCGGCGCGGTCGCCATACCTGCCACGAGGAGCGCCCCGGCCACCACCGGGAGTGGGGCCGTCAGCGCGGCGAGCAGCGGCAGGACGGCCAGCGCGGCCATGGCGGCGGTGCAGACTGCCAGCCGCCGCCGGTCGGAACGGGCGGGCGGCAGAGTGCCGAACGCGAGCCCGGCGAGGGCGGATCCGGCCGCCTGGCAGGCGAGGACGGCGCCGCCCGCCGTTCGGTGCCCCTGCCCGTCCGCATAGGCGAGGGTGACGACTTCCAGGGCGCCGAACACGGCCCCGGTGGCGGCGAAGACGAGCAGCAGCGCCGGTATCCCGGGCTGCCGCAGGGGTGCGGATCCGGCCCGGTTCCGCTCCTCGCCGGGCGGGGGTTCCGTCGAGCGCCGCCCCAGGAAGAGCAGCGTGCCGGTGAGCAGCAGTGCGCAGCCGGCCAGGGTTCCGGCCTCCGGGAAGAGCGCGGTGCACAGGAGGGCGGCGAGGACCGGCCCGAGCATGAAGCACAGCTCGTCGGCGGCCTGTTCGAACGAGTTCGCGGTGTGCCGGGCGGCCGGGTCGCGGCGCAGCAGATGCGCCCAGCGGGCGCGGGCCATGCCGCCGGTGTTGGGGGTGGTGGCGGTGGCGGCGTACGCGGCGAACAGCGTCCAGACCGGCGCCCTGGTGTGGACACAGACCACGAGGGCCAGCGAGCCGAGCAGCGCGAGCAGAGTCGCCGGCAGGGCGGCCCGGGACTGTCCGTGGCGGTCGACGGCGCGTGCCACGAGCGGTCCGGTCAGCGCGGTGGCCGCCAGGCCGGTCGCGGTGACGCTGCCGGCGAGCGCGTACGAGCCGTACGCGTCCGCGATCATCAGCACGGCGCTGACGGTGAACATGCCCATGGGCAGCCGGGCGAGGAGTCCGCCGAGCGTGAAGCCGCGAGCGCCGGGGTGGGCGAACAGCCGGGCGTACGGGCCCGCCGGGCGCGGGGCCGCGCCGCCTGACGCTGCCGGGCCCTCGACCGGTGCCGGGCCGTCGGCCCGTGCCGCGGAGGGCACGACCACCAGGGTGCCGCCGACGACGGCGTACCGCGGCCGGGCCGGAACGGGAGGACGAGGGGAGACGCGGGGGAGGGGCATGCGTCCAGCGTTGCCGGGGACGACCGGCGCGGTCCAACACCTGTTGGCGGCCCTTTCACGCATCTGTGTTGTGGATCGGGACCGGCCCGCTTACCGTCTCCTGGTGTCCGACGACCTCTCCCCGCGTCGGCTGCGGGCGTTCGTGGCCGTCGCCGAGGAGCTGCACTTCACCCGCGCCGCGGCCCGGCTGTACGTGGCGCAGCAGGCACTCAGCCGCGACATCCGGGCGCTGGAGCGCGAGTTGGGTGCCGTGCTGTTCGTGCGCAGTACTCGGCAGGTGGAGCTCACGGCGGAGGGTGAGCGGCTGCTCCCGTACGCCCGCCGGACCCTGGCCGCCCACGACGAACTCGCCGCCGCCTTCGCTGGGGACGGTACGCGGGGCGGTCGGCCGCTGGCCGTCGACGTGGCGGCTCCGGTCTCCACCGGGCAGCGGGTGCTGGAGGCGGCACGCGAGGCGGCACCGGCCCTCGAGTTCGTCGCCCGCTACTACAGCGGGCTCACCGCGGCCGCCGCCGACATCCTCGCCGGCCGGCTCGATGTCGCCTTCGGCCGCGTCGCCGGGCTGCCGCCCGAGACCCTCTCCGGCCTGGAGCACGCCCTGGTGCGCTACGAGCGGACGGCTGTGCTGCTGCCGGAACAGCACCGGCTCGCCGGGCTGGACGAGGTGCCGCTGGCGGAGCTGGCGGGCGAGACGCTGTACGCCGGCGCCGGGAACGACGGCACCGCCGAGTGGACCTCCTACGCGCGTGCCCTGTTCGCGGAGCGGGGCATCCGACTGGCCGCGCCCTTCCCGAAGATCGAGGGGGAGCGGGAGTTCGCCCGGGTGGTGCGGGCGAAGGGCTGGTCGGTGCTGGCGACATCGGTCTTCGTCGGAGTCGAGGGCATGGTCCTGCGGCCGCTGACCGCTCCGGTGCCGCTCTCCCCGGTGTCCATGGTGTGGCGCCGCGGGCTGCGGCACCCCGGCCTGACCGCCCTGCGGCAGGCGGCACACGGGGCGGCAGCGGCCGAGGACTGGCTGCGGCGCCCTCCGGAGGGCTGGCTCCCGGTCCATGACGAGGCCCTCCACCGCTGACCGACGCGGCGTTCCCCGGAGCGCCCGGTCCCGCGGTCGCGCGCCCCTGCCCCGGCCCCCTCGGTACGCGTCGTGGACGGCAGGCGCGCCGCGCGAGGCGGATTCGTACCGCGCCGGGCGGAGCCGTGCCACGCCGCCGGATGAAGGCGTGCCGCACCGACCGGCCCGGGCTCCCGGGACGACACGCAGGCACCGCGCGAGCCCTGGCCGAGGCACCCCGTTCGGTACATTGAGACGCCAGTGCGTGACCAGCCGGGCGTGCCGACGGCCGTCTCCGAGCTCATGAACCTCGCAGGCGAGGCAACGTGTTCCATCTGAGTGCGCCGATCGTGACCGTGTTCCTCGTCTACGTGGTCGCCGTGCTCGCCATCGGTGTCCGCGCCTACACCCGCACCCGCACCTTCGCCGACTTCGCCCTCGGCGGCCGCAGGCTGAGCGCGTACGTCGCCGCGCTGTCCGCCGGGGCCAGTGACATGTCCGGCTGGCTGTTCCTCGCCCTGCCCGGCGCGGTCTACGCCGGCGGCCTCGGTGCCGCCTGGATCGCGGCCGGCCTGGCCGTCGGCACCTATCTCAACTGGCTGTTCGTCGCGCCGCGGCTGCGCACCTACACCGAGCGCGCCGAGAACGCGGTCAGCCTCTCCGCGTACCTGGAGGAGCGGTTCGAGGACCGCACCCGGATGCTCCGGATGGTCTCGGCCGCGGTCACCCTGGTGTTCTTCACCGTCTATGTCGCCAGCGGACTGGTGGCCGGGGGGCTGCTGTCCCAGTACGTCTTCGACATCCGCTTCGGACTCGGGGTGACGCTGACCGCCCTGGTGATCGCCATCTACTCGTGCCTCGGCGGCTTCCTCGCCGTGAGCCTGACACACGTGATGCAGGGCCTGCTGATGCTCTGCGCCCTGATCGTGCTCCCGGCGGTCGGTCTCACGGCGGTCGGCGGATTCGGCGCACTCGGCTCCACCCTCGGTGACAAGAAGGTGGGCCTGCTCGACATGGGCTCCGACGTCCACTACGCGGACGGCCAGTGGTCGGCGGGCGGAGAGCTCGGCATCGTCGCGATCGTCTCGCTGCTCGCCTGGGGCCTCGGATACTTCGGCCAGCCGCACATCCTGGCCCGCTTCATGGGCATCCGCAGCATCCGCGCCGTGCCGGCGGCCCGCCGCATCGGCACCGGCTGGGTCGTCCTCGTGCTCGGCGGCGCCACCCTCGTCGGCCTGGTGGGCATCGCCGAACTCGACACGCCGCTCACCTCCCCGGACAGGGTGTTCATCGTGCTGAGCCGCACGCTGCTCGACCCCTGGGTCGCCGGCGTGATGCTGGTCGCCGTGCTGGCCGCCGTGATGTCGACCGCGGACAGCCAACTCCTCGTGTCGTCCGTGGCCCTGACGGAGGACTTCTACCGCGCGTTCCTCAACCGGACCGCCTCGGACAAGGTCCTGGTGCGGGTCGGCCGCTCCGCGGTCGGCGTGGTGATCCTGGCGGCCTTCGCGATCGCGCTCCAAGGCGACGGGCTGCTGAGCATCGTCGCCTACGCCTGGGCGGGCTTCGGTGCCGCCTTCGGCCCCGTCGTCCTCCTCTCGTTGTACTGGCCGCGGATGACCTGGGCGGGGGCCATGGCCGGGATCGTGGCGGGGGCCGCCACGGTGCTCCTGTGGAAGCGGATCAACCCGTTGCTCGGGCCGCTGGAGTCGGGCCTCTACGAGATGGTCCCGGGCGTGCTCGTCGCCACCTGTGCCGCACTGCTGTTCGGCAGGTTCGTCGGCCGACCGCCCCGGCGCGCCTTCTGGCGGATGCCGGGCGGCGGGATGAGCCAGTTGATGCTCAGCCCGTTCCTCAACCATGCGCCGGCCGGCATCGCCGTGCTGGATTCGGACCTGCGCTACGTCTGGGTGAACGAGGCGTTGGACCGGCTGGTCCCGCTGGAGCAGCGACTGGGGCGGCAGATCAGCGAAGTGCTGCCCGGGCCGGTGGCGGAGGCGTTCGAAGCGACGATGCGCTCCGTCCTGGAGACCGGCGAGCCCGTCATGGACCACGAGTTCCGCGGCCCGCACTACCCGGACCCGTACCGCAAACGTGCGTACTCCGCCTCCATCTTCGTGATGACGGACCGCCAGAACCGGCACGTGGGGATCTGGTACATGCTCATCGACGTCACCGAACGCTGGCAGGCGCAGGAGCGGCTGGCCCTGCTGAACGACGCCGCTGCCCGCATCGGCAGCACGCTGGACGTGACCCGCACCGCCCAGGAACTGGCCGACGAGGCCGTCCCGTCCCTCGCCGACTTCGTCTCCGTCGACGTGCTGGAGTCGGTCATGAAGGGAGAGGAACCGGCCCCCGGACCGGTCGGCATGACACCCGTGCTGCGCCGCGCGGGACAGCAGTCGGTGCGCGAGGGCTGCCCGGAGGCGACCCGCGCCGTGGGCGAAGCGGTCCAGCGCGCCCCGGACTCGCCCGTCACCCGCTGCCTGCTGGAGAGCAGAACCCTGGTGGACCGGACGCTGGACCCCGACACCAGCCCCTGGGTGACCGAGGACGAGTCCCTCGGCGCCTCCATCCGCGCCTTCGGTATCCGCTCGGTGGTGGTGATCCCGGTGCGGGCACGCGGCGTCACCCTCGGAGTGGCGACGTTCGCCCGACCCGCCCACCGGGACCCCTTCGAGGCGGACGACGTGCGCCTGGCCGAGGAGATCGTCGCCCACGCCGCGGTGTGCGTCGACAACGCGCGCCGCTTCACCCGGGAGCGCACCGCGGCACGTTCCATGCAGCGGTCCCTGCTGCCGCAGCAGTTGACGGCGGGGAACGCGCTGACAGTGGCGTCCTGGTACCTTCCGGCGGACGTCCCCAGCGGCGTGGGCGGCGACTGGTTCGACGTCATCCCGCTCTCCGGAGCCCGGGTCGCCCTCGTCATCGGCGACGTGGTCGGACACGGCATCAACGCGGCGGCGACCATGGGCCGGCTGCGGACCGCGGTACGCACCCTCGCCAACCTGGACCTCCCACCCGACGAGCTCCTCGCCCACCTGGACGACCTGGTCATCGGCCTCATGGGAGCGCACAGCAGCGAGGAGCCGATCTCGGCCGAGGACGAGACCGCCGTCACCGCGTTCCTCGGGGCCACCTGCCTGTTCGCCGTGTACGACCCGGTCAGCAGACGGTGCACCCTCGCCCGGGCCGGCCACCTCCCACCCGTGATCGTCGGCCCCGACGGCGGCGTCGACATCGTGGAACTGCCCGTCGGACCGCCGCTCGGCCTGGGATACCTCCCCTTCGAGTCCGCCGAACGGGAGCTGCCCGAGGGAAGCCTGCTCGCCCTCTACACCGACGGCCTCATCGAGACCTACGACCGGGACATCGACGTCGGGCTCACCCGGCTGAGCGAAGCCCTCGCCGAGCCCGGTCCCAGCCTGGAGACCATCGGCCACAACGCCCTGGACGCCCTGCTGACCGGCCCACCCGTCGACGACGCCGCCCTGCTGCTGGCCCGCACCCGGGTGCTGCCCACGGACCGCGTCGTCTCCTGGGACCTGCCCAGCGACCCGGCCGCCGTCGGACGCGCCCGCGCCGCTGCCGGAGAACAGCTGACCCGGTGGAGCCTGGAGGAACTGACCTTCACCACCGAACTCATCGTCAGCGAGCTGGTCACCAACGCCATCCGCCACGCAACCGGACCGGTCTGCCTCCGCCTGATCCTCGACCGCGGCCTGATCTGCGAGGTCTCCGACGCCAGCAGCACCTCCCCGCGACTGCGGCACGCCCGCACCACCGACGAGGGCGGCCGTGGCCTGCTGCTGGTGGCCCAGCTCGCCCAACGCTGGGGCACTCGCCACACGGCGACCGGTAAGATCATCTGGACGGAGCAGGCCGTCCCCGGCCCCGCGAACGCCTGACGGCTGCTCCGGGACGTGCGGTCCGTCCGCGTCAGAACCACCCGAGTTCCCGCTCCGCTGCGGCCAGTGCCGTTTCCCACGGGTACGCCGCCGGGTCCCCTTGGCCCGGCGGATGCGGGCGGTAGCCCTTGCGGCCACGGAGCACTCTCACTCCGTCCCGTCGCCTCAGCTGATCCAGTGCATATCGCAAAGAGCGCTGCCTGTCCGTCTCGGAGTGCCAGTAGGGCATGGCCAGCACCGGCCTGCTCCGGTAGGAGGCCTCGGCCGGGACTGCCGGCGCCGGATCGGGTGTGACGCCCCACGCCCAAGCGCAGGCATCCGCCGCCGACACCGGCGCCACGAGTACGACGTCCGCCAGCGGCAGCGGCTCGGACTCCGACTGCCAGGGGGCGTCGTACCGGTGGCGGACCGGGTGGCCGGTCAGCTCCTCCAGCTCGGGCAGTTCCGCCTCCATCCATCGGGGGGCGGTCGGTGTGAGGAGCAGGTGCACGTCCCAGCCCCATTTCCGCCGCGCCGACCGGACGGCGGAGCCGATGTACTGGACGGGGGCGGCGGCACTCGCGCAGAGATGGAGAACAGTGGACACGGGAGCAGTCCACACGCCGGGCAAGGCGACCCGCAAGACTCGCAGTTGGCGCAAGCAGACGCTCACCGCGCGGGCCTCAGGGTGCGGGGGAGTGCCACGTACGTGTCCCTGCTCGTGCATCCGCCCCGCAGCCGGCTATTCGCCGATGGCGTATGCCGTGAACGAGGTCCAAGTGGCAGGGGAGAGGGTGAGGGAGGGGCCTGCGGGGTTCTTGGAGTCCCGTACGTGAATCCGGGCTTCGGGGCAGGTGGCTACCTCGACGCAGGCGGCCTCGTCGCCGGCGCTGTAGCTGGACTTGTGCCAGTCGAACGCGACCTCCAGGCAGGCGCCGCCCTCACTGCCGCTGTAGCTGGACTTGAACCAGTTCAGGCTGTCGGTGCCGGGTGTGCACTGTGCTTCGCTCATGCCTCTCCTAGCAGCCGGTCCAACAGGCTCCGGGAGTCCTCCACATTGAGAGCCTGGGTTCGCAGCATCGCATATTTTCGGGCGAGGATGCTGACCTCGCTCGCTTCTGAGACGAGCATGCTGCCGCGCTGAGTCTCCATGTATCCCAAGTGTTCGTGGTCCGGGGTTTCCAACACCACGAACGGGCCGTCAAGCGCCGCATGCTTCTCACGCCCGAGGGGCATCACCTGGAGTGCGAGGCCCGGCATGTCCGCGTCCTCCCGGAGGCGGCGGAGCTGGTCCCGTCGCACGCTGCCGCCGCCGAGCCGGTCCAGCAGGACCGCTTCGGAGACGACGAAGCTGGCGGAGGGCGGGACCTTCCGCTGGAAGACCGCCTGCCGTGCCATCCGCCCGGCGACCTGGACCTCCACCTCGTCCGCCTCCAGCGGCGGCTCCTTGCTCCGGAACACCGCACGGGCGTAGTCCTCGGTCTGAAGAAGTCCGGGGAGTACCTGGTTCTCGAACCAGTCGATCGCGACGGCCTCCTGCTCCCGGTCGATGAACTCCTCGGCCCACAGCGGGTACTTGTCCATATCCGGCAGGTGGGCGACGGCGATGGCCAGGGAGCCCTTCGTGCCGAGGATTTCGTCCAATTGTTCGGCCAGGTCGGATTTGAGGACGCGGCGGCCCTGCTCGATGGAGGCGATGGAATCGACGTCCATACACACCAGGTCGGCGAGGGCCTGCTGGGTGAAGTGGGCGGCGCGGCGGTAGTTGGCGAGGAGCTGTCCGACCAACTTCAGGGCGGACGCGTTCTTCTGGCGCTTCTTCGGTGGCATGACCGTGTCTCTCCCCCAACCGGCCGGGAACCGACCGGAGTGGAACTCGTACAACTCAGCTGTACGAGTGGAACCGGTGTTGAGGCTAACCGGCGGGCGCGACGGTTTTCCCATGAACTGGGAAACTCATCTGCCGCACTTCCGGGAGCATTTCTACCGCCGGGAGCGCCGTTCCGTCCCTCGGGCCAGGGCGTTCGTGCGGCGGGCGCTGGAGGACTGGGGTGCTGCGGCGCGCGGCGACGACGTGCTGCTGTGCGTCAGTGAAATCGCCACGAACGCGCTGCTGCACGGTGTTCCACCGGGGCGCGGATTCCGGGTGATGCTTTGGCTGGAGTCTGACGGACAGTTGCGAATTGAGGTGCACGACAGTGGAGAGGGAACTCCCACACTCTCGTCCGCCACCGACGACGCCGAGACCGGCCGCGGGCTGCTTCTCGTCGAAACACTGGCGGACAAGTGGGGAGTGGGAGCGCGGAATCCGGGAAAGGTCGTCTGGGCGGAATTCGCCGACTGCCGCCCTTCGGGGACGCGAAGCTGAGGAGAGTCCGGGCGGTTTTCGGCCCGCGCCGGTCCCGGCGTCACTCCGTCCGTCGACGGGCCTGCTTCACCTCGCGGTCGACGGCCCAGGCGTCGGCGACCGGCCCGAGGTGACCGAGCTTGTCGGGGTTGATCACTGCGCGGATGGTCCGGATCTGCCCGTCGACCACGTCGAGGGCCATGATGTGGAGTACCTTGCCGTCCCGGTCGCGGAAGAGCGCACCGGGCTGTCCGTTGATCTCCCGCGGCTCGAACGTCACAGCGACCCGGGCCATCAGGGGGAAGACCGAGGCGAGCAGCCGGGCCGCGTTCTCGGCGCCGCTGACGGCCTTGGCCAGTTGCGGGGCCTTGCCGCCGCCGTCCCCGACGAGCCGGACGTCGGCGGCCAGCAGCTTCCGCAGCCCGGCCACGTCACCGTCCTTCAGCGCGTCGAAGAACCGCGTCGCCAGCTCCTGCCGCTCCTGCCGGTCCGCCTCGAACCGCGGCCGCCCGTCCCGCATGTGCCGCCGGGCGCGGACCAGCAGCTGCCGGCACGCCGCCTCCGACCGTCCCACCGCCGCCGCGACCTCGTCGAACCCGAAGCCGAAAACGTCCCGCAGGACGAACACCGACCGCTCCAGCGGGCTGAGCCGCTCCAGGAGCAGCAGCGCGGCCATCGACACCGAGTCGGCCAGCTCCGCCGAGCGTGCCGGGTCCTGATACGGGTCGCTGAGCAGCGGTTCGGGGAACCAGGGGCCCACGTACTCCTCCCGCCTGACCCGTGCGGAGCGCAGCACGTCGATCGAGATCCGCGTCACCGCGGTCGTCAGGAACGCCTTGGCCGACGCGACCTGGGCCGTCGAGGCGTCGAAGCGCAGCCATGTCTCCTGCACCGCGTCCTCGGCCTCACCCACGCTGCCCAGGATGCGGTAGGCGAGCGAGAACAGCAGCGGCCGCAGCTCCTCGAACTCCTCCACCTTGGTCACGGCGAAACCCTCCTCGTGCCTTCCCGCCGGCCGCACCGCCGGCCCGGACATCCTCTGTGATCACCTGGCTGTCGGCCGTCGACCGACACTGCCGGGGTCAGGTCCCGAGCCCGCTGCCGGGCTCCGAGCCGGTCGCCGCCACGGCTCAGTGAAACCGTCCGGGCTCGTAGTCCCCGGCCGGCTGCTGGGCGATGATGTTCAGCCGGTTCACGGCGTTCATGAAGGAGACCAGGACCACCAGAGAGGTGAGCTGCTCCTCGTCGTAGTGCTTGGCGGCGTACGTCCACAGTTCGTCGTCCACGCCGGTGGCCGCGTCCGCGACCCGGGTCCCGGCCTCCGCGAGTTCCAGCGCGGCACGCTCGGCGTCCGTGAAGACGGTGGCCTCCCGCCACGCCGCGACCAGATTCAGCCGCACCGGGGTCTCACCGGCGGCAGCGGCCTCCTTGGTGTGCATGTCGATGCAGGCGGCGCAGCCGTTGATCTGGCTCACGCGCAGCGCCACCAGCTCCTGCGTCGCGGCCGGCAGCGGTGACTCTTTGAGCGTCATGCCCGCGGACATGAAGTGCTTCAGGGCTTTGCCGGCGGTCGGGCTGGCGAAGTAGTCCAGTCGTGCGTCCATGGTGTGCTCCTCTGTGCTCCTCTGTGGTCCTCGGTGGCTACACCCCCTGAGACGAGACGGCCCGACTTCCTGTGACACGGGCGGATGTGACCCGCGTCGCACTGCCGTCGGCCAGGGCTTCTCCGCCGGGCGGAAACCCGGGTGGCCTCAGCCCTGCGGCTGGATAGAGTCGCGCTGTGCCCGAGCTGCAGCGGCTGCGCGCCGACCACGCCCCGACGGTCCTGGCCTTCGAACTGGCGAACCGCGCCTACTTCGCCGCCTTCGTCACCGACCGTGGCGACGCGTACTTCGACCGGTTCGCCGACCGGTTCGGCGCCCTGCTGGCCGAGCAGGAGGCCGGCGTCTGCGCCTTCCACGTCCTCGTCGACGAGGACGTATCGGTACTGGGCCGGTTCAACCTGTACGACCTCGAGGACGGCGCCGCCGAACTCGGCTACCGGGTCGCACAGCACGCCGCCGGACGCGGTGTGGCGACGTCGGCGGTGCAGGAACTGTGCCGACTGGCCGCGACACGGTACGGGCTGCGCACCCTGCGGGCCGGCACCTCCCGAACGAACGTCGCGTCCCAGCGGGTGCTGACCAAGGCCGGATTCGTCCCGGTCGATCCGGCGGATCCGGCCGACCTCGGCGGTGAGCCGGGCACCTGGTTCCGGCGCGACCTGGACAGTGCGGGCCCGGGAGCAGCGGGCCCGCCCGGCTGGTATTGACCTTCACGTCGGTTGAAGCCCGACGATGGCCGGGTGCCTGACGACGAACTGATGCCGATCGGGGCCTTCGCCCGACGCACCGGACTGACCGCGAGCGCCCTGCGCTTCTACGCCGACTCCGGGCTGCTCCGCCCCGCCCAGGTCGACCCGGTCTCCGGCTACCGCTACTACGGTGCCGACCAGGTGACGCGGGCAGCGGCCCTGCGCCGGCTCCGCGAGATCGGCATGCCGCTCACCGCCGTCGAGACGGCTCTCGACGCGGAGCCGGATGACGCGGCCCGGCTGATCGACGAGCATGTCGCGAAGGTCTGCGAGGACGCGGCGGCGGTGCGGCGGAAGGCCGCTTCGCTCACATCGTCGCTCACGTCATCGCTCACCGAGACGCCCGGTCTGCCGATCGCCGTGGTGCAGGGACCGGTGCTGGCCGACGCGATCGAGCAGGTACTGACCGCCACCGTGCGGGAACCGGACATCCCGGTGCTCGGAGCGCTGCGTGTCGAGGCGACACCGGAAGCGGTCACCCTGACCGCGACGGACCGCTACCGCCTCGCGACCCGGACCCTGGTGCCGGCCGAAGCAGCATCCGCGACCTGGGCCGGCACGGTCGACGGTGACCAACTGCGGGCCGTGACGCAGGAGATCCGCCGCAGCACACTGGTGCGGGCCGAGGCGACGCCGCACGCACTCCGGCTGCGCACGGCGGACCGTGAGGACCGGCACTGCCGACTGCTGCCGGAGGAGTTTCCCGACCATCGGCTGATGCTCGCCTCGCTGCCCGAGGCCACGACCCGGGTGGCGGTCTCGAAGGCTCTCCTCCTGCGAGCCCTGGAGGAGCACCCGGGAGAGCGGATCACCCTGCGGGCCACCCGGCACGGCCTGCATGTCCTCCCGGCGGCGGAGCCGGCGTCCACCGGTGCCGCGCTCACGGCCACCGTGACGGGGCAGGACCTGCGGATCTCCTTCGAACTCACCACGCTCTACCCGGCCGTCAGCACCGCCATCGGTCCCGACCTGCTGCTCGACCTGCGAGGACCGGACCAGCCCGGCACCATCCGCTCCGCCGACCGCGGCGACCTCACCACCCTGGCCATGCCCACCGAGCCCGGCCGCACACCCTCAGCAAGAACCGACCACGCATCCTGAGCGAGAACGACGAGGAAGAACACCATGACCGCCACCCCTGCCGGCCCCGACGCCACCATGGAGGCCATCGGCCGCGCCGTCGAGGAAGGCCGAACCGGCGACGCCGCCTCCGCCCGCCGGAAGCTGCTGAATCTGTGGTCCACGATCGGCGTCACCGGCGACCCGCTGCACCGCTGCACCCTCGCGCACCATCTGGCAGACCTCCACGACGCCCCGGCACCGGCCCTGGCCTGGGACATCCGCGCCCTGGACGCTGCCGACGCCGTCACCGAGCAGCGCGTTCAGCAGCACCACGCCGGTCTGCACCTCGCCGGCTTCTATCCGTCCCTGCACCTCAACCTCGCCGACGACTACCGCCGTCTCGGCGCCTTCGACGCGGCCACCGAACACATCACCGCAGCCGGAGAGCACGCCCACGCCCTCTCCCCGGACACGTACGGATCCGTCCTGCGCACCGCCCTCGACGAGGTGGCCGAGGCCATCCGCCGGCGCGACACCGCCAAGCGGGCCTCCGCTCCGGGGCCCGCCGCCTGACGGCGGCTGTGCCGCCGGGCCGCCGCACGTCGGCGCGCAACCCGCTCCGCATCGTCGCGGGCGCCGACGATGCTCGAGCGTTGCCTCCTCACCGGCACCGTCTCAACGGCCGTCGGCCGTGCCGTCGGGGCCCGCGAAGACGAGCTGGGTGAGGGTGGTGGGGCTGTAGGGGGCCGTCACGGTGAGCCGGTAGAGGCCGGGCCGGGGTACCCGCAGGTCCACGCGGAGCAGGTCGTCGCCGTCGGCGTACGGGCTGCCCTCCCGGCTCCAGCCGTCGCCGTCCAGCGCGGACAGGGTGCACTCGACGCCCGACGGGTCGTCCGTGCCGGTGATGTCGACCTGCCACTCCGCGCCCGGTACGACGTAGTCCGGCACCTGGAGGCCCAGCGCGCCGTCCGCCTGGTCGGGGCCCAGCGGATCCTCCTCCAGCAGAAAGTCGACGACCGCCAGTCGGGCCGCCTTGTCGCTGGCCAGCGTGCCGTGCTGGAGCGCGAAAGGCACGGAAGCGGACGAGGAGAGCAGGGAAGCGGAGGCGCGGTGGACCGTGCCGTCCCCCTGTACCGGGAAGCGCCGGGGCACACCGTGGCGGTCCCGGAGCAGTTCGCCGTCGGTGTGACTGCGGAAGGAGTACTCCGCCGGTCGGACGACGCCGTCTTCCAGTGTCATGGACGCGGCCGTCCGCTGCTGGATACCCACGAGCTGGCGGTGGCACGGCAGCGGCTGGGTGAGCAGCTTCTGCCGGAACGCCTCCGCGTCCGCGTTCAGGTCCTTGTCGCCGCCGAGCGCGGCGACGTCCGCGGAGGTGAGGCGGCGGACCTCGGTCCCGTCCTCCACACACAGGTGGCGGGGGAGCAGGTCGTGTACGCCGGGCATGGTCGCGGCCAGTGCGGCGAGTTTGCGGTGCGGCAGGGGCAGCGGCGCGCCCTGGACGCCATTGAGGATGCAGGCCGCGTCCACCGACCCCTGGAAGGGGGTGCCCAGCGTCATCACGCCCCGGGTCTCGGCGGCGAGTTCGCTGTCGCCGCCGAGCGCGAGCGCGGCGTAGGTGACCAGACCGCCCATCGAGTGCGCGACGAAGACCAGCCGCGCCTCGCGTTCGTCCACCGCCAGCCGCCGCGCCTGTGCATGGGCCGGATGCGCACGCCACTCCTCCAGGTGACGACGGGCCTCCTGCGCCAGTAGCCGCGCGTTGGTGCGCACGGGCAGCCGCCAGTCGTAGGGGAAGGTGCGCAGGGCCCGCGGATGGGCCGCGACCGCGCCCGCGTCCTCGACCAGCCGGGTGTAGGGCTCGACACCGCCGACGAAGGGAATCCAGGTGGGGAAGCGCAGCAGTCGGCTCGCCCGCACGGACCCGGGCTCTCCCGCGCGCTCCGCGTCGGTGACGTGCAGGGAGCCGAGCCCCGACCTGCTCAGCCACGCCTTGGCGAGCCAACGGGGATGGGAGAGCCCCCACAGGACCTCGCCTCCGGCGTTGATCAGTTCGCTGCCCATGATGCCCGGCACGATGACGATCGCGTCGTGGGTGACGGCCGGGGCGAGGGACGTGGCGGCGTTCCACTGCGAAGGCGGACTCATACCTGCAACGATAGGCACCATGAGCGGTGTTGGGGGAGGAGTCGAGTTGCGCGACGCCTTCTCGGCGGACGAGAAGGCGGACGTGCCGCCCCCGCGCACTCTGCTGACGCTCGCGGTCCTCGACTACGGGGACGGCGACGAGGAGTTCACCGGCGGCATCCGCGAGCAGTTGGACGTGGTCACCGCGTGGTGGTCGGCCGAGGGGTCGTCCACCGCCTTCCACCAGGTGCCCAACCCGGTGCTGGAGACCCGGGACGATGTGGAGGACTTCTTCCGGGAGCGGAAGGTGCGGGAGCTGGGCGGGCAGGCCCTGGTGCTGTTCGTCACCGGCCACGGACTCGCCGGCGCGTCCCGCTCCCACTACCTGAAGCTGCCCGGCTCGGTGAAGAACCGCAAGCTCGCCACCGCCGTGCGGACCGCGGACGTGGTCGCCGCGGCTCTGGACTCGCACGCGGAGAACGTCCTGGTCATCGTCAACGCCTGCTACGCGGGACAGCTGGCCTCCGAACTCACCGCGCTCTACGCCGACATCGGTCAGCAGCGTCGCGAGACCTGCCGGCTGGACGTCCTGGTCACCTGCGGCCACGACCGTCCGGTACAGGTGCGCCGGTTCCCCACGCTGCTGCGCGGGGCCCTGCACCGGCTGCGTACCAACGCCGGGGTGACCACGCCGCACCTGAGCGTCGGCGACTTCATGGCCGAGTTCGAACGCGGCCTGCGGCGCGGCCCGGAACGTGAGCGGCACCGGCTGCGCCAACTGGTCCACAGCTCCAGCCCGCTCGAACCGACGCCGTGCATCCCCAACCCGGGCTACCGGCACGACCGCGAGAGCACCGGCCCCGGCAGTGCACACGGCGGCGGCAACACCAAGGACGGCTACTGGCTCGACCGGGCCACCGGCCGCACCCAGGACGGCGACAGCGGCTGGTACTTCCGCGGCCGCGAGCGCCTCAACCGGACGCTCACCACCCACCTGGACGGCACCCGCGCCCGGGGAGTCCTGCTGGTCACCGGCAGCGCGGGCAGCGGGAAGTCCGCCGTGCTCGCCCGCGCGGTGGTCCTCAGCGACCCCGCCTACCGGAACCAGCCGCTGTGCAAGGCGGCGACCGAACAGGTACCCGCCGCCACCGTCCCGCCGCCCGGCTCCGTCGACGCGGCCGTCCTCGCCCGCCACCAGGACGCCTCCCAGGTCGCCGCCGCCCTGCTGCGCGCACTCGGCGAGACCCCCGCAGTCCCCGAGTCGGCCGAGGACCCGGTCACCTGCTGGTCCCGGCAGCTCGTCACCCATCTGCGCGGCCGCACCGGACGGGTGGGCGTCGTCCTGGACGGCCTGGACGAATCCGAGGAAGCCGACCGTATCGTCAGCGATGTGCTGGGTCCCCTCGGCGAGTTCTGCACCGCCCGCCTGCCCTCCCAGGCCAGGGGCGAGCGGAGAGCGGCGGGGGAGCGGGGAGCGCCGCGGGCCGCGGGGGAGCCCGGGGCGCCGGAAGCGCCGGGACCGGCGGATGACGCGGAGGGCGGAAGCGGCGGGCCTGGCCCCGCGGAGCTGAGCCTGCTGCTCGGCGTGCGCTCCAGCAGACCGGCCGCGGCAGCACCGGCGGACACCTGCCCCGACGCGCAGCGCGGTCTGCTCGACCTGCTGCGCGAGACCTTCCCGAGCGCCGAAGTGGAACGCACCGACGACGAGCAGAGCACCGCCGACATCGCGGAGTACGTGACCGCTCTCCTCGGCGACCGCAGCCACCCGCGAGCAGCACACGAGGCCGCCGCCCTGGTGGCCCGGCAGGTGTGGCCGTCCTTCATCGACGCGCGCCTGGCCGGGGAACAGCTCAAGGGCGACGCGGACCCCGTGCACACGGTGCGGCAACCGGAATGGCAGCAGATGCTGGGACTCGGCGTCCGGGGCCTGCTGCGGCGCGATCTGGCACTGGTGGCCGAGGAAGGGCTGCCCGCCGACGTCGCGCACGCGCTGCTGCGGGCCGCCGCCTTCGCGGAGGGCTCCGGCGTGCCCTGGTCGGTCATCTGGCCGGCGATGGCCCAGACGCTGCTGGGCAGGCCCCTGGAGAACTGGGACGAGATGATCGAGAAGCTGCTCGGCAGCCGGCTCAACGGCTATCTGACCCATGACCACCAGGACGAACGACGCGTCTACCGCCCGACGCACGAATCCCTCACCGAAGTCCTGCGCGCGGGCACCCTGCTCGACGACGGCGGCATCGCGTGACCGAACCGCCCGAGCGCCCCGACCGCGGCCCGCAGGCTCCCGGCCAGGTGGAGATCCAGCAGAAGCTGGCCGCCGCGCTGGCCGGTCTGGTGCCCGACGACCCCAGCATCCCCCCGCACCCCTATCTGCGCCGCCACCTGGCCCAGCACGCGGCCCAGGGCCATGTGCTGGACGACACGCACGTGCCACCCGCCCTGCTGCCCTGGGAGACCAGCGCCGCGGTCCGCCGCCTGCTGGCGGCCGGGGAGTCCAGCCCGCTCCGGCAGCAGTGGCTCCAGGCGTGGGCCAAACTCGAACCCTTCACCCGCAACCTCAGCCCGCTCTCCCGGCTCGCCAGCCTGCAACTGGCCCACCACGCCGCCACGGCCCGGCACCTGCCGCCGGAGCAGCGCGGCACCCCGCCGGAACCGTTCGCCGGATCACCGGTCACCCCGCTGTGGAGCGACTGCGCCAGCGCCGAGAATCTCTGGGCCCTCACCGATCCCGCCGTCACCTCCCTGACGTCCCTCACCCCCCGCGGGCCCCGCCGGACGCTCGTCGTCGCAGGGGACGACCACGGCGCGGTACGCCTCCTGCGCCCCGACGGCACCGCGGCCGCCGCCCCGCTGCCGCTGCACCAGGGCGCCGTCACCCAACTGCTCCCACTGGCCGACGGGCTCGTCGTCACCGCCGGGACCGACGGACGGGTCACCGTGCTCGACGCGCACCGGGCCCGGCCGATACGGCAGATCCATCACCGCGAGCGCGCCTGGGTCAGCTCCCTGATCCGCCACGAGCAGTCCGCGTACGCCTCCACCCTCCTGGCGGCCTACGACGACGGGCACATCGCCGCCTTCGACGCCGCCACCTTCCAGCCGGTCGACATCCCCCTCCCCGTCCTCGAAAGCGCCCCGGTGCTCCTCCAGAGCACCCGGCTGCCCGGCCGCGCGGCTCCGCCGGCCCCGGGCGGCGGAGCCCCGGCGCAGGACGGCGACGCCGTGGTGCCGGGCCCGCGGCCCCGCGGGACGCCGGTGCTGCTGTTCGCCCAGCACGACACGGTCGGGTGCTTCGACGGCCGTACCACCACCCGGTGCTCCCGCCATCCCGCTGCCGTCCGCGCGCTGCTGGCCCCGCCGGACGGCAGCGGCCGGTACGTCGTCGCGCTGGAGGACGGTTCGCTGGCCCTCCACGACGCGGCCGCACCGCACCCCCGCCTCGCCCCGCCGACCGGTACCGGGCCGGGCACCACCCAGGCGACAGCCCTCCGGGTCGTCGAGGTCGAGAACCGGCAGACCCTCGCCTCGGCGTCGGCGGACGGCACCGTACGGCTGTGGGAACTGCCCGCTCTGCGCCCCCTGCACCAGGCCCTGCCGGGGCACTCCGCTCCGGCCACCGCCCTCACCTCCGTCACCCGCGACGGGCACACCCGCCTCTACAGCGCCGGGCTGGACTGCACCATCCGCGCCTGGCCGCTGTCGGCGGCCGCGCTGCACGACCCCCCGCGCGTCTGGACCCCGATCACCGTCAGTGCCCTCTCGCCCCCGCCCATGCGCCTGCTGGCCACCGCCGAGGAGACGCGGACCAAGGTGTGGAACATCGAGACCGGCGCCGAGCGGCTCGTCCACGAGGGGGACTCCCCGACGGCGCTTGCCTGGGTCCCGCTGGGCACCCGGCTGCTGCTGGCGGCGGGGATGAGCGACAGCAGCGTCGCCCTGTGGGACCTCACCGAGCGCGGCCCGGTCTCGACCGTCCGCGAACTGACGGGCCACTACTCACCGGCGCTGTGCCTGGTGCCGATGGTCGACGACTCCACCGCGCTGCTGGCCGGCGGCGGCGCCGACGGCAGAGTCCTGGTGTGGGACCTGAGCACCGGCCAAACCGTGCACAGCTTCTCCCAGCACGTCCTCAGCGTCCGCTGCCTGGCCTCCGTGCACTCCCGGTACGGGTTCCTGCTCGCCTCCGGCGGCAGCGACGGCAACGTGCGGATCTGGGACCTGCGGCGGCACTCTCGCGCGGCGGATGACGGCCACCGGCCGGACCCGATCACCATCCGCTGTGAGCAGCACGCCGTGAACGACGTGGCCTTCTTCCCGCTGGACAACGGCGGGCTGCGGCTGGCGACCGCCGGGCAGGACGGCTCGCTGAAAGTCTGGTCGGTGCGGGAGGAAGAGCAGGACGGGGAGGAGCGGGAGCAGGATCCGGGGCCGCGGCCGGAGGAGCGATCGCGGGATCGGTCGTACGACGGAGCCGATCTCGTACGGGAGTTCAATCCCGGGGACGGCGAACTCACCGCCGTCACCCGGTTCACCGCCGGCCGCGGCCGCACCCTCTTCGCGGTCGCCGGCAGGACCGGCATCCACCTGTGGGACGCCACCGTCGACCGACCGCTCCTGCAAGCCGTCACCGGGTATCCGGTCAACACCCTGAAAATGGCGCCGCAGCGCGCCTCGGAATCGGCCGCGCCGGTGCTGCTGGCCACCGGGGAGGCGGGCACGATGATCCTGCGTCTCGACGACAAACGCCTCTGAGCAGGGCCTTCGATCGCGGGTCCCCTGTGGTCACCGACTCGCCGGTGACGCGTGTGCTCCCCCCCGCGACGTATCGACTCCCGAGCTGTCCGCCTCACGGGTGGCGATCTTGTGCGCACAGCGCACAGCGGGCGCGCACGGTGGGAGGTCCTGCCGGCCTGTCCGGGCCTCGCGGACCTCTTGCGCGGCACCCCGGCCGCGGCGTTCCTGCCGGTCAGGTGCATGATGAGGGGGACATGTGAAGGAAGGGGCGGGAAATGGCGCAATCGACGGTGGAAAGGGAGAGAACGACTCCCGGAGGACCGGAACGCGTCGGCGGCGCAGGCTGGACGGCCGTGTGGCTGACCGGCGCCGTGGCCCTGGCGGCGGAGGGAGTCCTCGCGCTGGTCGTGTACTTCCTGGCGGGCCTGCGGGACGAGTACTATCTCGCCGCCGGCGTCCCGGCCTATGTCGGATATCTCTTCGTCTCCGTGGTCGCCATGGTGCTGCTCGGCCTGGCGGGGCTGATCTGCTCGGCCGCGGTCGTCCTGCCGGTCGTACAGCTGTCGCGCTGGTCGGCCCGCAAGAAGGGGCGGCCGGAGACGGCGCGCTGGTGCCTGGCCGTGTGCGGTGCGGTCGCCGCGACGGCAGCCCTGTGCATCGGGGTGCCGACGGCGCTGTTCGGGGGCGGTTGGACCGCGCTGCCGCTGGTTCTTCTGGTGGCCTTCGTCGGCCTGGTCCCCGCCGTCCTGTGCAGCAGGGCCGTGACCGTGCTGCGTCGCACCGGTGCCCGGTTCGGGCTGGCCGCGGGGGTCCTCGGCTGCGGACTGGCGCTGTCGGCTGTGGTCTTCGTCGGCGGCCTGGCGGCCTACGGAACCGGACTGATCCAGGAGTACGAGCCGCCACGGCTCACCAAGACACAGCTCGTCGGGGTCTGGAGCGACGACCAGGGCGGCACCCTCACTCTCCGCGCCGACGGCACCGCGGTGGCCGACGAGCTGGGCGTCCACGACGCGGACACGGCGACCAGCGGGGAGGCTCACGAGCACTGCGACGGCTCCGGCTCATGGTCGAAGGGTGCGGCGCCGGACGGAACCTCGCAGCTCGCTCTCGACGTCACCGACTGCAGGGCGGTCAGCAGCTGGCAGTTCGGAGGCACCGAGGAACAGCCCACCCTCTTCCACTGGATCGGCGACCCCGATTCCCTCAAGCGGCACATACTGCATCGCGGGGCGCCGGCACAGTAGTTCCCGGGGCTCGGGGTGCCGATCCGGAACAGGCGGAGTGCGCACGGCGCGGGGACCGGAAGGCGGCCGGCCGGGCCCCCAGGGTCCGGTCGCAGAAGGCGGACGTCCCGGATGGCGGACCAGCCGCTCGGCGGCAGCGGGTCGCGAGGACGTGTCCGGTGCGTTCAGCGGGACGGGACCACGGGAGCAGAAACAGCTGAAGGGCGCTCGGGGGTACCCCGTGCGCCCCGTCCGCGCCTCCACGCCTCATCTGTGCGCCCCCGCAGGGCACTTCCGTAGCCCCTCTTCCGTTGGTCCCCCTGCGCGACAATGGGCGCCTCGCCTCTCGGCGCACCTCTGCCCGCAGCTGCCTCAAGGACCTATGACCGTCTTCCCGATCCCACCGATCCGACGCCACGACGCGTCAGACGCCCGCGCCGTCCGCCCCCGCCGCACAGCACGGCAGGCCGGCACCCGCACCGGCACCGGCACCGGCACGCCGAGGAGGCCGCGATGACCAGTCCCCTCCCTCCCGTCACCTTGGTCGGAGCCCCGGAACGCGGTGTCTGGCGCCTCGGCAAGGCGGCCGAACCCCTCCGGTACAACAGGGTCGAGCCGGAGACCACGAGCGGCTCGTGCGCGGGAAGGTTCAGCCTCTTCAGCTACGGGATGCTCTACACGTGCAGTGAGACCACCGGCTGCTACGCGGAGGCCCTGGCCCCCTTCCGCGTCCATCCCCGGATGCGCCGGCTGATGGCACAGGACGGGCTGTCCGAGGGCGGCGGGCGGATGCGGCCGGGGCATCTGCCGTCGAGCTGGCGGAACGAACGGATCCTCGTGCGACTCCGGCCGCCGGCCGAGGCGCGGTTCCTGGATGTCGAGTCCGAGGACACCCGGCGATTCCTCGGCGAGGAGCTGAAGAGCGAGCTGAACGACTGGGTCGCCGCGGACTCCCTCTCGGACCACGATCTGCACGGCACGGACCGGCGGATCACCCGGCAGATCGCCGCCTGGAGCGTCGCCCAACGCAACACGCAGGGCCACCAGCTGATCCAGGGGATCGCCTTCCGCTCCGGGTACGGCGGACGCCGGTGCTGGGCACTCCTGAGCGGCCCCGAGATCGAGGAGGTGGAGCGGCGGCCCATCCTCGCGGAGTCCCTCGAGTTGCAGGAAGTCGCTCGTGAGTTCGGTCTGACGGTCTGGTGAGACCGCGGGCCGGTGACGGCGGGCCCGGCTGCCGGGGCTCCGAGGGCGGCGCCGGGGCGATCGGCCGTACGAGCCGTCACCCGGATTGAGTCAATCTGCCGATCGCTGTCTCGATCCCGTCGCCGGGAACTCCCTCGGCCCGGCGTATTTTGCCAGGTGGAAGACCTGGGGGAGGATCAGAGGGGGGATTCGAGGGGGATTTAAGGGTCTTTTAGAGTGGGAAAAATCTGGAGTATGGGGTGTGGCCGGGGGTAGACTCCTTCCATCAGGAGCAGGGAGAAGGCATGTTGAGCACGCCGACTATGCACTTGTCCAGGCCCCCGCGCCCTCGGGATCCGAGCACGGCAGGCGCGACGAGCGCCGTTGGTGCGTCGTCCTGCCGCCCGCTCGCGAACCGGACGACCACCGGTGCGGGGACAGGCACGTCCCGGGTGCGGGTGCGCCCCGCGGCACAGCCGCCGTCACGGCGAACCCTGCGCCTCCAACAGCCCGTTCACAGCCTTCCGCGTCCAGTCCGCACAGCCCCACCCGGGCTGTCCTGCCGGGGGGAATGAGGAGACCATGCAGACACAGCGAGAGCTGGCCGCAGAAGTCCGAGCACACCGCGACACCGCGGAGCAGACCACCGCTTACGTCGCGCGTTTCCTGCAGGACAACTTCGGCCAACGGGTGACGGCGCTCGTCGCCGGCATCGAGGACCCCAAGCAGGTCGGCAAGTGGTGCAAGGCCGACAACGCGCCCCGCATCGATTCCGAACTACGACTGCGCACCGCCTACCAGGTGTTCAAACTCATCGAGAACGGCGAGAACTCGCACGTCGCCCGAGCCTGGATGATCGGGATGAACCCGCAGCTGGAAGACGACGCACCGGTGCAGGCCATCGCCGACGACCGCTTCAAGGACGTCATGGCGGCTGCCCGCTCCTATCTGCAAGGCGACCTCTGAACGACCGCTCCCGGCTCGGATCGGGCCGGGAGCCGGACCCCTCCGCCGCATCCGGCGGACCGAGCACACCCGAGGCAGCAGAACCAGCGGCACCCGCAGCGCAGGCTCCCGGTCGCCGGACCCATCCGGCGACCGGGAGCCTGCGCGGTTCCGCGCCTTCCCGGCTCGCCGCTCTCGGTACGCCGTCAAAAGCCGTTGCGCCCGTCGGGAGGGCACCCTCTACCGTGGCGTCGTGACAACCCACGTGATCGTGCTCAACGGCGGCTCCAGCTCCGGCAAGACGGAACTCACCAGATGCCTGCAGACCACCCTGCCGGAGCCCTGGCTCGCCCTCGGGGTCGACGACCTGATCGAGGCCATGCCCGCATCGCTGCGCACCGGGGACACCGGCATCGAACTCGCGGAGGACGGCGGAGTGAGCGTCGGGCCGCGGTTCCGGGAGCTGGAGGCCGCATGGATGGCGGGCGTCGCGGCGATGGCCGGCGCGGGAGCCCGCGTCGTCATCGACGAGGTCTTCCTCGGCGGCGCCGCCTCGCAGCAGCGGTGGCAGCAGGCCCTCCGCGGACTGGAAGTGCTGTGGGTCGGCGTCCGATGCGAGAGCGCGGTCGCCGCGGCACGGGAACAGTCCCGCGGCGACCGCGTCAGCGGGATGGCCGCCTCACAGGCAGAGCTGGTGCACCAGGGCGTGCGCTACGACCTTGAGGTCGACACCACCCACACCCCCTCCGCGGAGTGCGCCCGCACCATCGCGTCCCACGTCCACCGCTGACCGCTGCGCGGGCTGTCCTTCCGGCCCGGAACGCGAGCGGTGGGGCGGCACCGCCCGGAAGCAAGGGCCGGTCACCGCGAGAGCAGGGCAAGAGGCGGCTATCCGGACATCCTTCACTCTCCGCATGCGCCGATAGCGTTCTGTAACACTGACTGTTACCTTTGGGGAACGTTTACCGGACGGCCGCACGACGATCCGGCCCCTCCGCACAACAGACCCTGAGCCAGGAGGGTGCCCCGCCGTGCCCGGACAGGCCGCAGGCCGTCCGCATGCACAAGGAGGGGGAGCGGGGCCATGGGGGGCAACGCAGCATCGGACCAGAATCCCAGCCCGGGAATGAAGCCGGGCGGTCACCTGCCGCAGAATACCGATCTGGTCCATTCCGAGTCGAAGAAGAAGGCCGCGGCGCGCTATCTCGCGGAGACTCTGGGCCCGGAGACGCACAAGGCGGGCTCGAAAGCCGACGGGGACACCGAGACTCTCACCGGCAATCCGGAGAGCCCGACCGGGCGCGGGAAGCTCCACGGCTGGGAGGTGTGGACCGGAATCCGCCACCGGCTCACGACCTGGCGCACGCACCACAAGCACCTCACCCGGAGCCTCTCCCACGAGCGCGAGGCACTGATGGACGTCAACACGATCCTCAGCGGCATGGACATCGCCACCCGTGACGCCTTCGGTTCCGCGACGCCCCGGCTCCAGCCAGGGCTCGACAAGCGGCCCGGAAGCAGTCTCGACAACCTCTGAGGGGCGGAAGCGACATGGCGATCTCGTACGACGACATCGTGAACGCGGACTTCAGCGACCTGGAGACCGCCGCCAAGTCCTGGGAAGGGATGGGCAAGAGGTTCGGAACCCTGGGCGGCCACTACAGGGACCACGTCCGTGCCGCCGTGGACGCGGACAGCTGGCAGGGCGAGGGCGCGAAGATGTTCGGCAAGTGGGGCGGGAAGACGGCTGAGGAGTACGACCAGGCCGAGGAAGAAGCCCGAGGCGTGGGCGCCCTCTTCCGACTCGCCCACGCGACCTTCGAGTCCCACAAGAAGGCCGTGGAGAAGGCCAGGGACGACGCCCAAGCCGCGGGCATGGACGTGAATTCACACGGCCACTGCACGATGAACCTCGACAAGGTCGAGGCCAAGAAGGGAAAGAAGGTCGCCGACAGGTACCGGGAGAACTCGGAAGCCAAGGCGAAAGTCGAAGCAGAATGGACGGACTCGATCAAGAAGGCCGTCAAAGAAGCCCAGGCTGCTGACGGAGCCATGAAGGCCGCATTCATGGCGGACCCCAAGGAACCGGACGAGGGCCTGCCCGACGGCTTCAACGGAAGCGTGGGCGACGACGCCGTGAAGGCCGGCGCCAACCGCGCGGCCAAGACATACAAAAGTCTGAACGAGGGCCAGACGCCGTCTCCCGAGGAGCTGCGCGAGGCCGCCATGCTGACCCGCGGACTCGGCGACGACCCCGAGTTCAGCCGCACCTTGATCAACTCCCTGGGCGGACCCGAAGGACTCATCAAGGCACACAACCGTCTCGACGACCTGGCCTACAGCGATGACAAGGAGCACCGGAAGACCTACGTCTCGCTGGACCAAGGTCTTGCCAAGAACCTCGCATCTGCCACGAAGAACCCGGAGACAACGTTCTACAAGAAGTTCCAGGAAGAGATGCGCAAGGCGGGGCTGAGCAAGTTCGACCTCAAGGTTGCCGAAAACGTCGACGGCGGGGGGCCCGGGCAGAAGATTCGCGGCTATCAGAGCCTGGTGTCACTCATGCAGAGGGCTGACGGAGACGAATACGATAAACAGTTTCTGACCGATACCGCCGACGCAGTGCGTGACGCCGAAGAAAAGAGCCAAGGTGGTCACTCGGATGTCTGGGATCTGCGCGGTGATTTCCACGGGAAGAAGTACGCACACTTCGCAGACGACCCCTACGACGGCCTCCTAAAGATCATGTCCGATCAGCCCGACGTTTCTGCGGAGTATCTCGATCCGGCCGAGAACGACAATCTGCAGTACCTGCTGCACGACCGGGACTGGAAGCACGTCGACATGGGTGACGGCGCAATCGGAGGACATGACCCGGACAAGGAGAGCAAAGACGCACGAGAGGGACTGGGCCTCGTCATCGAGGCTGGGACCACAGGCCGCGAACCAGGTTCACCGGGCGAGATCTTCGGGAGGCACACACCTACCGAGGCTCGGATCATGCATGACACCGTCAACTGGCTTGACTACGGGCATCCGGACGGCGACGGGGACCCTGAAGACAACCGTATCGGAGAGGCCGATAAGCTCCTGAAGCAGGAAAGTTTCAGTAAAATGCGAACCCCACTCGCCCGAGCTTTGTCGTCGTATATTCCTGACATCGTCGACACAATTTCTGCGGATAGTCCTGGAGGGCGCTCAGGGGATCCTGACCCTCTCTTGCTGGGAAACGAATCTCAGATTCAGAATGGCCGCGCAAGTCTTCTCCGCGTGATGCGTGGAGTGTCAGAGGACAGTGACAATTACCTGTTGCTGCATGGAGCCAGCGGGCGCTACATGGCCGAACAACTCGCGGATACCACAAGTGATGTAGGAAACCGTGCGGCAAAAGTAGGAGAGACCTTTGGTGCCATTACTGCTATCGGAGCTGACCTCGACCTGAGCGAGTATGATGCAACTTCTGAGAAGAACGGTGATCAGCGCGTTTATGGTTATCATCTCGTGGGCAGCTTGGCGAATGCTTTTCCGATAGTCGGCGATGTGGCTCAACGGTCAGTGGACTCCTACTGGCATGAGTGGCTTAAAGCTGCAGAGAGTGAAAACTCTTACTTCACGAGAGATGCTATTTCGAGCGAAAATCAGAATACGGAGGATGCACTGGATCATTTCTTGGAGAGGAGCGGCAAGGCTGGAGAGCGCAGTGAAGAGTGGGTGGACACCGCACAGAGAGAGGCGGGGCAAAGCTACGTGAAGGGGAGGAGGGCCACCTTCGGCGCTCTCCGAGTGGACTCTTAAGGGGAATCTCTTGAACGGCGGAAGTCATTGGTGCGGCGAAGAGTAATATGGTACTCACTGCTTTCCGTAGGCGTGAGCATGGCAGTTGTGGCCGGTCTGCTTACTTGGTGGAACACGGATATCTTCGGACGGGACCGATACTGCGGTGACACGCTGTCTTCCTCCCAAGTCAACGATGTCTTGAACGGCAGTGGCAGACTGCGGCAGCAGAGTAGTAGAGAGAAGCCCTTCAGTTCGTTTGAATGCAGCGTGAAACGGACGAGTAAGTTCATCGACTCCCCTCAGCCAAGCGTCGAGATTTCGACTGAATTCATGTCAGGAATCAGTCCCTTTCAATCGCATGTCTGGCAGAATGGGGAGAGGGCTTCCTATACACGGGAGGGTTTGGCCGGTGGCGCTACGCCTCACCAAGCTTGGTTGTTGGTGCCGAGTAGCTGCTGGAAGAGGATCCTTACAGAGACTGACTTCGTTCCTTTTTTCACCGCTACCGTGATAGATGGGAAAGCTCGCCCTGATGCTTTGATGCGACTCACTTATCGGGCCGCTCAGAGGGCTTTGGAGAGCGAGGGGTGCGAAGCAGGGGGAGTACTCGGCAAGAAAGAATCGAAATCGATTGCTTTGACGGAAACGGAGCGCGGCAGGACTGATGTGAAGAATGCTTGTGAAACTTCAGATTTCGTTCTTCCATCGGGTGCTTTCCCTGGGCGGTCGAGGCCCGGCCTCGAGCGGGTGACGAAGCCCGTAGCCAGTACGGCATGGACGTGTGACCTCTATCTGGAGGGGGAAGCGGGCCCCAGTCTGAGTCTCTCCGTGAGTTCGCATCAAGATGTCGTTTCTGCTGCAGGGAAACAGAAGGGGTCCGCGACCTGGAGAAACGCGAAGCTTGTTAGATGCGACCAGGGCGATATGTACCTCGGGCTGTGGTCGCACGGTTCGTACCTTGACCTCCATATCGATGAGTACAAGAGGAGCGGGAAGGAATTCTCGAAGGTATTCGATGAGATTCTCACTTCTCTTGCAAAATCCAAAATGAAGAGCCGTCACTGGAGTGGGTGCAGCATCGAAAGAGGTTAAATATACTTTCGATGCCGGTGATGTATCACGGGAAAGCGACGCAAAAGGAATCTTCTCTGAGGTTTTTATCTTAGAAGTTGGGGAGAAGCCTAGGGAGAGTACGGGCTGCATACAGAACAGGGGCGGGTGACGGCCGTAAAATCGGGCGTCAGGGTGCACTTGACGCTCGTTCCGCTTCTATGTCGAACGTGCCGAATGGCCACTTTCCGACGATTTGCACTCGGCTATCCTCTGCTTCCGTGGCCGTGGTTCTCCTCCTTGTTGTGGTGTTGCTCGCCTGGTGAAGCAAGAATTTGCCGGGCGAGATGAGCTGCTATGGGAATTTTGGAAATGGGCGAAGTGCCGTGAGGTCTGTTCAGCTTGAGCAGTACCGCAGTTACGAGCGGCACCCGTGCCCCTTCTGCTGCATGGACGACCCGGGCGCTGCGACCGGTCGTCGCGCCGTGCGGTGCGGAGTCGCGTACGGTTGACGGCTGCCCTAAGGAGAGCAGAAGGGGGCCGCCGCGGTGAACGCGCAGCACAGAGCGGAGCCGGAGACCGTACGTGACCGCGAGGTCGACGCGGAGCAACAGCACCTCGACCGGGTGTACCGGAGGCTGGAAGAGAAGATCCATGAGGCCGAGTTCCTGATGGACGACGCCGCCCGGCGCGCCCAGGTGGGCACGCCGGGTGCCCTGGCCGAGCGGGACGCGCAGGTCTTCCGCGCGGGGATCCATCTCAACCGGCTCAACAGCGAGTTCGAGGACTTCCTCTTCGGGCGGATCGATCTGTTGGAGGGCAGGACCGGGGAACGGGGCCCGGACGGTGCCTACACCTCCGTGGAACCCGCCGAGGGGGTCGTGCGCGCGGTGGACGGCGCGCAGCGGGCCGACATCGCGGAGACCCTGCACATCGGGCGGCTCGGGGTGCTGGACGCCGACTACTCGCCGCTGGTCATCGACTGGCGGGCGCCCGCGGCCGGACCCTTCTACCGGTCCACCCCCGTGGCGCCGGGCAGGGTGGTGCGCCGACGCGTCATCCGCAGCAAGGGCCGGCGGGTGCTCGGCGTCGAGGACGATCTGCTGCGCCCCGAGCTCACCGCCCGGCTGGACGGCGCGCCGCTGGCAGTGATCGGCGACGGGGCGCTGATGGCCGCGCTGGGGCAGGCCCGCAGCCACGCGATGCGGGACATCGTCTCCTCCATCCAGGCCGAGCAGGACGAGGTCATCCGGGCGCCCGCGGCGTCGGTCACCGAGGTGGCGGGCGGCCCGGGCACCGGTAAGACGGCGGTGGCCCTGCACCGTGCCGCCTACCTGCTGTATCAGGACCGGCGCCGCTACGCGGGCGGCATCCTGATCGTGTCCCCGACCCCGCTGCTGGTCTCGTACACGGAGGGCGTGCTGCCTTCGCTCGGCGAGGAGGGTCAGGTCGCGATCCGGGCGCTGGGCTCGCTGGCCGAGGAGACGGCGGGCGCGGAGGCGACGACGTACGACGAACAGCGGGTCGCCCGCGTCAAGGGGTCGGCTCGCATGGTGAAGGTGCTGCGCAAGGCGGCTCGCGGGGCGCTCGACCTGGGGCTGCGTGCGCCGGTGCCGGAGCGGCTGCGGGTCGTCGCCTTCGGCGGCCGCCTGGAACTGGACGCGGGGGAGCTGGCCGCCGTGCGCCGGCAGGTCCTCGGCGGCACCGCGCCGGTCAACCTCATGCGGCCCCGCGCGCGGAAGCTGCTGCTGGACGCGCTGTGGGAGAAGTCCGGGGGGCAGCGGCGGCACGAGGACCCCGAGCTGGCCGCGGAGGCTCGGCAGGGCTTCGACGAGGACATCGCCTCCGAGGATGTGTTCACCGACTTCCTCGATGCCTGGTGGCCGGAGCTGGGGCCTCGCGAGGTGCTGGCGGCCATGGCGGACGAGGCGCGGCTGGGCCGTTGGGCGCGGCGCGTGCTGCGGCCGGCCGAGACGCGGACGCTGGCGCGTGCCCTCGCCGCGCGGCTCACCTCGCAGGGTGAGGGGCCGCTGTCGGTGCACGACATCGCGCTGCTGGACGAGTTGCGCACGCTGCTGGGCGCACCCGCCCGCCCCAGGAAGCGCGAGGTGGATCCGGTGGATCAGCTCACCGGGTTGGAGGAGCTGACCACCGCGGCCGACCGGGACGGGGGCCGGCGGCGCGAGCGCGCGGCCGACCGGCTGCCGTCGGAGCGCACCGAGTACGCGCACGTCATCGTGGACGAGGCGCAGGATCTCACTCCCATGCAGTGGCGGATGGTGGGCCGCCGCGGTCGGCACGCCACCTGGACGATCGTCGGAGACCCGGCCCAGTCCTCCTGGACCGATCCGGACGAGGCGGCCGCGGCCCGGGACGAGGTGCTCGGCAAGCGGCCCCGGCGCCGCTTCGAACTGACCGTCAACTACCGCAATCCCGCCGAGCTGGCCGTCCTCGCCGACCGGGTGCTGGCGCTGGCCATGCCCGGGACGGCGCCGCCGCGCGCGGTCCGGTCCACCGGTGTGGCCCCCGAGTTCGCCGTCGTGGGCAGTGGGGCGGGGGATGTCGCGGGGGGCCTGGCGGGCAGGGCCGTGGGCGACGGCGCGGCCGACGGCCCGGGGGACGGTCTGGGCGCGGCGGTGCGGGAGAGGGCAGCCCGGCTGCTGGCGGAGGTCGAGGGCACGGTCGGGGTCGTGGTCGCGATGCGGCGGCGGGAGGAGGCGCGCGAGTGGCTCGCGGGACTGGGCGAGCGGGTCGTCGCGCTCGGCAGTCTCGAGGCGAAGGGGCTGGAGTACGACGCCGCGCTCGTCGTCTCACCGGCGGAGATCGCGGACGAGTCGCCCGCCGGGCTGCGCGTGCTGTACGTGGCGCTCACCAGGGCGACGCAGCGGCTGCTGGTGCTCAGTGCGGAGGCGGACCTCCCCGACGAGGCGGGGGTCCCGGACCTGCTGCGGGACTGAGGCCCGCGGGGCCGGTACGGGGTGCGGAAGGGCTCCGGAAACCGGTGCGTGCAAGGGGAATCGCGGTGGCGGGTCGTTTGTTAGCCTGGGTGTGGCACCGGCCCGATCCATGCCCCCGGGCCCAACCATAGGCGCTCAGAGCGCCCACTTGCCGCGAGGCGAGCTGGCGGGTCGGTGTCACTGGACGTGAATCGAAGAGGGCTCCCGTCGCCCGGACGGGAGCCCTCTTCGCTGTGCGGACGCCCTCGGGGCGGCGCGGCCGGCGGCAGCAGCCGGCAGCGGTCGACAGCAGGGTCGACCCGCGTGGTCAGCCGACCACGCGGACGCCGTCGGCCTGCGGGCCTTTGCGGCCCTGGGTGATCTCGAACTCGACGCGCTGTGCGTCCTCCAGGCTGCGGTACCCCTCACTGTCGATCGAGCTGTAGTGCACGAAGACGTCCGGTCCGCCGCCTTCCTGTGCGATGAAGCCGTAGCCCTTCTCGGCGTTGAACCACTTGACCGTGCCCTGAGCCATGTTTCCGGGTCTCCTGTGATGCAGAGGCAGTGTGCGGGCCGATACTAAGTCGGTTTCGGTCCGTTTCAGAGGAATTGGGGCCGTTTCTCTTCCGGTTCTCTTCCGGGGAGTCGCGCGGCCCGCCTCCGGCCGCGCGGATGACAATCTCTCGTATGGTGGAATACGCTTTCCGAAACAAGGGATGCGTTACCACGTACCGGGGGGTAGGTGGGACGATCTGTTGACGTGGCGCGCCGCAGGCCGTAAGAAATGCGGCCCCCGCGCGCACACGCACAACGTGACAAGGGAAAGCAGAGGAAGTCGGCAATGGCGCCAAGCGTCTCCTACTCGATGACGGTCCGCCTGGAGGTCCCCGCAGGCGGGACGGCGGTCAGTCAGCTCACCACGGTCGTGGAGTCCTCCGGAGGCTCGGTCACCGGCCTCGACGTGACGGCCTCGGGCCACGAGCGGCTGCGGATCGACGTGACGATCGCGGCCAGTTCCACCGCGCACGCCGACGAGATCGTGGCCGAGCTGCGCACCGTCGAGGGCGTCGCCATCGGCAAGGTCTCGGACCGTACCTTCCTGATGCACCTCGGCGGCAAGATCGAGATGTCCGCCAAGCACCCCATTCGCAACCGCGACGACCTGTCGATGATCTACACCCCGGGTGTGGCCCGGGTCTGCACGCAGATCGCCGAGCACCCCGAGGACGCGCGGCGTCTGACGATCAAGCGCAACAGCGTCGCCGTCGTCACCGACGGCTCCGCCGTGCTGGGCCTGGGCAACATCGGCCCGCAGGCGGCGCTCCCGGTGATGGAGGGCAAGGCGGCCCTCTTCAAGCGGTTCGCCGGGATCGACGCCTGGCCGATCTGCCTGGACACCCAGGACACCGACACGATTGTGGAGGTCGTCAAGGCGCTGGCGCCCGGCTTCGCCGGGATCAACCTGGAGGACATCTCCGCGCCGCGCTGCTTCGAGATCGAGGCGCGGCTGCGGGAGGCCGTCGACATCCCCGTCTTCCACGACGACCAGCACGGAACCGCCATCGTGGTGCTCTCCGCGCTCTACAACGCGCTGCGTGTGGTGGGCAAGCGGATCGAGGACGTCCGCGTCGTGATGTCCGGGGCGGGCGCCGCCGGTACGGCGATCCTGAAGCTGCTGCTGGAGGCGGGCGTCAAGCACGCCGTCGTCGCGGACATCCACGGCGTCGTCCACGCGGGCCGCGAGGACCTCGCGGACGCCGAGGAGGGCTCACCGATGCGGTGGGTCGCCGACAACACCAACCCCGAGGGACACACGGGCACCCTCAAGGAGGTCGTGGTCGGCGCGGACGTGTTCATCGGCGTCTCCGCGCCCAACGTCCTGGACGGCAGCGACATCGCCAGGATGGCCGACGGCGCCATTGTGTTCGCGCTCGCCAACCCGGACCCGGAGGTCGACCCGGCGGCGGCCCGCGAGTCGGCCGCCGTGGTGGCCACCGGACGGTCGGACTTCCCCAACCAGATCAACAACGTGCTGGTCTTCCCCGGCGTCTTCCGCGGCCTGCTGGACGCGCAGTCCCGCACCGTGGACGACGCGATGATGCTGGCCGCGGCGCGGGCGCTGGCCGACGTGGTCGGCGAGGACGAGCTGAACCCGAACTACATCATCCCCAGCGTCTTCAACGAGAAGGTCTCCGGCGCCGTCGCCGGCGCGGTCCGCGACGCCGCGGTGAGCGAGGGCGAGGCGAAGGCCGCCAAGGAGCCGGCGCAGGCCGGCTGAGGGCTCCGCCCGGCCTGCCGGAAGCCGTGCGACGGCCCCCGGAGGCGTACCCGGGCCCTCGCCCCCGGCTGCCGGCCTCCGCGCCCGGGAGCATCCGGACGGCGCCGCCTGCGGCCCCCATCCGGGTCTCCTGCCCGCGCGGCGCCGTGTCGGCCGCGGGGGCCCCGGCGCGTCGGGCGGGGGTTCACTCGGGCGGGCCCCTTAGTGTTGCGGGCAGCCAGAGGCCAAGACACGTCAGTACGCGCGAGGGCGCCGGATGACGCCGGATTGGCTTTCCCGCCGCAGGTAGGGGCAGGATGCATTCCCAAGGACTTCGTCCGAGGGGGAGACCCCGAAACGGACCTTGTCCAGGGGGATACCCCCACGGGGCGCGCGGGCCCGAAGGCGGACCCGGGTCCGGGGACTGTCGGAGGGCCCTGGCAGCATCGGCTTCGATCTCACGCCTCATCGGCAAGAAGAACACGGGAGTACGAATTATGAACCGCAGTGAGCTGGTGGCCGCTCTGTCCGAGCGTGCCGAGGTGACCCGTAAGGACGCCGACGCGATCCTGTCGGCGTTCGCCGAGACCGTCGGCGAGGTCGTCGCCAAGGGCGACGAGAAGGTCACCATCCCCGGCTTCCTCACCTTCGAGCGCACCCACCGGGCGGCGCGCACCGCGCGCAACCCGCAGACCGGTGACCCGATCCAGATCCCGGCCGGGCACAGCGTCAAGGTTTCGGCGGGCTCCAAGCTCAAGGAAGCGGCGAAGGGCAAGTAAGCCCTGAGACACTGAAGCAGAGGGCGGCCCCCCACTCGGGGGGCCGCCCTTCGTGTGTCCGCACCCGGGCGCGGAGGTTCGCGGCTCTCGAGCGCCGCCGCCTCCCGTTGCGCGTGTCCGAGAGCCGCCCCCCGGACAGGTAGCCCCCTCCCGTCCCGGGACGGGCGCCGGGCTCCGGGCGGCTGCGGTACCGGACCGGGCCGGAGTCAGTCGCTGTCCTCCCCGAAGGCGAGCGGCAGCGCTCCCAGGTCGACGTCCTGGAGGGAGGGCAGCAGCAGGGTGCCGGGGGTCTCCTCGATGCCGTCCACGGTCGGGACGGCGATCACCCGGCAGCCCGCGGCGCGGGCGGAGGCGGCGCCGGTGGGGGTGTCCTCCAGGGCCAGGCACGCGGTGGCGGGGACTTTCAGGAGGCGGGCGGCGGCCAGGTAGGGGTCCGGGTGCGGTTTGCCGCGCGGGGTCTCGCCGTGTGCGACCGAGCAGGTGAAGCGGTGCGGCCCCAATGTGGTCAGCACCAGGTCGGCGATCGGCCGTTCGGACGCCGTGACGAGCGCCACCGGGACGCCCATTCCCCGGGCGCTGTCCAGCAGCGCCAGTGCGCCGGGCTGCACCGTCACTCCGGCGCGCACCCGTGCTGTGAACGTGGCGTCCAGCCTGGCCTGCGCGGCCTCGGCGGCCAGGCCGGTGCGCCGGGCCACGAGTGCGGCCGCGCCGTCCAGCGGCAGGCCCGCGAAGGGGGCGAGGGCCGCCTCACCGGTGTCGGCGCCGTGCTCGGCCAGCAACTGGGCGAGGGTCGCCAGCCAGTCGCGTTCGGTGTCGACGAGGGTGCCGTCCATGTCGCAGAGCAGGGCGGCGGGCGTCCGGCCGGTTCCCGGCAGGGCGCGGGGGGAGGCGGGCGCGGTGGTGCCTCCCGGTGGCAGGCCGGGCGAGGGCGGGGGAGTGGGCAATGCGGGCTCGCACTTCGTCGGTGGGTGGAGGCCGCCGGCGTGCGGGTGCGCACCGGCGGGGCGGCTCACGCGCGGGTGCGCGCCAGCGGGTTGGTCTGGGTGGAGTTGCGGACGGTGAAGACGACCGAGCCGGGGCGGTAGCGGTCGTCGGAGGTCTCCACCGGGCGCCCGTCGGCCGTCGTGGTGGTGCGGCGCACCCGCAGCAGCGGGCTGCCCCGGCGCACGCCCAGGTGCTCCGCGTCGGCGGTTCCGGCGGCGACTGCGTCGATGTGGTGCTCGCCGTGCGCGAAGACGAGCCCGCTGTCGTCGTAAAGCCGCTGGGTGACCGACTCGCAGTCGGCCGGCAGCGCGTCGACGGCGGTGCCGATCCACTCCGCGTAGACGGTCCGCTCCAGCAGTACGGGTTCCTCGTCCAGGGTGCGGATCCGGAGCACGCGCAGCACCGGAGCGCCGTGCGGGACCTGGAGCAGGCCGGCCTCTTCGGGGCGCGCGGTGTCCCAGTCCGAGGTCACCACCAGTCCGCCCGCGGTCCGGCCCCCGGCGCGGGCCCACTGGGCGAAGCTGCGCAGTTCGGTGAAGGTCTGGCTGGGTGTGGTGGACAGCACCACGCGGCGGGCGCCCTGCCGGGAGCCGATCAGGCCCTCGGCGAGCAGTGCGGAGACGGCCTGCCGCACGGTGCCGCGGGAGGCGCCGTGCGCGGTGGCGAGTTCCGCCTCCGAGGGGAGGGTCGCGCCGACCGGATAGTGCCCGTCGGCGATGGCGCGGCGCAGTTCGTCGGCGATCCGCTCGTGCCGCGGGTCGCCGCGCTGCGACGGCGTGCGACCGGCGGTCCTGCGGCGGCCACCGCGGGCGGACTCGGACATGGGCGACTCCCTCGACGTGCTGCGCTCACGGGCTGCGCGGACTCCGCCAGATCATGCCATCTGTGCGCAGCAGTGTGCACATCAAGCGGGCAGGGCAGATGCGTATAACCGCAGCTCGGAGCGCTAAACCTGTTCGCAAATAACGCTTTGAGCTGGGGGTTTGCCAGGTGGTCCGGCTTGGCGCCACGGGGTGCGTGCTGCTAGCTTTCCCACGCTCAATGAATCGAGCTTGTCCATACAGGTGACGGGCACGAACCCCAGGAGTGGAAACGTGAAGGCAGACCATCTCAGCCGTAGGAGCCGCCTGTTGACCGCCGCGGCAGCGGTCGTCACCCTCTCCGCCGCGGCAACCGGCTGCGGCTCGGCACCGGCACAGGGCTCGGACAGCGAGGCGAGCAAGGCCCGCTCGGCCGCGGACCTGGGCGGTATGGACAAGCTGGTGGCGGCGGCGAAGAAGGAGGGCGAGCTGAACGTCTACGCCCTCGCGCCGACCTGGTCCAACTACGGCCAGATGATCAAGACCTTCGAGAAGAAGTACGGCATCGAGGTCCACAACGAGGACCCGGGCGGCAGCAGCCAGGGCGCCCTCAACGCCGCGGCCAAGCGCAAGGGCCAGGACCGCGCCGTCGACGCACTCGACCTGGGCACCGCGTTCATGCAGCAGGCCAAGGCCAAGAAGCTGCTGGCCCCCTACAAGGTCAAGGGCTGGGACGCGATACCCGACTCCCAGAAGCAGTCCGACGGCTCCTTCATGAACAACTACGGCGGCTACATCTCCCTCGGCTGCGACGCCAAGGCCGTCAAGGAGTGCCCCAAGAGCTTCAAGGACCTGCTCAAGCCGCAGTACAAGAACAAGGTCGCCCTCAACGGCAACCCGAACGAGTCCTCCTCCGCCTTCTCCTCCGTCATCGCCGCCTCGCTCGCCAACGGCGGCGGCTTCGACGACGTGCAGCCCGGCCTCGACTTCTTCGAGAAGCTCAAGAAGAGCGGCAACTACGTGCCCGTCGAGTCCACCAAGGCCACCATCCAGAAGGGCGAGACGCCCATCTCCATCGACTGGGACTACCTCAACCTCGGCTACGGCGAGGAGCTGAAGTCCAAGGGCGTGGACTGGAAGGTCAACGTGCCCACCGACGGCCAGTACTCGCAGTACTACAACCAGGGCGTCAACAAGTACGCGCCCCACCCGGCAGCCGCCCGGCTGTGGCTGGAGTTCCTCTACAGCCCCCAGGGCCAGAACATCTGGCTCAGGGGCTACTCGCGGCCCGCGCTGCTGGAGAAGATGACCGAGGACGGCACCGTCGACAAGAAGGCCGCCGCCAAGCTCCCCGAGGTCGACGGCACGCCGAAGTTCCCCACCCACGCCCAGGAGGCCGAGGCGCAGAAGACCATCAGCGAGGGCTGGGGCGCGGCGGTCAGCTGATGGCTGTGACGACCCCCGCCGACCCGGCCGGCCCCGCCGCCCCCGCGACCGGGCAGCGATCCGGCGCCACCCCGCCCGCGTCGGCGCGCCGCCGCGCGGGCGGCGGCGCCCGGCACTGGCGCTGGCCCGCCGTCGTACCGTTCTTCGCCTTCATGGCCGTCTGCTTCGGCCTGCCCGCCTGCACCCTGGCCTACAACGCGTTCACCGTCGTCGACCCGGCCACCGGCGCCGACCACTACAGCCTGGAGAACGTACGCCGCTCGCTGTCCGGCGCCTACGCCACCGGACTGGCAGGCAGCGTCAAGCTCTCCCTGCTCAGCGCGGTGCTGGCCACCGTCCTGGGCACCGTCATCGGACAGGCGCTGCTCAGCTCCCGGAACGGGGCGCTGCGCAAGGCCGCCGTCTCGGCGTCCGGCGTCTTCGCCAACTTCAGCGGAGCACCGCTCGCCTTCGCCTTCATCGCCACCCTCGGCACCACCGGAACCGTGACCCGGCTGCTGCACCTGAAGAGCACCGGGTTCAGCCTCTACACCTTCACCGGACTGGTGCTGGCCTACCTGTACTTCATGGTCCCGCTGATGGTCGTCACCGTGCTGCCCGCACTGGACGGCGTCCGCACGCAGTGGCGGGAGGCCGCCGCCTCCTGCGGCGCGACCAAGGCGCAGTTCTGGCGCCACGTGGGGCTGCCGGTACTGATGCCCTCACTGCTGGGCGGAGCCGTACTGATGTTCGGCACCGCCTTCGCCTCGCACGCCACCGCCGCCGTGATGACGGGCAGCTCGGTACCGCTGATCACCATCCAGATCGCCAACGCGCTGTCCGGCAACGTCCTGGTCGGGCAGGAGAACCTCGCGCTCGCCATGAGCCTCAACATGGTGGTGATCGCGCTGCTCGTGATGGCAATACAAATCCCGCTGCAACGACGGAGCAACCGATGGCTGGGCTGACCGCCACCCCCCGTATGCGCCGGGTACGCAAGCGCCCGTACGGCAGCTTCCTGGTGCTGCTGCTGGCCGCGCTCTACTTCCTCGTCCCCGTCGCCGCCTCCCTCTGGTTCACCGTCGACGACCCCGGCAAGGGCATCACCTTCGGCGCGTACGCCCGGGGCCTGCGGGACGAGGGCATGGCCACCAGTCTCGGCCTGTCGATCCGGCTCGGCCTGGCGACGGTCGCACTCGGGCTGCTGCTGATGGTGCCCACCATGGTCGTCGTCACGCTGCGGCTGCCCAGGCTGCGCCGCGTCGTCGAAGTGCTGTGCATGGTGCCGCTCATCATGCCGCCCGTCGCCCTCGTGGCCGGGGTCAGCACGGTGCTCTCCTGGGAGCAGGACCTGGCCGACACCCCGCTGTGGGCCACCTTCCAGGCACTGCACAACAAGAGCTTCCCGCTGGTCCTCGTCCTCGTCTACACCGTCATGTCGCTGCCGTTCCTCTACCGCTCGCTGGACGGCGGACTGCGCGGCACCGACCTCAAGACGCTGGTGGAAGCCTCCCGCAGCCTGGGCGCCTCGCGGCTGGGCACACTGTGCCGGGTCGTGGTCCCCAACCTGCGGCCCGCCATCGTCAGCGGCGCCGTCCTCAGCCTGGCCATGGTGCTGGGCGAGTACACCGTGGCGAGCGTGCTCGGCTTCGAACCGTTCTCCGTGTGGATGGTGCACGTCGGCGACTACGAGGCCCAGCTCTCCGTCGCCGCCGCCATGCTCAGCCTGCTCATCACCTGGGGCCTGCTGCTCCTGCTCACCAACCTCGCCGGCGGACGCACCCGCAACCGGAACCGGACCGGCAACCGGAGGAAGACGACCGTATGACCACCACAGCGAGCACCGCGACCACCGCCGTGACCGCCCCCGGCACGGCGGCCACCCCCGAGGACCGGCCCGGCGGCGTCGGCCTGCGGCTACGCGGACTGCAGCGCTCCTTCGGCGCCACCACCGCGCTGGACGGGCTCGACCTGGACATCGCCCCCGGCGAACTGGTGGCCCTGCTGGGCCCGTCCGGCTGCGGCAAGACCACCGCACTGCGCATCATCGCCGGATTCGAGAGCGCCGACCGCGGCGAACTGCTCATCGGCGGCGAGGACGTGACCGCCGTGCCCGCCAACCGGCGGGACATCGGCATGGTCTTCCAGTCCTACAGCCTCTTCCCCACCATGACGGCCGCCGAGAACGTCGCCTACGGGCTGCGCGTCCGCAAGGCACCCAAGGCCGAGCGGGCGGCGCGCGCCACCGAACTGCTGGAACTGGTCGGGCTGCCGGGTCGCGAGAAGCACTACCCGCACCAGCTCTCCGGCGGCCAGCAGCAGCGCGTCGCACTCGCCCGCGCCCTGGCCATCCGCCCCCGGATCCTGCTGCTGGACGAACCGCTCTCCGCCCTGGACGCCAAGGTGCGGCTGCAACTGCGCGAGGAGATCCGCCGCCTCCAGCTCGAACTGGGCATCACCACCGTCTTCGTCACCCACGACCAGGAGGAGGCGCTGTCGATGGCCGACCGCGTCGCGGTGATGCGGGACGGCCGCCTGGAGCAGTGCGCCCCGCCGAACGAGCTCTACGAGCGGCCCGAGACGCCGTTCGTCGCCGAGTTCGTCGGCACGATGAACCGGCTGCCCGGCGTCATGGGCGACAGCGGCGCCGTCGAGGTGCTCGGACGGCGGCTCCCGGTGCACGGGAAGTGCCCCGGCGCCGGCCGCGAGGTGGACGTCCTGCTGCGCCCCGAGGGGCTGAAGGTGCACACCGGTACCGAGGCGAAGGGCGAACCGGCGACCGTCCGGGTGGCCACCTTCCTCGGCGGCGTCACCCGCCTCCTGCTGACCACCGATTCCGGAGCCGAGGCCAAGGCCGACCTGCCGAGCTGGGAGGCGGAGACCCTCACCCCCGGCGCCCGCTGCACCCTCACCCCGCACGACAACCCCGTCCTGGTGGAGGAGGTCGCCCGCTGACGGGTGGTGGCCGGCGGGCGGTGGCTGACGACTGGCCGCTGCCGCCGGCGGCCGGCCGCCGACAACAGGGGCACCGGTTGCGCGCCCGGGCCTGTCGTACGGGGGACGACGGGCCCGGGCGGTGTTCCTTGCCGGGCAGGCCCGCACGGCGCCCGGGGCCCCTACCGGCGTCCGGGACCCCTACCGGCGTCCGGGACCCCTACCGGTGTCTGGGGCCCGTACCGATGCCCCGGAGCCGCCGCTGCGCTGCGCTGCGGTGGCTGCCGATACGGCCGCTCCCGCTAAGGGCGCTCCACCTTGGCGCCGAGATCCGCCAGCTTGTGCATGAAGTTCTCGTAGCCGCGGTTGATCAGGTCGATCCCGTGCACCCGGGAGGTCCCCTGCGCGGCCAGCGCCGCGATCAGATACGAGAAGCCACCGCGCAGGTCCGGGATGATCAGATCGCTGCCCTGGAGCTTCGTCGGTCCGGACACCACGGCCGAGTGCAGGAAGTTGCGCTGCCCGAAGCGGCAGGGCATCCCGCCCAGGCACTCGCGGTAGAGCTGGATGTGCGCGCCCATCTGGTTGAGCGCCGAGGTGAAGCCGAGCCGTGACTCGTACACCGTCTCGTGCACGATCGACAGCCCGGACGCCTGCGTCAGCGCCACCACCAGCGGCTGCTGCCAGTCGGTCTGGAAACCGGGGTGGACGTCCGTCTCCAGCGCGATGGCGTTCAGCGGGCCGCCCGGGTGCCAGAAGCGGATGCCCTCGTCACCGATCTCGAAGGCGCCGCCCACCTTCCGGAAGGTGTTCAGGAACGCGATCATCGACTTCTGCTCGGCGCCGCGTACGAACACGCTGCCCTCGGTCGCCAGCGCGGCGCTCGCCCAGGAGGCCGCCTCCAGGCGGTCCGGCAGCGCGCGATGGGTGTAGCCGCCGAGCTTGTCGACGCCCGTGATCCGGATGGTGCGGTCCGTGTCCATCGAGATGATCGCGCCCATCTTCTGCAGCACGCAGATCAGGTCCTCGATCTCCGGCTCCACGGCCGCGTTGGACAGCTCGGTGACGCCCTCCGCCAGCACCGCCGTCAGCAGCACCTGCTCCGTCGAGCCGACCGACGGGTACGGCAGCCGGATCTTGGTGCCGCGGAGCCGCTGCGGGGCCTCCAGATACTGCCCGTCGGCCCGCTTCTCGATCGTCGCGCCGAACTGCCGCAGCACGTCGAAGTGGAAGTCCACCGGACGGCCGCCGATGTCGCAGCCGCCCAGCCCCGGGATGAAGGCGTGGCCGAGCCGGTGCAGCAACGGGCCGCAGAACAGGATCGGGATCCGTGACGAGCCCGCGTGCGCGTCGATGTCCGCGACGTTGGCGCTCTCCACGTGGGAGGGGTCGAGCACCAGCTCGCCGGACTCGTCCCCGGTGCGGACCGTGACGCCGTGCAACTGCAGCAGCCCGCGTACGACCCGGACATCGCGGATGTCCGGCACGTTGCGCAGTCGGCTCGGTTCACTGCCCAGCAGCGCGGCGACCATGGCCTTGGGGACGAGGTTCTTCGCACCCCGGACACGGATCTCGCCCTCGAGCGGGGCGCCACCGTGGACGAGGAGTACGTCGGCTGGGCTGTCGGTCATGGATCTCCGCGATTCCGCGAGACGGGATGGGACAACAGGCAAGCGTAATGGCCCCGTCCGGTGCCGACCCAAGCCCGAGGGGGGTCGACGACTGTCACAGGTACGCAATAACACGGAGGGTCGTCCACCTGTCACCTCGGGTGCCGTAGATGCGAGCTGCACCGGGTGCGTAGTGGGGCGCATGCGTCGTGAGATGTCCCGCGCCGAGGTGCTGTCCCGCGTCGAGGTGCGGTGCTGTCCCGCGTCGAGGTGCGGTGCTGTCCCGCGTCGAGGTGCGGTGCTGTCCCGCGTCGAGGTGCGGTGCTGTCCCGCGTCGAGGTGCGGTGCTGTCCCGCGTCGAGGTGCTGTGCGGAGTGTGGCGCCCGGCGCCCTGAGCGTTCTGATGAGCCCCGCGACCTGAGGTGCTGTGCCTCCCGCGGGTCCATGTGCTCCGCGGGACGCGGAGCGCACCTCCGCAAGGTGGCCGAGGGGTCGCGGTGGGTCACCGGCGGGCGGCCCGCCGACAGTGGGTGCCCCACCCGTACCCACCCGGCCCGGTCCGCACTCCACCCCGCGCCCCGCTCCGTCCCGGCCTCGGGGCCCCGATCCGGCCATTGGGTCCCGCAAACGGCCCACGTGCGGGATCATTGGCGTATGACCGAGGTGTCCTCGCTCACCGGACGACTGCTCGTCGCCACACCGGTGCTGGCCGACCCGAACTTCGACCGCGCGGTGGTGCTCCTCCTCGACCACGACGAGGAGGGCTCACTGGGCGTGGTCCTCAACCGACCCACCCCGGTGGACGTCAGCGACATCCTGGAGCCGTGGGCTGCGCTCGCCGGCGAGCCCGGCGTCGTCTTCCAGGGCGGCCCCGTCTCGCTGGACGCGGCGCTGGGTGTCGCGGTGGTCCCCTCCGGCAGAGGCGACCGCTCCGACGGGGATCCGGCCCCCGGCGCCGACGGCGCCCCGGGCGGCCCGGCCGAGTCCGCGCCCGGCGGCCCACGCGCAGGGCGTACCCGGAACGACGGGCCGGCGGCGGAACCCCGGGACCAGACCGGCGGCCGCCCCCCGGAGCCGGACGCACCGGACACCGCGGACAGCACGAGTGCGGAGGCCGCGCCCGCCACCGGCAATGGCGCGACGGTGGACGCCGGTACGGCCGAGCGGCAGGCGAGGCAGGAGCCCGCGACGCCCGAGCGCGCGGCGACCGCCGAGTGTGGCACGGGAGACGGCGGGGCGGCCGGCGATCCCGGTGCCAGCGACCGTGACCGCCGGCAGCCTCCGGAGCGGGGTTCCGCGGGCGGGACCGAGCCGGTGGGCGAGGGCGGCGCGGACGCGGAGGCCGATGCCGGGTACGGAGACGCGGGCTCAGAGACGGACACCGTCCTCGACGCGGACGGGCCGCTCGGATGGCGCCGCGTGCACGGAGCCATCGGCCTCGTCGACCTGGAGGCCCCGCCCGAACTGCTCGCCGCCGAACTGGGCTCCCTGCGCATCTTCGCCGGGTACGCGGGATGGGGTCCGGGGCAACTGGAGAAGGAGCTGTCCGAGGGCGCCTGGTACGTCGTCGAGTCCGAGCCCGGCGACGTCTCCTCCCCGGCTCCCGAGCGGCTGTGGCGGTCCGTCCTGCGCAGGCAGCGCAGCGAGTTGGCGCTGGTCGCGACGTATCCGGACGACCCGTCCCTGAACTGAGCCCCCGGTCGGCCGGGGGCGGCCGCCCCCGGGCGGTGCCGGGGCGCACCCGCGGTCCTCCGCCGGGCGCGCCGAACCGGGTTCCGCGCGGGGCCCCGACGGGTGACCGTGTCCCCGCCCATGCCTGACGTGTTCCGGTCGCATGAGTACCCTTGGACTGCATGAGCACTCTTGAGCCCGAGCGCGGGGCGGGCACCGGCACACTCGTCGAACCGACCCCGCAGACGTCGCACGGCGACGGCGATCACGAGCGATTCGCCCACTATGTCCAGAAGGACAAGATCATGGCGAGCGCGATGGAGGGGACACCCGTCGTCGCGCTCTGCGGGAAGGTCTGGGTCCCGGGTCGCGACCCGAAGAAGTACCCGGTCTGCCCGATGTGCAAGGAGATCTACGAGACGATGGGTGCCGGAGGGGACAAGAACGGCAAGGACGGCAAGGGCGGCGACAAGAAGTAGCCCGCTCCCGCGTCCGAGCTCAGCGCCCCCGCGCACTCGCGTACCGCGGCTTCGGTCGCGCGCGTTTCACACTGCCGCCCCGCCCGTACCCGGTACGGGCGGGGCGGCAGTGCTGTTTGCCGCGGCCTTCTCCCCCTGATTCGGGACCGTTGTGCTCCGCTTCCCGCTGTCGAAGTCGCTGGGTGGGGTGCGGGGTGCGCTGCTACCGTCAGGTGCACGACAGTTACCTGATGCTACCGGGAGTTTGTTGTGCGTCCGACCCGTTCTGCTGTTCCACTGGCCGCTGTCGCGGCGGCCGTCGCGCTGCTCGTTACCGGGTGCGGTGGGGGTGACGGCGGTGACGGGAAGAGCGGCAAGATCGACGGTGCGGAGGACGCGGGGAAGAAGTCGCCGAGTGCCGAGTCGAGTTCGCCGGGCAAGGAGGATGTGGCGGGTGATTTCCGTACGTCCGACATCGAGTTGCCGGACGATGTGAAGCTCGTCTTCGACTGGGACCAGCCCTCGGACCCGGACAAGGCCGCCGCGCTGGACGGGGCAGCGGACTATATGCGGGCTCAGGTGCACGCTGTGGCGGAGCAGGATCCGAAGGATCCGGTATTGGCAAAGCATGTGGTGCCCTTGGAGAGCGCCCAGGAATACGCAGCCTTGCTGGTCAAGGCGCACGTCAAGGACGAGGTCACGGTTACCGGCCAGGACCGCTATTACCGGGAAGAAGTCGGCGATGTAGTCGATGAGAACCTGGCTGAAGTTTCCTTCTGTGTGGACCAGTCAGACTTCTTTGCCAAGAAGATCAAGAATGGAAAGATCCTGCGCACGGAGGAAAATGCGTCAAGCTACATGCGATTCACGATGGTGATGGAGAAGGAGTCGGAGCTCTGGAAGGCGCGTACCTTCCAGTACAAGCCGAAGGCGGTGAAGCAGTGCAAAGGCTGATGATCGTCTCGGGCGTCTGCGTTCTCATGCTCGTCGGTGCTGCTCCGGCAGCGCTTGCCAACAATGATAGACGAGACGTCGGAGGAACCTTCCAAGAAAGAGGCAATTTCGAGAACGGCAATGCGCAGGCCAGCGCTGCGGGATCGCGAACTGTGAACTATTCCGGCAGCGGTGCGGGCGGCAGCAGTAAAGGTGGGGGTGGGAATCTTTCGGTTCCGGGTGGGGATTGGTCGCCGCCGCCGTGTTGGTATGCGCCGAGGTATTCTCCTGGGGAGTTGAAGGAGAAGATTGACGATTCGCCGTTTTCGGTGACGGGCCGGGATCCGGATAATGGTGGGCAGAAGCAGGATACGGATCTGGCGATTCGGGAGAAGTACGAGTCGGGGGATTACGACAACTATAATCTGGACAAGGAGGGGGAGGGGCAGTTCTGGGCGGCGGTGCCGAATCCGGATGAGAAGGATGCGGCGAAGGCCCAGTCCTGCACCGAGTTGCCGTTCTGGGTGGAGAACGGGGAGGTGCCGGATGTGGAGAACGCGATCAGTCCGCAGATCCTCTCGAAGCTGGCGTATGCGCGGATCAGGGTGCCGGATACGCGGGTGGAGATGAATCCTGCGGGCCGGCAGACGGTGAATCTGCCGACGTGGGTGTGGCTGGATGAGGGCCGGTACAGGAAGTTGTCGGTGCGGGCGTCGGTGGATCTGGGTGGGGGCCGGGAGATCTGGGCGCGGACGACGGTGGTGCCGGAGGCGCTGAGGCTGGATCCGGGCACGGACAGTGCGAGGCTGCATCCGGGTTCGGGTGAATGCGGAGTCGAGGACGACGGCAGCATCGGCACCCGCTATGTGAAGGGCAGTGGGAAGAAGGCGCCGCCGTGCGGGGTGACGTATCTGCAAGCCACTCGGGGCGGGGGGAGTTATACGTTGCGTTCGACGCTGACGTGGTCGGCGTCGTGGGAGGGCAGCGGCGGTGCGGGTGCCGAGGACTTGCCGAACGGCGAGTTCGGGGGCCGGCAGGACGTCACCGTCCAGGAAATCCAAGCCATCAACTAGCCGGCCGGGTCACACGTCAGTCGCGTCACCGCGTCCGTTGCCCGGCGGTCGGGGGACGGCGCACGCGGCCGTTCCGCCCGGGAGGCGGTGCCGGTTGGCAGCGATGAGGCGGTAGCCCAGGTGGGCGACCCAGCGGAAGGGCGGCAGGGTCAGCACGGCGCCGCCGACAGCCCAGGCGCCGCCCGCGCTGAGCAGTGCTTTCGCCACTGCTTGGGCGCCGCCGTACACGGTGCCGGCCGGGGTCACCCACAGCACCTCGTGTTCCGCGCGCTCGCGGGTGACTCCGAGCGCGGCCAGGTCGGCGGACTGCCACGGTTCGTTCGCACAGCGGGGGCGCACGTGGCGTTCGCCGAAGCGGACCGCGGTGGTGCAGAAGGCGCAGTCCCCGTCGTAGACGAGTACCGGGCGTACCGATCGAGTCGGGTGGCCGGACGGCACCCGCGGCCCGCTCGGCAGGGGTCGGGTTCGCATGCGGTCATCGTCCCGCACGGGCCGGGGCGCGCGCAGCTCCGGCGTACGCCGGTTCGCGGTCCGAGGCCCGATGCGGCCCTGGCGCGGATCATGGCGGACGTCACCGGTACGGACCTGTGGAGTGTGGTGCTGGCGGCCGGTGCCGTGGTCGCCATCGCGAGCGTCGTCTTCGCCGTCCTCTACGGCCAGACCCGCATCCTGTTCGCCATGTCCCGGGACGGCCTGGTGCCGCGGGTGTTCGCCCGGGTGGACGCGCGGACCGGGACGCCGCGCGCCAACACCCTCCTCGTGTCTGCCTTCTGCGGAATCCTGGCCGCGACGATCCCGCTCGGGGAGCTGGCCGACGCCACCAGCATCGGAACGCTCTTCGCCTTCGCCCTGGTCAATGTGGCCGTCATCGTCCTGCGGCGCACCCGGCCCACGATGAACCGCACGTTCCGGGTGGCGCTGTTCCCGCTCACGCCCCTGCTCGGCTTCGGGTTCTGCGTCTGGATGATGGCCAGCCTGCCGGTCGCCACCTGGGCCGTCTTCGGCGGATGGATGGCCGTCGGGCTCGCGGTGTACTTCCTCTACGGCATCCGCCACTCGCGGCTCGCCGCGGACGACGCCGAAGCGGCCACCGACGGGTGACCCTGCGGAACGGCATGGCGGGGCGGGCCCGGTCATGCCGTTCCGCAGGCCGCGGCCACTCCCGGCCTCAGGGGCCGGTCGGCGCCCTGCGCGGGTGGCCGAGTGCCAGGAGAGTTCGGGCTGACCGGCGGCCCCCGGCAGGGAACGGACCTGTCAACGGACCTACGGTCTTTCGATCGCGAGCCTGCCGGCGAACGCGATCATGGCAGCCCCGCCGCCGGCCTTCAGAGCCCGGATACGGCGTCTCCTCCCCAGGAACCAGGTCCGCAGGGAGCCGGCCGCACAGACCCAGGTGGTCTCGATGAGCGCCTGGGCGACGCCTCCCGCGAGGCCGATGATCAGCATCTGGGCGACAGGATGTCCGAGCGAGTGGTCGACGAACTGGGGCAGGACGGCCATCAGCGACACGACGCTCTTCGGGTTGGCGACACCGACCAGGAAGCCCTGGCGCACTGATCGCGCCCACGACGTCCCGCCCGGGACGTCGGCCGTGGCCGAGGGGCCGTCCTCGGAGCCGGACCGGGCGGCTCGCAGCGCACCGACTCCCAGCCAGAGGAGGTAGCAGGCACCCGCGACCTTGACCGCCATGAAGAGTTTGGCCGAGGTCGCGACGATCGCTCCGAGACCGGCGAGTACGAGCGCCAGCAGCACAAGTCCGCCCAGGGCGTTCCCCAGCACGATCCACATGGCGGATCGACGCCCCAGCGTGATGGCACGGCTGGTCGCGAGCAGGACGGAGGGCCCCGGGATCGCCGACAGCACCGCTGACAGAGTCAGGAATCCGACGACCAGGCTCAGGTTCACGGGCACAGGTCGGACGATAGCCGAGGGCGGGTTCACCGGGGAAGAACCGCGCGGTCCGGGCCGGTACGACATGCCTCCGGCGAGCGGGTGCGGACCTCACCGGTCCCGGCGACGAACCGTTCTCAACCCGGGCAAACCTGCCCGCTCACCGCACTAAATGCCGTCACCCGCACGGAACGGGACGGTCAGCCAGGGGCTTTCGGGGTCGGTGGTCAGGACGCGGTGGGCGGTCAGCATGTCCTCGTACCACGACCCGAACTCCTCCTCGTCGAAGTGCAGGCAGCGGCCCAGGATGTACCCGGCGGAGAAGTCCTCCCAGGAGCGGTAGCCGACCGCACTGACCCGGCCGGCGCGCAGGACGGCGTCCTCGGCCTCCGGCAGTGTGCAGAAGCGGGACGCCAGACCGAAGCGGGCCATGTTGGCGGCGCGGCCGTAGTCCCATGCCGCGGCGGAGCGCACGAACCGCCCCTCGGGCAGCAGTCCGTCGGCGCGGAACCGTGACTCGTACCGGGTGATGCGGCCGATCAGCCGCTTCACCCCGTCGATCTGCCACTCCACCTCCTCCTCGCTGGGGCCCTCGGTCCGGGTCACCCCGTCCGGGGTCAGCTCGATGGTGGCTGTGGCGATCCGCTTGCGCAGCACCCGTTCCGCCGCCTGCCGCCAGTGCGCGGGCTCCACCTGCCCGCCGAAGTCCTGGGCCAGACTGTGCCGCAGGCCGAGGGTGAACTCCCACACCGGGCTGCTCATCTCGTTGGTCAGCAGCTCCTCCTGGTACTGCTGCCACTTCTCCCGTGTGGTGACGCCCCACCAGCGGTCGAGCGCCCGCCGCTCGTCGGTGTAGCCGTTCCCGTGGCCGAGGGAGTTCCAGTAGACGCCGTTGTTCACCGACAGCAGGGCGCCGCAGGCGAGTCCACGGGCGACAGGTCCGGAGCGCGGGCCGCCCAGCCACAGCGTGCGGAGGGTTCCGTGCGCGCAGACGTGGTCGACCCGGTCGGCGTGCTGCTTCCACAGTGCGCACAGCGACCGGCTGGCCGGGAAGTACGCTTCGCAGGGCGAGCCGGGATTGACGGCCAGCCACTGCGGGTCCTGAGCGGACCAGTCCCGGGCGTAGTCGCCGAGGCTCTCGGAGATGAAGACCGGGTCCTCGACCGGTGCCGGGAGCATGGCCTCCGTGTACACGGCCGCACACCAGCTCTGCACCTCCGCGCGCCAGACCGGTTGCATCCGGGCCGGGAGGTGCCCGGGGTTGGCGTCCAGCCACGGCCGGGAAGCGAGCCGGTACAGGTACTGGCCCGCCAGCACATCCAGATAGCCCGCCCAGTCGTGCCGGCACTTGGCCTCGTACAACCGCTGCTCCACCACACTGGGAGCCTCCGGCCACGCGGGCGCCGCCGCGCCCGCTCCCGCCGCTGCCCCGCCTGTTCCCGCTGCCCCCGCGGCCTCTTCGGCCGCCCCCCGCTTCCACATCTGTCGCCCCTCGCACTCAGTTGTCGCCGTCGCCGCGTTCTGTCGCCGTCTACCCTGCCCGACGGCTCAGCGGGGGCGGTCGAACGGCCGGCATCACCACGTTGGCGAATACCAGCAGCCCCCCGCACAGGTGGTGGTGAGACTGCCTTCCCTGCCTTCCCTGCCTTCCAAGGTGGTGGCGCCCGCTTGGTCTCCGGATACACACCATGCGGATTGGGCAGCGGTGTGGGCACGCGCGGACCGCTGCAGCATGGGTGGGTAACCTCCGGTGATCGGTGCCGTCGATGATGCCGGGTCAAGGTGGCGCCGAGTTGGTCGACGACCTCGGCGCGGGTTCGAAGTCGCATTCCGCGGCTGTCGGTGCGGCCCCGCTCGGCAAGCAGAGGTCGCACCTCACCGATGGCCAAGGGCGCGATGGTGGAGTGGTCGACGCCGAACCAGCAGGCCGGCACATCGTGCGGGCTGGCGTGACGGAAGCGCGTGAGGTGGGTCAGGAGACGGTCGACGAACACCAGCGAGTGCCTCGCATCGGCGCTCACCGCCTGCTGTGCACGACTTTGTCAGAGTTCAATCGGGCGATATGCCAGGGCCTTGTCGACCACTTCTTCAGCCGTCAACTTCGGAGAGTGATAATAGATCAGGTCTGTGACACGCGGGTGCAAGACACTGGATTGCAATTCCTCGACGAGGTGATCCTCTTCTTCTTCAGGGAGATCCGCAGCGATGAGTTTTTGTACGATTCTGATCAGCTCGTCGCGTGATTTTTTCGACATTGCGGGCACTACCCCTCTCCGTCGTGAGAATTCTTGATTCTAACCGTTTCCGAAATGATAGTTTCCGCTGAGAATTTCCTTGTGGTATCGCGGTGTTACTACGGCTATGTTGTCGAGATCATACACGCCCCCGCCATGCTGGATCGGGTGCATATGGTGCAAGATATATCTGCCTTGGCCATCGTGCTGAGACGCCGGTGTGAAGGGGGATTTTCCCCCCGCCATGGCGGTCTGCCCAGATTTATCGAACTGCTCAGCCAGCTCTGGGTGCCGTGAGACTTCCTCCCAGAAGGCTCGACGGAAGTCATCGAATTTGGTGAAATCTCTCCCTTGGAGTTCTCGAGCCACCTGACCGGGTATTCGTCCGGCATTTCCGTCCGACCCCCTCAGCCATTGCCCGGAGACATCGGGAAGTGAGCTTCCTCCTGTAGCCGGTCCGGGTGTATTCCTGAGGTCCTTCGCGCTCTTGGCAGACCCTACTGGGCAACCGGAGAGTCCCAGCGGATCCACGAGCTCATGCGGGTTGACCACATATGTCACCGGGTTCGGTGCCGGTGCCAATCCGAGGGGGTCGGGGGAGAGGTAGCGGGCGGTTTCCGGATCGTAGTGGCGGAAGTAGTTGTAGTGGAGGCCGGATTCGGGGTCGAAGTACTGGCCGGGGAAGCGGAGGGGGGTGTAGGCGGTGGCGTCGGTGTTCCAGGTGGTGGTGCCCCAGAGAGTGGAGCGGGTGTGCCAGGCCGTGGTGCCGGACTCGGTGAGCAGCGCTGTGGGGGTGCCGATGAGGTCGGTGACGATGGCGAAGAAGCGGGAGTCTATTTTCCGCTGGGACGTCTCGTCGGTGATGCGTTCCGTCTGGGAGATGGGGTGGAGGCCCTGGTGGTTCCAGGTGAGGGTCACCGGGTGGGGTGCCTCGCCCGTCGTGGTCTGTTCCACGAGGGTGGGGCCGTCCCAGGTGAAGTCCACCCGCTCGGCATCGGAGCTCTTCGCGGTGCGGCGGCCCAACGGGTCGTAGGCATAGTTCCACACCGCCCCGTCCGGGGTGGTGACCCGCGTCAGGCGGTCCTCCGCGTCCCACTCGTAGCGCCAGGTGTCCGGCCGCCGGGAGAGGTTCTTCTTCTGGCGGCACACGACGCGGCCCCCGGCGTCGTGCTCGTAGCGCAGGCGGCCCGCCGTATGGATGCGGGTGCCGGTGTAGGTGCGGGGGCCGCGGGCTTCCGGGCTCGCGTGTGCGGCGGGCCAGTCGGCCGTCGTCTGGTTGCCCGCCTCGTCGTAGGCGTAGGTCTCCGTCCAGTCGCGGGCGCTGACCCGCGTGACGCGGCCCGCCGTGTCGAGGGCGAAGCGGCTGGTGCCCTCGCGGGAGTCGTCCACCGCGATCAGATGGCCGTCCGGGCGGTAGGTGTAGGAGCGGTGCCAGTCCAGCTCCGCCGCCGTGCCGGTGAGGGCCTGGCCGGTCAGGCGGCCTGCCGGGTCCCAGGTCCAGAAGAGGGAGGCCCTCCCGTCGATGTCTCGCTGCCGCTCGCGGCCTGCCGCGTCGTAGGAGGACGTCAGGGTGTGGCCGTCGGCCGTCACCGTTGTGCGGTTGCCCGCCGCGTCGTAGCCGTAGCGGGTCACCGAGCCGGTGGGGGTGGTGCGGCGTACCGGGCGGCCCAGCGCGTCGTACGCGTAGGCGAGCGCACGGCCGCCCACGACCTCGGTCTTGAGGCGGCCCGCCCGGTCGTACTGGCGTAGCAGCTCCACGTCCGGGTTGCGGGCCTCGACCAGGCGGCCGGCCGGGTCGTACGCGTACGTTGTCACGGTGCCGGCCGCGTCCTTGGCCGTCATCCGGCCGAGCACGTCGCGTTCGTAGGCGATGGTGTCGCCGAGCGGTGTGGTGCGCGACGTCAACTGACCTGCTGCGTCGAGTGTGTAGCGCTGGATGCGGTCGTCGAAATCGGTCTCCGCGACGAGGCGGTCGGCTTCGTCGTAGTCGTAGGTCCAGGTGAGCCCCTGGGGGTTGGTCACCTCGCGGAGCCGCAGCCGGGTGTCGTGGGTGAAGGTGTGGCGCACGCCGTCAGGGCCGGTACGGGCGATGAGCAGGTCGAAGTGGGTGTACTCGTAGCGCGTCTCGTCACCTGCCGCGTCCACGTGGCGGAGGCAGTTGCCCTCGCCGTCCCACTCCCAGCGTTCCGTGGCGCCGTCGGGTGAGGTGCGGCGGCTGAGGTGGCCTTCGACCGTCCAGGACAGGTGGGTGGTGTCACCGAGTGGGTTGATGACGGTCGTGGGGCGGCCGAAGGCGTCCCGGCGGTACGTCGTCACGGCTCCGGCCGGGTCGGTGATCTCGGCCGGCAGGCCCGCCGCGTCGCAGCGCACCCGCATCACCTGCCCGAGGGCGTCCGTCACCGAGGTGAGACGGCCGGACTCGTCGTACGTATAACCGGTCGACGCTCCTGCGGGGTCGATGGTGAGCGTCCGGTTGCCGCGTTCGTCGTACTCGTGCCGCCACACCGCGCCGTCCGGCTCCGTGACTTCGGCCGGGATGCCGAGAGCGGTGTAAGTGATCGAGGTCGCGCTGCTGTCCGGACGGATGACCCGTGCCACGCGACCTTCGCCGTCCCGCTCCAGCCGGGTGGTACGCCCCAGTGCGTCGGTGTGGGAGAGCACGCGGTGGTGCGTGTCGCGTTCGATGCGACTGGTGGCTCCCGTGGGGTCGGTGACGGCGACGACCTGGTCGCGGGCGTTGATCAGGTGGTAGGTGGTCTGCCCGAGGGAGGTGGTGACTTTGGTGACGCGGTGGCCCGTCTTCGGATCGGCCGGGCTGTAGTCGAAGGTCGCGTGCATGTGGCCTTCGGTGCCGGACTGCCACACGCAGCGGTCGTGCTCGTCGTAGGCGTACTCGTAGTGCGAGTCGTTGGTGTCGGTCCAGGAGATGATGCGGCCGGCGTCGTCGTAGCCGAAGCGCATCGGGCGACCGGTGGAGCCGGTCACCTCGGTGAGGTTGCCGTGCCGGTCGTAGCCGAAGCGGACGATCTGCTGGTCGGTGCCGTCCTGTGCTCCACCGGCCAGCAGGAGCCCTGTGACGCGGCCCAGCTCCGCATCGCTCTCCACGCGCACGTGGTAGCCGCCGGAGTGGACCAGGGCGAGCGGGGTGCCGGCCTCGTCGTAGTCGAACGTGATCCGGTTGCCGTTCCGGTCGGATATCTCGGCGAGCAGGGCCACGCCTTCGCGGTCGGCAAGGTCGGCCGGAGGCGTGAAACACCTCGCCAGGCCCGATTCCGGGTCGGTCAGTACGTAATCGCCATCCGCGCGCAGCCGAAGCGGCCACTGCGGGCCTCTGCCGGGAAGGACCGGCTCACCGCCCGGCTCCGGGTGCGGATAGGCGACCAGCAGGCTGCTCTCCCCGTGGAAGACGACGCCCTCGGCGTCGACTTCCAGCCGCTGGTCGAGCGTGCTCGACCAGGCCGGACCGAACCACCGCCCGGCGCGGTAGGAGGACTCGAACCGGCGGCGGAAGGCGAGGGGCAGGATGCCGGGCAGCGCCAGGTCGGCCTGCGGCAGCAGCATCCGGCCGGTGGCGAAGTCGACCGGATCCTCGCCGCAGGGCCGGCTGCCGTCGGGACGATTGTGGTTGTCCGGCTCCTGCCTCAGGGACGTGCGCCCCGGACGCTCGGCGGCTTGCTCCGCCTTCCGGGCCAGACGTGAGCCCTTTGCCGCCACGCCCGCGGCTTTGCCGCCGCCTCCGGTGAGGGCGTCGAAGGCCAGGCCGCCGAAGAATGCCTCCGGATCGTCGAGGAAGCCCCGGTAGGCCTGTTTGAGGGCGATGTCCGGGTGGGTGGCCAGGGTCTTCATCCCGGCCACCGTGCTGTTGAGGTTGGTCTGGTAGTCGTCGGGGTTGAGGATGTTGTGCGGGTTGATCGGGCTCATGCCCTTGGCGAAGTTGAGCGCTTCGGAGCCCGTGTTCAGAAAGCCGCCGATACGGTGCTCCACCGCCAGCAGCCCGCCCTTGACTCCGCTGCGCACCTGCGCTCCGTACGAGGGCTTGGCCGGAGCCGCATCCCGGGCCGCCTCCATCAGCTTGTTGGCGGCCCGCGCCGCCTCGTCCCGCTGGCGGCGGGCCTCCTTCAGCTTCTCGCGGGCCTCCTGCATCTTGGCCTCACCCGGGTCCGTTGCCGGGGGCTTGTCCGGCAGCGAGCCGGGCACGCGGTCTTCCTTCGGCGTGTCGTTGTACGCCTCGACCGCGTCGTTGTAGAAGGTGACCTTCGTGCTGTGCTGCCGGGAGGCCTTCTCGCCCTCGTTGTAGAGCTTGATGGCATCCTTGGCCTCACCCTGTGCCCAGCGCACGGTGCCGGCGAAGTCGTCGAGCGCGCCTTTGGCCTTCTCGCAGGCGTCGGCAGCCGTGAACCACCGGCGCGGCTGGACGTCCACCGTCCGGCGGAAGGCGTCGGCCGCCTCCCCCTTCAAGTGCTCCGAGTCCAGGCCCTGCAGGGCGCGGCCCACCCGAGTGAACGCCTTGTGGAAGTCCCGCAGGTGGTCGGCCGTGGACTCCAGCTTGGCGGGCGAGCCGTGGACGAGCTTGTTCGCCTCCTCCGTCTCGCCCAGCTCCCGCTCCTGAACATCACCACCGGTCTTGTTGGTGACAACGTCACCCGCGTCGCGGACGAACCTGGCTCCGGGCTTCCAGCCCATCTGGTCCAGCTTGTCGGCGAGCAGATCCGAGCCCTTGCCGACGACTTCGCCGCCCTTCTCGACGGCACCCTCGATCTTGTCCTCGACGGGGTCGGGGGTGAAGTCGTGGTAGGCGTCCTTGGCGGCGTCGGTCGTCTTGTCGACGAGATCCCCGAGCCCCATCAGCCGACGCCTCCGTCGCCGCCCTGACCGGGCTGTCCCTCGCCCTGACCGGGCTTGCCGTCGACCTGGCCGGTAGCCATGTCCACGAATCCGGCCCCGTCCACCCCCTTCTCGGAGGCGTACGGATTACCCAGCGGATTCAGTGCGTTGACGCCGCCCTTGATGGCCCTGGACCGGTAGCGGTCCTCCTCCCAGGACATCCCCGCCGCCAGTCCCAGCCGCTCGGCGATGCCGTCCGCATCCGCCATCAGGCCGCGCACCCCCCACTCCCACCGCTCGCAGAACCCCTCGAACGACTGGCACAGGGCGTCCTCACCGACCTCCATCTTGGTCAGCGACATCTCCTCGAAACCACTGCCCTGCGCCGCGTCCACATCCGTGCCGATCTCACGGAGTTCCTCCAGCGCACCTTTGATGCCCTTGGTCAGCCCGTCGACCGTCTCCTTCGGCACCTGCAACTGACCCCGGTGCGCCAACTCGTCCTTGAGCCTGTCGCCGGGCAGCAGCGGCCGGCCGTCGTCTCCCATAACGTCCCCCCCAGGACCTGTCTCCGATCGAAAGAACACCGTATCCGAAAGCGACAGTTCGAACGCGGGCCGTAATGGGCGGTCTCGAACGCGGGCCGTAATGAGCGGTCGTCGGGACCTGCACGGGTACGGTCGGGGCCACGGTCCGGTGCCGGGCAGCGGATCCTTCGGCCACTCCCGCTTCCCGATCGTCGGCTTCGTATTCCGTACCCGTCGATCCGCCGCGGACATACCCCGAAGGGCTCAGAACAGCAAGCGGACGGCTGGTACCACCACGTAGACGAACGCCAGCAGGCTTCCCACCGCTGCCGCGATCACCCGGCCGCGCGTGATCCTCCCCCTGCCCGCGCCCGCCGAGCGGGGCGGTGCCCAACCGGCCCCGGGGTGCGCTCCGTACGGGTTGGGCGGTGCGGTGGGAAGGCGCGGGGGCCGCTGGGCCATCGGGCGGTGACCTCCGGGGCTGGTGGGTCGGGAGGGACGCTTGCTGCTGCGCTCGTCCGACCGACGGTGTGCACCGGGTGTTGCCCCCGGTCGCCGGATCCGTCGGGTCGTCGGGTCCGTCGGCTGGGTCTGATCACCAGGTCACCAGGTCATCAGGCCGCCACGCGGTCGGATCTTCAGGATAGCGGCCTGTGCGGGCCCTTCGTGTTCCGGCCGCCACACTGCGAGGACGTTCCCGGATGCGTCGGCGACGACTGCCGTGCCCGGCCGCCCGGACTCCCGGCCGCCCGGACTCCCGGTACGGTCAGTTCGCGGCGTTCCGGGAGCGGAGGCGGCGGAGCATGCGCGGGTCGGTGAAGCCGACCTCGTGCGCGGCGGTGTCGGTGGTGGCTCCGTGGGAGAGGAGGTGCTCGGCGCGTTCGAGGCGGAGGGTCTGCTGGTAGCGCAGCGGGGTCAGGCCACCGGTGGCGCGGGTGAACAGGCGGGTCAGGGTGCGGGCGCTGACCCCGGCGTCGGCGGCCAGCCGGTCCAGGGTGAGGGGTTCGGCGTACCGGGTGTCGATGAAGTCCTGGACGCGGTGCACGGTGTCGTCGAGGTGCGAGCGGTACCGCAGGACGGCACTGGCCTGCGGCTCGTCGCCGTTGCGGCGGGCGTGGACGACCATGCTCCGCGCCACCTGCGCGGCGAGCGCGGGGCCGTGCCGTACGGACAGCAGGTGCAGGGACAGGTCGATGCCGCTGGCGATCCCGGCGGAGGTGACGACCCGGTCGTCCGTGGTGAACAGGACGTCGCGGACCACCTTGGCGTGCGGGAATCGGCGGGCGAGTTCGTCCTGGAGTTCGTGGTGCGTGGTGCAGCGCCGACCGTCCAGCAGCCCCGCCTCACCCAGCGCCTGCGCCCCCGAGCAGACGCTCGCCACCGTGCCGCCGCCGGCGTGGTGCGCGGCGATGCGGGCGAGTGTCCCGTCACCGAAGGGGTGCGGGCCGCGGCGCGCGGAGTGCCAGCCCGGCACCACGAGCAGATCGTCCCGTCCCAGGTCTGGCGGCCATGCGGTTTCGGCGCCCAGCGGCAGGCCCTGCGCGCTGTGGATCAGCTCCCGCTCGCCGACGTAGTCGAGCCGGTAGGACTTGCCGAGCCCGGCCGCGGTGCTGAAGACCTGGGCGGGGCCGGCGAGGTCGAGCAGATGGACGCCCGGGGCGAGGAGGAGGACGACGCGGGTCACGCGGAGGATGTTGCCAGGTGTGCGGGGTCCCCCTCCACGGGCCCGGCCGTCGCCCCGGTGTCCGGTCCGGCCGCGAGTTCGGCCTCCCGCTCCGCCTCCCGCTCGGCTTCCAGTTCGGCGACGGTGGTGATCCGTGCGAAGCGGTCGCGCAGTACCGCGACCGTCCGTTCGACGACGGCCTCGGCGCTCAGGCCGCCGACGGGGTTGGTGGTGGTGGCGTCCACGGGGAAGGAGACCCGGTAGCCGAGGTCGCTCGCGACCCGGGTGGTGGTCTCGACGCACTGCTCGGTGCGGATGCCGCAGACGACGAGTTCGGTGACGCCCGTGCCGGTCAGCAGTTGCTGCAGCGGTGTGGTGGTGAACGCGTTGTGCGAGGTCTTGCGCAGCACGGGTTCGTCGGCGGACGGCTGGTCGAGTTCGGACATCAGCCGCACCCGGCCCTGCTCGGGGTCGAAGACGTTGCCGCTGCCGGGCTCGGTGTGCAGTACCCAGATCACCTGGTCCCCGGTGGCGCGGGCGAGCCGGACGAGCCGGTTCACCGGCTCGGTGATGTCCGGGTCGGCGATGGTCGTCCAGAGGTCGGTGCGGGCCCGGAAGGATTCCTGGACGTCGATGACGATCAGTGCTCTGTTCATGCCGACAGTCTGGTCGGCGGCGGGGCGCCGGTGACAGGCACGATCGGGGCCGGTGGCGGAACGATCCGGTCACCCCCGTGCCAGGGGTGCCATCCCGGGTCCGGTTCTCCGCTTGCGACTCCGCCTCCTCTCGGTATCCGCTCCGCCGCCACTTAGCCCTGGGATTCCCGCCTTTGCTGGTTCGGACCTATTGCCCCCCGCGTATGCCCGCCCGTAGCCTCTCGCGAAGTTGTGCAGAGCGAAACGCACGTTGCATATGTTGCAACAGCATGCTTGGGGGTCTCGTCATGACGGTCGGCAAGGGCGGACAGCACAGGAACGGGCGACGTCTTCTCGCCCCACTCATGGCACTCGGGATGGCGGCCGCGGCCCTCGCCGGGTGCGCACCCGGTACCTCCGGCGGCGAGGGCGGCGGCGACGAGAAGAGCGGCACGGTCCGCGTCTGGCTCTTCCGCGAGGTCGGCAACAAGCCCAAGGAGAAAGTCGTCCGGAAGGTGGTCGACCGGTTCGAGAAGCAGCACGAGGGTGTGCGGGTCGACGTGCAGTACATCCCCGTCGACAGCCGGGCCGAGAAGATCAAAGGCGCCTTCAACGACCCCGACTCGGCGCCGGACGTCATCGAGTACGGCAACACCGACACCGCCGGATACGTCGCCGACGGCGGACTGGCCGACATCAGCGCCGAGTTCGCGAAGTGGGACGCCGCCGACGACCTCGACCCGACCGCCGAGAAGTCCGTCACCGTGGAGGGCAAGCAGTACGGCGCGCCGCTCTTCGTCGGGGTCCGCGCCCTCTATTACCGCACCGACGTCTTCAAGGACCTGGGCCTGAAGCCACCCCGCACGCTGGACGAACTGACCCGCACGGCGAAGAAGATCCACGCCGAGCGCGAGGACATGTACGGCATCGCCGTCGGCGGCGCCTACACCTACGGCGCCATGCCCTTCATCTGGGCGCACGGCGGCGCGTTGGCGGAGAAGGACGGCGAGGGGAGGTTCCAGGCGGCCGTCGACACCCCCGAGGCGCGCAAGGGAATCGCCGCCTACACCTCCCTCTTCGGCGACGGCAACTGCCCCGCGGCCAAGTGCGCCGCCATGGGCGGCAACGACACGGTGGAGGCGTTCGCGGGCGGCAAGGCCGCCATGGCCATCGGCGGCGACTTCAACCGGCAGGCCATGGAGGACGGCGCGGCCGCGGGGAAGTATGCCGTCGTCCCGCTGCCCGGCACCGAGCAGGGCAGCGTCGCGCCCGCCTTCGCCGGCGGCAACAACCTCGGCGTGCTCAAGAGCACCCGGCACCGCAGCCTCGCCGTCGATCTGATGGAGCAGTTGGCGGGCAAGCGCACCCAGGAGCGGCTGTTCGACGCCATGGGCTTCCTGCCCACCTTCGCCGACACCCGCAAGAAGGTCGCCGCGCGGGAGCCGTTCGTCGAGCCGTTCGTGGCGACCCTGGAGGCGGGTACCGAGTTCGTGCCCGTCAGCCCGGCGTGGGGCAGGATCGACGCCTCGCAGATCCTGCCCGGGATGTTCCAGCGGGTCGTCAGCGGCAAGCAGGACGTGCCCGAAGCCGCCGCCGACGCGGCCGGGAAGATGGACGAGGCATTCCACCGGTGAGCGTCCGGGACCGCGCGCCCGCCCGTACCCCCGCCCGGGACCGCGCCCCCGGCCGCGGCCGGCCGCTCCGGCACGCCGGCTGGACGCCCTGGCTCTACCTCGCCCCCGCGCTCGTGGTGCTGGCCGGGCTGCTCGTCTACCCCGTCTACCAGCTCGGGCTGATCTCCGTACTGGAGTACACCCAGGCGCAGGTCAGCGGCGGGGAGCCGACCAGCTTCCAGGGGCTGGCGAACTACGCCGAACTGCTGGGCGACACACAGTTCTGGGACGTGCTGCTGGCGACGGTGGTGTTCGCGGGCTGCTGCGTACTGGGCACCGTCGCGGTCGGCTGCGGGCTGGCCGTGCTGCTCACCCGGATCCGGGCGCTGCCCCGGCTGCTGCTGATGCTCGCGGCCCTCGGCGCCTGGGCCACCCCCGCGATCACCGGTTCCACCGTGTGGGTGTTCCTCTTCGACCCCGACTTCGGTCCCGTCAACCGGCTGCTGGGGCTGGGCGACCACTCCTGGACGTACGGGCGGTACAGCGCGTTCACACTCGTCCTCCTGGAGGTCGTGTGGTGCTCGTTTCCGCTGGTGATGGTGGTGACGTACGCGGGTATCCGGGCCGTGCCCGGCGAGGTGCTGGAGGCCGCCGCACTGGACGGCGCCGGGGTGTGGCGGACCTGGCGCAGCGTGCTGGCGCCGATGCTGCGCCCGGTACTGATTGTGGTGACCATCCAGTCGGTCATCTGGGACTTCAAGGTTTTCACCCAGATCTATGTGATGACCGACGGAGGCGGTATCGCCGGGCAGAACCTGGTGCTGAACGTCTACGCCTACCAAAAGGCCTTCGCCTCGGCCGAGTACAGCCTCGGCTCGGCGATCGGCGTCGTCATGCTGCTGATTCTGCTCGCCGTCACGCTGGTCTATCTGAAGTTGCTCCGCAGGAACGGGGAGGAGATATGAGCACGAGACCGGGCGCCCGTCCCCGGGTGCGGCGGCCGTGGCGTTCCGTGGCCGACGGGGCCGCCGTGCTCATCGCCGCGGCGGTCGCATTCCCCCTCTACTGGATGGTGCTCTCCGCGTTCAAACCGGCCGGGGAGATCCGCTCCGACCGGCCCGTTCCCTGGACGCTCTCGCCGTCCCTCGACGCGTTCCGCCGCGTCTTCGCGCAGGAGGATTTCGGCCGCTATTTCCTCAACAGCCTGCTGGTGGGCGGCACGGTGGTGGTCGCCTCGGCCCTGCTCGCCTTCCTCGCCGCCACCGCCGTCGCCCGCTTCCGGCTCCGGCTGCGCACCACGCTGCTCATCCTCATCCTCACCGCGCAAATGGTGCCGGTCGAAGCGCTGACGATTCCGCTGTTCTTCCTCATGCGGGACATCGGGGCGCTCAACACCCTCCTCTCCCTCGTCCTTCCGCACCTGGCCTTCTCGCTGCCGTTCGCCATCTGGATGCTGCGCGGATTCGTGAAGGCCGTTCCCGAGGCCCTGGAGGAGCAGGCGTTCATCGACGGAGCCGGCCGGACGCGCTTTCTGTGGCAGATACTCTTCCCGCTCGTCCTGCCCGGACTGGTCGCCACGAGCGTGTTCTCCTTCATCTCCACCTGGAACGACTTCCTCTTCGCCAAGTCGTTCATCATCAGCGCCACGGAGAACTCGACCCTGCCGATGGCGCTGCTCGTCTTCTTCGACACCGAAACCCCCGACTGGGGCGGTGTGATGGCCGCCTCCACGGTGATGACCGTGCCCGTGCTCGTCTTTTTCGTCGGCGTGCACCGCCGCCTGGTCTCCGGGCTCGGCGGGGCTGTGAAATAAGGAGGACCGAACATGTCGGCCACTGGCTGGGCGGGGCTCGTCCCGCGGGCGCGCGAGGTGTGGCAGGACGACGGCCCGCCCTTCGTGTGGGGGAGCGGTACCGCGCTCGTCGCCGCCCCCGGGGCGCGGGGCGCCGCCCGATGGCTGCGCGGCCTCGCGGCGCTCCCCTGGCGCGAGGGGGCCGGGACGCAAAAGGCCCCCGGGAAGCCGGAGCACTCGGAGCACCCGGAGCACCCGGAGCACCCGGAGAACACTGTCGAGTTGCGCATCGACCCCGGGCGCGCCCCCGAGTCCTACCGTCTGCAGGTCACCGCCGACCGGGTGCTGGTGGCGGGCGGGGATGCCGCCGGGGTGTTCCGCGGGGTGCAGACACTGCGCCAGCTGCTGCCGCCCGCGGCGTTCCGCCGGGCCGCGACCGCCGACTCCTGGGAGGTGCCGGCCGGCGCCGCCGAGGACGCCCCGCGGTTCGGCTGGCGCGGGCTGCTGCTCGACACGGCCCGGCACTTCGTGCCCAAGGACGGCGTACTGCGCACTCTCGATCTGCTCGCCCTGCACAAGCTGAACGTCCTGCACCTCCATCTGACCGACGACCAGGGCTGGCGGATGGAGATCCGCCGCCACCCGCGGCTGACCGAGGTCGGCGGCTGGCGCTCCCGCACCCGGGTCGGCCACCGGGCCTCCCCGCTGTGGGACGAACGCCCGCACGGCGGCCACTACACCCAGGACGATCTGCGCGAGATCGTCGCGTACGCGGCGGAGCGGCACATCACCGTCGTGCCCGAGATCGAACTGCCCGGGCACTCGCAGGCCGCCATCGCGGCGTACCCGGAACTCGGCTCGGCCGACGGCGGCGCGCAGGTGTGGACCGACTGGGGCGTCAGCCCGCACCTGCTGGCTCCCACGGACGAAGTGCTGCGCTTCTACGAACAGGTGCTGGAGGAGGTGCTGGAGGTCTTCCCGTCCCCGTTCGTGCACGTCGGCGGGGACGAGACGCCGAAGGACCAGTGGCGGGAGTCGGCCGTCGCCCAGGAGCGCATCGCCCGCGAGGGGCTGCGCGACGAGGACGCCCTCCAGGCGTGGATGGTGCGGCACTTCGACCGCTGGCTCGCCGAACGCGGCCGTCGGATGATCGGCTGGGACGAGATCCTCCAGGGCGGCACACTGCGGGACGGGCTCACTCCGGGAGCGGTCGTCTCCTCCTGGCGGGGGTACGAGGGGGGCGTCGCCGCGGCGCGCGCCGGCCACGATGTGGTGATGTGCCCCGAGCACGAGCTGTACCTCGACCGGAGGCAGGCGCCGGGGGAGGACGAGCCCGTGCCGCTCGGGTACGTGGCCACGCTGCGCGACGTGTACGGGATGCAGCCGGTGCCCGCCGAGCTGGCGCGGGAGGGGCGTGCGGAACGGGTGCTGGGGGTGCAGGCCAACATGTGGACCGAGTGCGCCGAGAGCATCCAGCGGCTGGACTACCAGATGTTCCCGCGGCTCGCCGCCGTCGCCGAGCTGGCCTGGTCCGGACCGGGCCACCCCTACGAGGACTTCGCGACGCGGCTGGCGGACGTGCACCTCGCCCGCCTCGACGCCTGCGGGGTCGCCTACCGCCCGGCTGCCGGGCCCCGGCCCTGGCAGCGGCGGCCCGGGATCCCGGGGCGTCCCCTGGAGTGAACAGGCCCCCCACACGTCCCTTTCCCCGACATTTCACAGCCGACACGGGTCAAACCGTGCGAAAGGGCCCATCCCAGGCCCTCGTGTCAGGCGCGGGCCGAGATGTGCCAGAGTTGCCTCGTCCGGGCTGTGAGCACGTACCGTACGGCAGTGCAGCCGGGAGCCCGGTATGTCGGGGAAGGGGCAGCAAGGTGAGCACGCACGTACGGCATGCACCAGACGGCGAACGAGCCGCGCAGGCTGTGCCCCCTGCCGTCATGCTCCCCGCCACCCTGGACGAGGCCGTCTCGGCGCTCTCCGCCGTACCCGCCGCCGTACCGGTCGCCGGGGGCACCGATCTGATGGCCGACGTCAACTCCGGCCACCTCCGCCCCGCCGCACTGGTCGGCCTCGGCCGGATCAGCGAGATCCGTGGCTGGTCCTACCAGGACGGGCACGCCGTGCTCGGCGCCGGACTCACCCACGCGCGCATGGGACGCCCCGACTTCGCCGCGCTCATCCCCGCGCTCGCCGCCGCGGCCCGGGCCGCCGGACCTCCGCAGATCCGGAACGCGGGGACGCTCGGCGGCAACATCGTGAGCGCCTCGCCCACCGGGGACGCGCTGCCCGTGCTGGCCGCGCTGGAGGCCACCCTCTCCATCGCCGGCCCGGAGGGGGCGCACCGCGAACTCCCGGTCAGCCATCTGCTCGCCGGAATGGACATCCTCCGGCCCAGCGAGGTCGTCGGCTATGTGAAGGTCCCGCTGCTGCACGCCCCGCAGACCTTCCTCAAGGCCACCAGCCGCACCGGGCCGAGCCGCGCCCTGGCCTCCGTCGCCGTCGTCCTCGACCCGATGCGGCGCGGCGTGCGGTGCGCGGTCGGCGCCGTCGCACCGATGCCGCTGCGGCCGCTGGAGGCCGAGCAGTGGATCGCCACCCTCATCGACTGGGACGGCGACCGCTCGCTGGCCCCCGAGGCGCTGACCGCCTTCGGCGAGTACGTCGCGATGGCCTGCATCCCCGACCCGCTTCCGGCGGGCCCCGAGGAGAACCCGGGGCCCGCCCCCCAGCTTCCGCCCGCGGCGCTGCACTTGCGGCGTACCGTGGCGACACTGGCCCGCCGGGGACTCGGGAGGGCTCTCGCATGAGCGGCACACCACAGGCACCACAGGGCAACGGGAACGGACACCGGAACGGGGGCGCGGGACCGCACGCGGGTGCGGAGCCGCACGGACATGTGAACGCGCACACGGACACGGACGAGTACGGCAACGGCGCGGTCGGCGCCGCACAGTACGGCGGCGATCCCTGGGCCGCGCAGGGCGCCGCACCCGACCCGTACGCCCAGCAGCCGGAGCACGGGCAGCACGTGCCCAGGAGTTGGGGCGGCGGCGAGTACGACGCGGACGCCACCGCCTTCGTGCAGCTGCCCAGCGGAGGCTTCGGCGAGCTGGCCGAAGCCGCACCGCTGGCGGCGCCCGGCACCGGGCAGGGCGGCTACACCCCGCCGCCCATCGACCCCTCGCACCACCCCGCGGACGGCGGAGTCCCCGGTCCCGGCGCCGATCCGGCCGCCGGGGGGCACTGGGTGCTGCCGTTCGCACCCGGAAGCGAGCCGGGCGCCGCGGACCCCGGACCGCAGGGGCCCGGTGGCGTCGACGCGCAGCCCGCGCAGTACGCGGCGCCCGAACCCGGCCCCGGCACATTCGGCGGGCCCGGCCCCTACCCGCAGGAGGCGCCGCACCCGGCCGCTGCCGACGGGTCGGCGGGGCTCGGCCAGGGTGCGGCCGCCGCGCTGGCCGGCTCACACGAGGCCCGTACCGGCCGCCGCCCGCTGGGCCCGGGTGTGGCACCCGCCCCGGCGCCGGACGGCAACCCCGAGCCGACCGCGCCCGGTTCGCCGCCCCCCGGCGCGCCCGCTCCGGACCCCGCCCCCGCGTCCGCGGCAGCTCCGGAGGCGCCCGCGCCCGCCTGGACGCCCTCCTCGCCGACGTCGGCCCCGCGCTGGGACTCGGCGGCTCCCGCCCCCGGGCAGGCGCCGCACCCGGACGTCCCCGGACCGCCGCCCGCACCCGAACCGGGCGGCGCCGACCGCCCCTTCCCGGGGGCGCCGGATGCTTCCGCGCCCGGGTACCGGTTCCCCGGCGCCCCCACCGCGGACGGACCCGCCGGGACAGCCGACGCCGAGCCGCGGCACCCCGGAGACCCCGACACCGCGGCACCCGCCCCGACGGAACACCCGCAGCAGCCCGAGGCGCAGTACGGAACGGCCGGACAGCCCGCCGCCGGCCCCGGGATCGTCGCGTCCGAACCGCCCGCGCCGCCCGCCGCTCCGGAGCACCACGCGGACGCCGAGGTGACCTCGCTGGCCGACGCCGCCCCGGCCCCGCTGCCCGCGCAGCGGACCGCCGCCCCGCAACCGGCCGGCGCGCCGGTGGAGGCCGCCGACGCCGGGCCGGCAGCCCCTTCCGCCGAGCCCTCCGGCACATCCCCGGAATCCCCCGGCGGCGACCCGGCGGACGGCTCCGCAGCCGCCGCGCCCGACAGCGGCCTGGAACCGGCCCGCCCGCCCGAGGACGGCATCCCGGAGACACCGGAGGGAGCCACCGCCCCCGCGGCCGCGGAGGAAGCGGCTCCGGTCCCCGAGACCGTCGAGACCGAGGACGAGCACCCGCACGTCTCGTACGAGTTGCGGGTCAACGGGGTCGACCGCCCCGTCGCCAGTGCCTGGATCGGTGAGTCGCTGCTGTACGTGCTGCGCGAGCGGTTGGGCCTCGCCGGCGCCAAGGACGGCTGCTCGCAAGGAGAGTGCGGGGCCTGCTCGGTGCAGGTGGACGGGCGGCTCGTGGCCGCCTGCCTGGTGCCCGCCGCCACCGCCGCCGGGAGCGAGGTCCGCACCGTCGAAGGCCTGTCGGTCGACGGCACCCCCTCGGATGTGCAGTGCGCGCTCGCCGAGAGCGGCTCCGTGCAGTGCGGGTTCTGCGTACCCGGACTCGCGATGACCGTGCACGATCTGCTGGAGGGCAACCACGCGCCCACCGACCTGGAGACCCGCAAGGCGATCAGCGGCAACCTGTGCCGCTGCTCCGGGTACCGCGGGGTGGTGGACGCCGTCCGCACCGTCGTGGAACAGCGCGTGGCCCGGGCCGAGTACGAGGCGCCGGAGGCGCACCCGGCCCCCGGCGGGCAGCACCACGCCCCCGGCCCCGACCCGCAGGGCGGGTACGACACCGCCGGGTACGGGCAGCAGCCCGGCGGCTACGAGCAGGACACCTGGGCCGACGGCGGCTACGGCCAGGGCGGCCACCAGCAGGGCGGCCACGGCCCCGACGGACAGCCGACGCCCCCCGCCGAGGGCTACGGCACGGACGGCTACGGTACCGAGGGCTACGGCACCGAGGGCTACGCCGGCGCGCCCGGCTACGGGCCCGACCCGGCAGCGCCCGGGTACCCGGGCCCGCCCGAGGTCCCGGGCGCCCCCGACGGCGGGACGTGGGACGAAGGCGGCTACGGCGCCCACATCCCACACCAGAGCCGGTACTCCGGGGACGGCGGCGCGTCCTGATGCGCCCCGCCCCCGCTGCAGCGTCCCCCACCCCCGGGTGCACCGCGAACGCACCCTGCACAGAAAGGCGGCGGCATGACGGAAACGGCTGACGGGCACCCCGGCGCCGGAGGCGCCGCCCCGCTGCCGGGCCCCCGCGGTGAGCCCGACCCGCACGGCCTGGGCGTCTCCGTCCTCCCCACCGACTCCTACGCCAAAGCCCAAGGCACCTTCCCCTATGCCGCGGACCTGTGGGCCGAGGGGCTGCTGTGGGCCGCGGTGCACCGCTCGCCGCACCCGCACGCGCGGATCGTCTCCATCGACACCGAAGAAGCCGCCAAGATGCCGGGCGTGCTGGCGGTCATCACCCACGAGGACGTCCCCGGCGACTCGGCGCACGGCCGCAGGATCGCCGACCAGCCCGCCTTCGCCCGGGACGTGGTGCGCTACTTCGGCGAGCCGATCGCCGCCGTCGCCGCCGACCACCCGGACACGGCGCGGCTGGCCGCCGCGGCCATCGCCGTCGAATACGAGGTGCAGGAAGCCGTCACCGACCCGGAGAAGGCGTTCGAGGCCGAACCGCTGCACCCGGACGGCAATCTGCTGCGGCACATCCCGCTGCGCTACGGCGACCCCGAGGCCACCGGCGACGTCATCGTCGAGGGCCTCTACCGGATCGGCCGCCAGGACCCGGCTCCGATCGGGGCCGAGGCCGCGCTCGCCGTACCGCGCCCGGACGGCGGTGTGGAGATCTACACCGCCTCCACCGACCCGCACACCGATCGCGACCTGGCAGCCGCCTGCTTCGGGCTCCCGCCCGAACAAGTCAAGATCGTCGTCACCGGGGTGCCCGGATCCATGGGCGACCGCGAGGACGCGGCGCTCCAGATCCCGCTGGGACTACTGGCGATGCGTACCGGCTGCCCCGTCAAGATCGCGCTGACCCGCGAGGAGTCCTTCCTCGGGCACGCCCACCGTCACCCCACCCTGCTGCGCTACCGCCACCACGCGGACAGCGCGGGCAACCTGATCAAGGTCGAGGCGCAGATCCTGCTGGACGGCGGCGCCTACGCGGACACCTCCTCCGACGCGCTCGCCGCCGCCGTCTCCTTCGCCTGCGGGCCCTACGTCGTCCCGCACGCGGTGATCGACGGCTGGGTCGTCCGCACCAACAACCCGCCCTCCGGTCACGTGCGCGGCGAAGGCGCACTCCAGGTGTGCGCCGCATACGAGGGCCAGATGGACAAACTCGCCGAACGGCTCGGCCTCGACCCCGTCGAGGTGCGCAGGCGCAACGCCATGGCCACCGGCGACCTGCTGCCCACCGGCCAGACCGTCACCTGCCCGGCGCCCGTCGCCGAACTCCTCACCGCCGTCCACGAGGCGCCGCTGCCCCCCCTGCCCAAGGACGCGCCCGAAGCGGACTGGCTGCTGCCCGGCGGCCCCGAAGGCGCCGGCGACCCCTCGGCTGTCCGGCGCGGCGTGGGCTACGCGCTCGGCATGGTCCACATGCTCGGCGCCGAGGGCACCGACGAGGTCTCCACCGCCACCGTCAAAGTCAGCGGCCCCGTCGCCACCGTGATGTGCGCCGCCGTCGAATCAGGCCAAGGCTTCGACACCCTCGCCCGGCAGATCGTCCAGGAAACCCTCGGCATCGAAGAGGTGCACGTCGCCTCCGTCGACACCGACCAGCCGCCCTCCGGCGCCAGCGGCCGCGGCCGGCACACCTGGGTATCCGGCGGCGCGGTGGAACGGGCCGCGAAAATGGTCCGCACCCAACTCCTGCAGCCCCTCGCCGCGAAGTTCGGCATGTCCACCGAACTGCTCACCATCTCGGAGGGCAAGATCACCTCCTACGACGGCGTGCTCTCCACGACAGTCGCCGAAGCCCTGGAGGGCAAGGAACTCTGGGCCACCGCGCAGTGCCGCCCCCACCCCACCGAGCCGCTCGACGAATGGGGCCAGGGCGACGCCTTCGTCGGAATGGCCTTCGCCGCCGTGCGCGCCGTCGTCGACGTCGACATCGAACTCGGCTCCGTACGCGTCGTCGAAATCGCCCTCGCCCAGGACGTCGGCGCCGTCCTCAACCCCCGCCAGCTACGGGCCCGCCTCGAAGCCGGCATCACCCAGGGCATCGGCACCGCCCTCACCGAGCACCTGCGGGTCGCCAAGGGCGTCGTCCGGCACGCCGACTTCACCGCCTACGCCCTGCCGACGGCGCTGGACGCGCCGGACATCCGCATCGTCAAGCTCATCGAGGAACGGGACGTGGTGGCGCCGTTCGGGGCGAAGGCCGCGTCGTCCGCGCCGGTCGTGACGACGCCCTCCGCGGTTGCCGCGGCGGTGCGGGCCGCGACGGGGCGGCCCGTCAACCGCATGCCGATCCGCCCGCAGGCCGCGGTCAGCTCCTCCTGACCCGGGCGCCCCCTCGCGGGGGGCGCCCCCGTCGGTTGCCTTCTTGGTGCGGCGCCGTTGTCGGCGGGCTCCGCCCCCCAGGAGCCGGTGGCCGAGCCTGCCCGTGTGCGTCCTCGTGGTCGGAGCTGCACGCGTGGTCCGCCACGAACCGGCTCAGCTGACAGGTGGTCGGCTGCACCAGGCGGCCGCACAGCGTGTCATCGGATCGTCGACCCGCCGATACGTGCCTCGCGAAGACGCCCCCGCGCAGGGAGTCGCCCCCGCGACGGGGTCAGGTGGTGAGGAGGACGCCGCCGTAGGACGCGCCCGCGACGACGATCCAGGCGCAGAGTCCGAGCCCGGCGACCCGTGCTCCGGTGCGGGTCAGCGACGGCAGATGCACCGCACTGCCGAGCCCGAACAGCGCGGCGGCCAGCAGGATCTCCTGCGCGGTGGCGGCGCACTCGAGTGCGGCGCCGGGCAGCCACGCAGTGGTCCGCAGGGCCACCATGCCGAGAAAGCCCAGCACGAAGAGCGGCACGAGGGGTGGGCGTCGGCCCTGCGGAGGGCGCGTCCCCCCCGGCGTCCGGCGAGCTCCGTGGCGTTCCCGTACGGCGAGGACCATCGCCGCGACGAGCGGGGCCAGCATCAGCACGCGGAGGAGTTTGACGAGGACGGCCTCGTTCAGGGCTTGCGGGCCGCCGGTCTGGGCGGTGGCGACGACCTGGCCGACGTCGTGGACCCCGGCGCCGACCCAGCGTCCGAACTGGGAGGCGTCCAGCCCCAGGGACCCGCGGAGGAGGGGCAGTACGAGGATGGCGAGGGTGCCGCACAGGGTCACCAGTGCGACCGAGGTGGCGACGTCCTCCTCCTCGCTGCCCCGCACCTCGCTGACGGCGCCGATCGCGGAGGCTCCGCAGATCGAGTAGCCGGTCGCGACGAGTACGGGCTGGTCGCCGGGGAGTTCGAGCCTGCGCCCGAGCCACACGGTGCCGAAGAAGGTGGCGACGACGACGCAGGCGACCATCGCCACGGTGGCCCAGCCCAGTTCGAGTACGTCGCCGAGCGCGAGTCTGAGGCCGAGCAGCACGATGCCCAGCCGCATCAGCCGCTTGCCGGCCAGGGTCAGTCCGGGGCGGGCGGCGCCGCGGACCAGGGTGCGCGGCCCCGGCAGGTGTGCGGCCGCGATGCCGAGCACGACCGCCGCCGTCAGCATTGGAACGGCGGGCACCAGGAGGTGCACGGCGGATGCCGCAGCCACGCCGAGCGCGGCGAGCGCGAGCCCGGGCAGGGGGCTCGGCTTCGGTGCGGGCGCGGTGGCGGCGGCTGCCGCGGGCCGGTCCGCGGCGCGTGGGGTCTCCCGCGCGCGGCTGCCGAGGAGGGCCATCAGGCGTCGGCCGGAAGGTCGTACACCCGGCGGACGCTGCTGCCCAGCCGGGAGATGTCCGCTCCGTAGATGTGCAGGGAGACGGCCAGGCCCTCACAGCCGTTCCACACCCGGTGGATGTCGCCGGGCGGGGCGAAGCCGCAGACGGCTCCTTGCGGGTTGACGACGTCCTCGGTGGCGACGAGGCGCGCGCTGCCGCCCGCGGCCTCGGCGGGCAGCAGCCGGTAGCGGCGCTCGTGTTCCTCGCCCTGGTGTACGCCGGTCACGCACCAGGAGACGTGGTCGTGGATGGAGGTGCCCTGTCCGGGCAGCCACACCAGGGCGACGACGGAGAAGCTGCCGTCGCTCTCCGCGTGCAGTATGTGCTGGCGGTAGCGCTCGGGGTCGGGTGCGCACTGGGCGTCGGTCAGCAGCTCGTCGGCGCCCAGGTGCGGTGCCAGCTTCTCGCCGACCAGGTACGCGGTCACGTCCGGCGGCAGCCCTCGGCCGACGGCCTCGCGCACGTCCTCGACGAGGGCGTGCAGCCGCCCGGCGGTCCGGGCGGCGGATGGGGTGGTCGTCGTCGCAGTCATACGGGCAGCGTCGCGGCGGGCACGTATCACGTCCAACGACGGTTCTTTGGCCCCTCCCTCGTATCTGCTTATGGGAGGGCGGCTGCGCTGAGGGGAGGGCTGCCCGGTCGGCTCCCGGCAGCCGGGCCTCGCGGGGGGAGGCGCCGCGGCCATGGCGCGCGGCGGCTCCGCGTGGCGGCGGTCAGCAGCCGACGCGGCGTTCCGCGACCGTGCGCAGCGCCGCCAGCACCCGTGCTGTGGCGGGTATCTCCAGGTGCTCGCGCAGCACGTAGGCGGAGACCTGGCGGCGCGAGGCGGGGTCGAGGGCGCGGCCCGTGACCTTCCGGTGGACGAGGAAGGAGAGGACCAGTCCGGGCACCATGGCGACGCCGAGTCCTTCGGCGACCAGGCTCTGCACCACGAGGTTGTCGTCGGTGGTGAAGGCGATCTCGGGTGCGAAGCCCAGCTCGGCGCATTCGTGCAGGAAGTTGGCCCGGCAGCGCAGGCAGCCGGCGATCCAGCGTTCGTCGGCCAGCTCGCGCAACTGCACGGCGCGGCGCCGGGCCATGGGGTGGCCGGTGGGCAGCAGGACGGTGAGCTGGTCCTCCAGCAGCGGGATCTCCACCAGTTCCTCGGGTACCTGTTCGCGCAGTCCGGGGTAGGTGAAGGCGAGGGTGATGTCGCATTCGCCGCGCACGACGCGGCGGAGCGATTCGGGCGGTTCGTCCTCCTGGAGCTCGACGCGTATGCCGGGGTGTGCGGCGGCGAGTTCGGCGAGGGCCTCGGGTACCAGGGTGGCGCCCGCGCTGGGGAAGGCGCAGACGGTGACTTTGCCGGCCCGCAGCCGGGTGAGGGACTCCATCTGCTGCCGGGCGGTGCTGATGGTCTCCAGGATCACCTCGGAGTGCCGGGCCAGTGCCTCTCCCGCTTCGGTGAGCCGCATCCGGCGGCCGACGCGCACGAACAGCGGGGTGCCCACGGACCGTTCCAGTGCCTTCATCTGCTGGGTGATCGCGGGCTGGGTGTAGCCCAGTGCGCGGGCCGCAGCGGAGTAGGAACCCGCGCGCACCACTTCGTGGAAGGTCTTGATGTGCCGCGAGTCGAACATGGCAGAACCATAAGCGGATTTTGGGTCGGTGTGTCAGGTGGGGTTCTCGGCTTCTGGATCACTCTGTCGGCACTGCCGCCTCGGTGGACTTCTGCGCCCCTTCCGTAACGGGCGTACGGTGCTCTGCCGGGTCCGGGCCGGCGCGCTGTTCGGGCCGCAGCCGTCGGGCCACCGCGACGCCCGTGAGGGCGACGACGGCCGAGACGGCGTACACGGCCGCGAACGCCGCCGGCTGTGCGGAGTCCGCGCCCGCACCCGCGGCGTCCGCACCACCGGTGACGGTGACCGAACCGCCGCCCAGCGCGGCGAACAGGGCGCCGGTCAGCGCGAGCAGCAGCACGTTGGAGAGCCCGTCGCTCAGCTGGAGTGCGGCGGAGTTGCGTCCGGCCGCCTGCGGGGCCGAGAGCCGCAGCAGCAGGACGCTGAGGGAGGAGATGGTCAGCCCCATGCCGAAGCAGCCGATGCCCATGGCCAGTGCGAGGCACCAGACGGGTACCGACTTCACCAGCACCAGTGGTGTGCAGCCGACGGCGAAGGTGACCAGGGACATGCCGAGGACGACGAGCCGTTCGCGGTGCGGCTCCAGCCGGGGCCGTGACTGGGCGAAGGAGCCCAGCGCCCACAGTGCGCCCCCGGCGGCGAGGGTGAGTCCGGCGAGGGTGACCGACAGCCCGCGCTGGGTCACCAGCATCAGCGGCACGAAGCTCTCCGCGACGATGAAGGAACCGGCCGCCATGCCGCGCAGCAGTACGACGGAGGGCAGCCCGCGGGCCGCGCGCAGGGTCCCGCGGGGGAGCAGCACCCGCAGCGACCGGGCCAGCAGGGCGAGCCCCGCCGCGGCGGGCGGCAGCGCGCTCCAGCGCAGGTCCTGACCGGCGTACTGCAGCAGTCCGGCGCCGAGCGCGGCGGCGACCGACAGCCGGATCCGCCGTCCGCCCTCGCGCCGGTCGCCGCCCGCGTCCCCGGACGGACCGGAGGCCGGGGGCGGTCCGGAGGCCCGGCGCTTGAGCGGCGGCAGCATCACCAGCAGCGGCAGTGCCACCAGCACCGGGATGCCCAGGAAGACCCAGCGCCAGCCCAGTTGCTCGGCGACCGTGCCGGAGATCAGCGGCCCCACCACGGAGGGCACCACCCAGGAGGCGGCGAACGCGGCCATCACGGTGGGCCGCAGATGCTCGGGGAAGGCGCGGCTGACGGTGACGTACAGCGCCACGATCACCAGTCCGCCGCCCACGCCCTGCACGGCGCGGCCGAGGATGAACAGCCACATGCTGCCGGCGGTTCCGGACAGCAGGAGCCCGCCGGCGAAGAGCGCGATGCCGGTGGTCAGCGGGGGCAGCGGGCCTCTGTGGTCGCACCACTGGCCGGAGGCGACCATGCCCACCACGGATGTGGTGAAGAAGGCGGAGAAGGCGTACGCGTAGAGCGGGATGCCGTCCAGTTCGTCGGCCGCCAGCGGCATGGCGGTACCGACGGCGGTCGCCTCGAAGGCGATGAGGAGGACGACGGAGACGATGCCGAAGGTCAGCGGCCGGTGGGCGCTGCTGAGCACGGATTCCCGCGGCCGGGTGGCGGGATCGTCCGGCGGTACGGCCGCGGGGCCGGGCTCGGTCGCTGACATGCCCACCACGGTAAGCGCCGCCCGTGGTGGAGGACACCTACCGTGGTGGGAGCTGCGGCTCGGTCGCCGGTCCTGGTCCCGGGCCGTGGGCCTGCGTGTGGCCGGTCACGTTCCCGGCACGTGACCGGCCGGGTGTCGGCCGGTGGCCGCCCCCGGTGCCGGTCTGCGCGCGGTCGTCGGGTCAGCCCTTGACCAGCTTCATGTACCGGTCCCAGTCCCAGTGCTTCCCGGGGTCGGTGTGGTCGTTGCCGGGGGCCTCGCTGTGGCCGATGATGTGCTCGCGGTCGAGCGGGATGCCGTGCGCGTCCGCGAGATGGCGGGTCAGCGCTGCGGAGGAGCGGTACATCGCGTCGGTGAACCAGGACGGGTCGTCGACGTACCCCTCGTGCTCGATGCCCAGCGCGGCGGAGTTGGCGCTTCTGGCGTGGTACGCGGTGTCCGCGTCGCGCACCGTCTGGGTGACCGCGCCGTCCGAGGAGCGCACCACGTAGTGGGCGCTGACCTTGGCCTCGGGGTTCTGGAACCAGCTTATGGTGCCCGCGTAGGAGCCCTGGGTCACATGGATGATGATCGTGTCGAGCGCCGCGCTGCGCCCCTTGGCGTAGTTGGCCGGATCGGCCGGCACCCACGCGGCGTCCGGGTAGTCGGCGCTCCGGGTGGCGGGCCCCGACCCGGTGGCGCCCTTGGCGGGGTGGACGTCGCGGGCCGCGACGGTCACCCGCTCGCCGTCCGGGGTGCGGCCCCGGACGCCCTGTCGCAGGATCCGGTAGACGTTGTCGGCGTACAGCCGCGCGGCGGTGCCGCGGGCGCCGCTGTAGCGGGCGACGACCGGATACCAGGCGTCCGCGTCGGCGCGTTCCGCCGCGTCGAGCCCGAGGGCGTCGGCGTAGCCGCGCAGCACGGCCGCTCCGCCGCGGATGTTGGCGTCGGTGTCGGTGCGCAGCCGTGCGGTCGACTTCCCGGTGAGCTCGGCCGCGCGTTCGAGTGTGTGCCGGTCGGGGTTGCTGACCAGGTGCATCACACCGAAGCCGTGCGCCTGGCTGGGGGTGCCGTCGTGGCCGTCGAAGTGGGTCTCGCCGTAGCCGACGGCGGCCAGTACGTCGCGGGGTATCCCGTACTGTTCGGCGGCCGAGGTGAAGGAGGCGTTCATCGAGGGGGTGGGGCCGCTGGGTCCGGCTGTGGCGGGCTGGACGCCGGACAGCAGCGCGGCGCAGCCCAGGGCGGTGCCGAGGGCGACGGTGACGCGCGTGCGCGTCCTGCGGGCATGCGGGTATGCGGGCATGACGTGCTCCTGTTGTGGGGGGATGGAGCTCAGGCGCCTGGGGCGTCACAGTACTCATGTGACTCATGCATGACAACGACGTCGGTGGCGCCCTTGCCTCCGATGTCCCGGGCCCAACCCGCCACCACCACACGCGAGTTGAGCCACCCGACGCGACGGCGCCGGTGCCGCGGTCCCCACCGCCGCACCGGCGCCGCCCGCATGGGGCCGGCGGGTCCGCCGGCCCCTCCGCCGGATCAGCGGGCGAAGCTGCCGCCCAGCCGGGAGCCCGCCTCCGGAGCACCCAGGGTCTTGGGCCCGTAGGAGACGACGCCGTCGGCCGTGAGCCCGCCCGTGGTGCCTCGCAGCACCCACACCGCGCCCGCGTCCACGGCGTCGCTGCCGCCGTCCTCGGTGGGCGCGCCGACGGCCAGGTCGTCCCGGCCGTCCCGGTCGGTGTCGGTCATCGTCAGGGCCGCGCCGAAGCGGTCCCCGGCCTCGACCACGCCGGGCACACCCGCGCTGCCCTGGTCCCAGTTCTTCGCGCCCGTACCGGTCAGCCCGTCCCTGCCGCCGAGGAGCTGGACGACGGCCCCGGCATCCTTGCCCGAGGCGCCGCTGCCGATGTCCTCGCCCGGCACACCGACCGCGATGTCGGCGTAGCCGTCGCCGTTGACGTCGCCCGCCGCGAGGGCCTTGCCGAACTCGTCGCCCTCCTCGTTGACGCCCGGCACCCCCGCGCTGTTCTGGGTCAGCGTGCTCGTGCGGTGCGCGCCCGGACCGTCGGCCGAACCGTAGAGCACCTTCAGCGTGCCGTGGTCGTGGGGCAGGTCCTCCACGACGCCGCCCGGAACGGTGCGGATCACCAGGTCGCCGAAGCCGTCCTTGTCCACGTCGGCGATGACGCCGGTCTCGGCGTCGGTGACGTGCTCGGAGGAGGTGGCCAGCCCGTCGCCCGAGCCCTGGAAGAACTCGCTGCTCTCGGACATCTCCTCGAAGGCGTGCGTGGTGACCAGGTCGTCGACGCCGTCGCCGGTGACGTCGCCCGCGGTCAGCGACGTCGGCCCGAACAGGTGGCCGGTCTCGCGGGTGTCGCTCCTGGCCGCCTCGCCGTCCCGGCCGAAGCCGCCGTACAGCACCGTCAGCCCCTGGTCGAAGTCGCCGGTGCCCACGGCGAGGTCGGGCTTCTCGTCGCCGTCGAAGTCGCCCGCGACGAGCCTGGTGACGCTCTTCACCCCCGAGACCTGTGTGGCGCTCGTGAGGCCCTTGCCCTTCTCGCCCCACAGGATGACGACGCCCTCGTTGCCGCTGACGGCCAGGTCGGCGACGCCGTCCCCGTCGAAGTCGCGGGCCGCGGTGTTGCGGCCGAAGGCCCCGTAGGTCTCCGCGCTCCCGGGCACGCCCGCGGAGTTGGCGCTGAAGAGCTGGCGGCGCGAGACGTCCGCGCCCTTCGCCGAGCCGTAGGTCACGGTGAGGAACCCCGCGTACGACTTGCCGGAGACGGTTGCCGCGGGGGCCGCCGCGACGGTCTCCGTGTACCCGTCGCCGTCGAAGTCGGCCTTCGGCGCGGCGGCGCTGTCGGCCGCCGTGGTGGCGGCGGGCGCCGCGGCGCTCTTCGCCGGTGCCGCCACCGACGGTGTGGCGCAGACGAGACCGGCGGCCAGCGCCGCCGTCACGCCGACGGCGCGGGCGGCCACGGCGGTGGCGCTCGCTGTCGCTGCGCGACCGGGTGTGGTGCGGGGGGTGGCACGGTCGTGGTGACGCACTCGTCCTCCTGAGTCGTTGTGCTCCGGACTCCAGCGGCAGGGAGAGCAAATGGAGTTGAGCCTGCGGGGGCGGACCGGGACCGGGGCTTTGGTCAGTCGTCCGTGAGACCTGCGAGGTGCGTGAAGGGTTGCCCCGCGACAGCCGGTTCGTTGTCGAAAGTCGCACCGGACGGCCACCTCGCGGCTACCGGGAGACCACCCTGCGGCCCGGTCGGCTGCCAAGCGGGACCAAGCACCGGTCGGCCGCCGCCGTGCCGTCCATCCGGAGCACTCCGCGGAATTCCGCCCGGATGCGACGGCACTGTCAGGGCCGGCCCGGCGCTCTCCACGGGAAGGATTCCGTTCCGGGCGGAAGCCCTTGTTCGCGGATGACCAGCAGAGAGGATGCAGGAATGCTCGTGCGGGGAAGAATCCCACGCGTCACCGGTGCGGCCGCGGTCCTGGCGTTCGCGCTGTCCGGCTGCGCCGGCGGAGAGGACGCGAAGAATCCCGGCGCCACCGACCGGGCCCGGCCGACCGGCGGCGCCGACAGGAGTGCCGGCCCGTCCGGCGCCCGGCCCGGCCCCTCGGGCCCGGCCGCCTCCTCCGCGCACTCAGCCGCGGCCTCGGCCGCCCCCGCGGACCGGACGGCCTCCGCGGGCCGGGCGTCCCCCGGAATCGAGGACTCCGCGGCGGGGTCCGGCCGTCCGGCGGACCCGGCGTCCCCTCCCGCATCCCCCGCCGGCGCCACCGCCACCGGCGGCGCCCGGCCCGGCGGCAGCGGCACCCCGCGGGAGCGCGGTACCGCATCCGGCGCGGGGATCGACGCGGTACAGGGGACCTGGTACTTCCCGTACCGCGTCAGCGGCCGGGCCGTCACCTTCACCGTGACCGGCGGCTCCTACACGGTGCAGGGCGTCGGGGCACGCTGCTCCGGGACCGTCAGCCGCAGCCTGCGGCTGGGCGGCAGCTGCCGGGGCAGGGCGATGACCGGCCGGGCGATGCTCGGCGACGGGGGCCACAGCCTCACGCTCGACTGGGACAACGGCAGGCCGGACCACTTCTCCCGGGCCCGGCCCCGGTGATCCGGCGGGCCGTCGGGCGCAGCCACCCGGCGCCGCTCCGGACGCCCGGCAGCCCCGGTAGGGTTGGCGCGGCTACGCCGCGCAGGCCGCCGCCGTGCCCGATCCCGCCGTCATCCCCGTCGCCCCGGAGACCGTGACTACCACCCCCACCACCCCCAGCAACAACCACCATCTGTCGCCCGCCTTCCCCGGCCGCGCCCCCTGGGGCACGGCCAGCAAGTTGCGGGCCTGGCAGCAGGCGGCGATGGACGCGTACCTGGAGCGGCAGCCGCGCGACTTCCTGGCCGTCGCGACGCCGGGCGCCGGCAAGACGACGTTCGCGCTCACCCTGGCCTCGTGGCTGCTGCACCATCACGTCGTGCAGCAGGTGACCGTCGTCGCGCCGACCGAGCATCTGAAGAAGCAGTGGGCCGAGGCGGCGGCACGGGTGGGAATCAAGCTGGATCCGGACTACAGCGCCGGCCCGCTGAGCAAGGAATATCAGGGGGTCGCGATCACCTACGCGGGCGTGGGAGTGCGGCCGATGCTGCACCGCAACCGTGTCGAGCAGCGCAAGACCCTCGTCATCCTCGACGAGATCCACCACGCCGGGGACAGCCGCTCCTGGGGCGAGGCGTGCCAGGAGGCGTTCGAGCCCGCCACCCGGCGGCTCGCGCTGACCGGCACGCCGTTCCGCTCGGACACCAACCCGATCCCGTTCGTGGAGTACGCCGAGGACGGCGAGGGCATCCGCAGGTCGGTCGCGGACTACACCTACGGGTACGGCGATGCGCTCGCCAACGGCGTCGTGCGGCCCGTCATCTTCCTCTCCTACAGCGGCAACATGCGCTGGCGGACCAAGGCCGGGGACGAGATCGAGGCCCGGCTCGGCGAGCCGATGACCAAGGACGCCATCTCCCAGGCGTGGCGTACGGCGCTGGCGCCGCGCGGCGAGTGGATGCCCGCCGTGCTGCGCGCGGCCGACCATCGGCTGACGGAGGTGCGCAAGGCGGTGCCCGACGCGGGCGGCCTGGTCATCGCCTCCGACCAGGACTCGGCCCGCGCCTACGCCAAGCTGCTCCGCGAGATCACCGGTACCGGTCCGACCGTGGTGCTCTCCGACGACACCGGCGCCTCGCAGCGCATCGAGGAATTTCGGACCTCGGAGAATCCTGCCGACCGCTGGATGGTCGCCGTGCGGATGGTCTCCGAGGGCGTGGACGTGCCCAGGCTGGCCGTCGGGGTGTACGCGACCACCGTCTCCACTCCGCTCTTCTTCGCGCAGGCCGTCGGCCGCTTCGTCCGCTCGCGGCGGCGCGGTGAGACGGCGTCGGTCTTCCTGCCGACGATCCCCACCCTGCTGACCTTCGCCAACGAGATGGAGGTCGAGCGGGACCACGTCCTCGACAAGCCGAAGAAGGGCGGCGAGGACGATCCGTACGCCGAGGAGGCCGACCTGCTCAAGGAGGCGGAGCGGGAGCAGGACGAGGAGGGCGCCGACGGGGACCAGTTGCCCTTCGAGGCGCTGGAGTCGGACGCGGTCTTCGACCGGGTCATGTACGACGGCGCCGAGTTCGGCATGCAGGCCCATCCGGGCAGCGAGGAGGAGCAGGACTACCTCGGCATCCCGGGGCTGCTGGAGCCCGACCAGGTGCAGATGCTGCTGCAGAAGCGGCAGGCCCGGCAGATCGCGCACAGCAGGAAGCGGCCGGACAGTGAGGCCGACCTGCTGGAGACGCCCGCCGACAAGCGGCCCGTGGTCACGCACAAGGAACTGCTGGAGAAGCGCCGCACGCTGAACAACCTGGTGGGCGCCTACGTGCACCAGAGCGGGAAGCCGCACGGGGTCGTCCACACCGAACTGCGGCGGGTGTGCGGCGGGCCGCCCAGCGCGGAGGCGACCGCGAACCAGATCGAGGCCCGCATCGCCAAGGTGCGGGAGTGGGCCACCCGGATGAGCTGACCGGGCCCGGACGGCCCGCCGGGTGCGGAGGGCACCGCGCGCCCCCGGGTGTGGGCGGCCGGCGGTCCGGACGGCCCGGGCTCGGACACCCCGATGCCGGATGTCGGCGCCCGGGGCCTCCGGTCGCGCGCCGGCGTGCGCCGTTTTCGGAGCCCCCGCAGAATCCGTTCGGCCGGTCGACCGTCCGGTGATCCGGCCGGAAAGCAGGAATTCATTCGGCAACCGTCCGGAAACTCCCCGGAAATTCGCCCGGAAGGCGCTCCGGGCGGTAGAAGGCGTTCCGAAAGGAATACGAGTCCGTACCTTCGGGACGTTTGCGGCGAAGGCGGTCAGGCGGCGCCCGGATTCTGGACAGACTCTTCCGGTGAGCGGTGCTGCTCGCTAAATTTCCCGGACACACAGCCCGTGGCGAGGTGCCACGGGCGGCCGGTTATCCCGTTGACACTCAGTTTGCCCAGCTCGTCGGGCAACAGCATTTTCCAGTGCCACCGCGACCGGCGGCCTCCAGCGCTGCGCTCGGGGTGCCGACCCAGGCCGGGGGCCGGGGTAGGTGGCTCTCGAACGCGTCCGCCCTCGCGGCTGCCGTCACTCACCCGAGGGAGGGGGCGTCGTGACAGCGGAAACCTCTCAGACGCTCGACCGAGGTCTGCGTGTCCTCAAATTACTGGCCGACACCGATCACGGCCTCACCGTCACCGAGCTGTCCAACAAGCTCGGCGTCAACCGGACCGTGGTCTACCGGCTGCTGGCCACTCTGGAGCAGCACGCCCTCGTCCGCCGCGACCTCGGTGGCCGGGCGCGGGTCGGGCTCGGGGTGCTGCGCCTGGGGCGGCAGGTCCATCCGCTGGTCCGGGAGGCGGCGCTGCCGGCGCTGCGCTCGTTGGCCGAGGACGTGGGCGCCACCGCGCACCTCACCCTCGTCGACGGCACCGAGGCCCTGGCCGTCGCGGTGGTCGAACCGAGCTGGACGGACTACCACGTCGCATACCGCACGGGGTTCCGCCATCCCCTCGACCGGGGTGCCGCGGGCCGCGCGATACTCGCCGGGCGCGGTGCCGACAGCGAGCGCGGACCTGGCTTCGTGCTCACCCACGGGGAGCTGGAGGCGGGGGCCAGCGGCGCCGCGGCACCGGTGCTGGGCGTGAACGGGATCGAGGGCAGCGTGGGCGTGGTGATGCTGTCGGAGTCGGTGCCCGAGCAGGTCGGTCACCGGGTGGTGCGGGCCGCCGACGAGGCGGCCGCCGCGCTGCGCTGAGCGGGTCCGGGCGCGGACCGGTACGGGGATCCCGCACGGGGTCTGCGTACCGGCCCGCGCCCCGGTCGGTAGATTGCGGGGGTGTCCGCATCCAGCACCCGCGCCCCGGGGACCGAAGGCCCGCGCCGTACCCGCCGCCGCACGCTCGCGCTGTGCGCGCTGCCCGTCGTCCTGCTGTTCGTCGTGGCGCTGTCCGCTCCGCTGCCGTTCTCGCTGGCGCAGCCCGGCGAGACCGCGAACGTGCTCGGCCGCAGCGACGGCAAGCCCGTGATCACCGTCGAGGGTGCCGAGACGCACGGGAGCGACCAGGGGCGGCTGCTGTCGGTCACCATCGCCGCGACCCGGCCCGAGGCCACCGTGCGGCTGCCCGGCGTGCTGCGGGCCTGGTTTCGCGACGACCGGGCCGTGATGCCCCGCGACGCCGTCTACCCGGGTGGCGGGGACACCGAGGACGCGGAGAAGCGCATCTCGGCGGAGATGAAGGACTCGCAGCACAAGGCGGTCACCGCTGCGCTGCGCCAACTGCACCGCTCCCCGGAGAAGGTGCACGTGAAGCTGCGGCTGGGAGATGTCGGCGGCCCGAGCGCGGGGTTGTTCTTCGCGCTCGGCATCATCGACAAGCTGGACGGGGACGGCGCCGGCTCCGGGCTGACCGGCGGCCGGACCGTGGCCGGTACCGGCACCATCGACGCGGACGGGAAGGTGGGTCCCGTCGGCGGCGTCCCGCTCAAGACGCAGGCGGCCCGGCGGGACGGGGCGACCTGGTTCCTCGTTCCCGAGGAGCAGTGCGACGACGCCGGCGCGCAACTGCCCTCGGGGCTGCGGCTGGTGCCGGTCGGCTCGCTCCAGGGCGCGCTGGACGCGCTGGAGGAGATCCGTACCGACGGCAGGGTCCCCACCTGCTGACCGCGGGCAGCGGCGGGGCCCGCCGCGGTGTCACCGCCCGGCGGAGTCCTGCGCGGCCTGCCGCACCAGCGGCACGATGCGCAGCGGTACCGGGTTCTCCATGACGATGGCCGTGGAGGCGCGGACGATGCCCTCGATGCCCACGACCCGGTCGATCACCCGCTGGAGGTCGGCGTTGGAGCGGGCGACCAGGCGGCAGAGCATGTCGCCGCTGCCGGTGGTGGTGTGCAGCTCCAGCACCTCGGGGACGCCGGCCAGGTGCGCCCGTACCTCCGCGCCCTGGCCCTGCCTGATCTCCAGCGTCGCGAAGGCCGTGACGGGGTAGCCGAGCGCCGCCGGGTCGACCTGCGGGCCGAAGCCGCGGATGGCGCCGCTCGAGGTGAGCCGGTCCAGCCGGGCCTGCGCCGTGCCGCGCGCGACGCCGAGCCGCCTGGACAGCTCCAGCACACCGATCCGGGGCTCCTCGGCGAGCAGTTCGAGCAGCCGTCCGTCCAGTCGGTCGATGCCCATGGGTTGCCTCTCCGTGAGTGTCGGCGTAGTGCGCGGAGGTGCTGCACACATTGCACACATCGTCCGACCAGTGTCGTGTTCCACTGAACAATCTGCCCAGCTGAAACGCAAAGTATTGCGCACCTTGTGGACTGGCGGGACGCTGCCGCCATGACTGCTGCATCCGGAAAGACCACCGACCCGGCAACCCCCGAGACCGCACGGCAGGCAGATCCCTTCCCGGTCAAGGGAATGGACGCGGTCGTCTTCGCCGTCGGCAACGCGAAGCAGGCAGCGCACTACTACTCCACGGCCTTCGGCATGCGGGCCGTCGCCTACGCCGGCCCGGAGAACGGCAGCCGGGAGACGGCCAGTTACGTGCTGGAGTCCGGCTCGGCCCGCTTCGTGTTCACCTCCGTCATCCGCCCCACCACCGAGCGGGGACGCTTCCTGGCCGACCACGTCGCCGCGCACGGCGACGGCGTCGTCGACCTGGCCATCGAGGTGCCGGACGCCCGGGCCGCCTACGCCTACGCCGTCGAGCACGGCGCCCGCGGCCTGGAGGAGCCCTACGAGACCAAGGACGAGCACGGCGTCGTGGTCCGGGCCGCCATCGCCACCTACGGCGAGACCCGGCACACCCTGGTCGAACGCACCGGGTACGACGGCCCCTACCTGCCCGGCTTCGCCGCCATGGACCCGATCGTCGAGCCCCCCGAGCGGCGCTTCTTCCAGGCCATCGACCACTGCGTCGGCAACGTCGAACTCGGCCGGATGAACGAGTGGGTCGAGTTCTACAACCGGGTCATGGGCTTCACCAACATGAAGGAGTTCGTCGGCGACGACATCGCCACCGAGTACTCCGCGCTGATGTCCAAGGTGGTGGCCGACGGCACGCTCAAGGTGAAGTTCCCGATCAACGAGCCCGCCGTCGCCCAGAAGAAGTCCCAGATCGACGAGTACCTGGAGTTCTACGGCGGCTCCGGCGTCCAGCACATCGCCCTGGCCACCAACGACATCGTCTCCGCCGTGAAGAGCATGCGCGCGGCCGGTGTGCGGTTCCTGGACACCCCCGACACCTACTACGACACGCTGGGGGAGTGGGCGGGCGAGACCCGGGTGCCGGTCGAGACGCTGCGCGAGCTGAAGATCCTCGTCGACCGCGACGAGGACGGCTACCTGCTGCAGATCTTCACCAAGCCGGTCCAGGACCGGCCCACCGTCTTCTTCGAGATCATCGAGCGGCACGGCTCGATGGGCTTCGGCAAGGGCAACTTCAAGGCGCTCTTCGAGGCCATCGAGAGGGAGCAGGAACGCCGCGGCAACCTGTAGCCCGCCGTGCGGGCGCCGGGTGGGCGGGGAAGCCCCCAGCACAGGGGGCTGCGGGGCTTCCCCGGGCGCAAGTGCGCTGCGACGCTGAGGGGATGAGCGAGCTCATCGAACAGCTCCGGTCCGCACTCCCCGCCGACGCGGTGCAGACCGATCCCGACGTCCTGCGCGCGTACGCCGCCGACACGGCCGGCTTCTGCCCCGCCGGCCGCCCGGCCGCGCTCGTGCTGCCGCGCACCGTGGAGCAGGTGCGGCACGTGCTGCGCACCGCGCACGCCCGGCAGGTCCCGGTGGTGCCGCAGGGCGCCAGAACGGGACTCTCGGGGGCCGCCAACGCGGTGGAGGGCTGTCTGCTGCTCTCCCTCGTCCGGATGGACCGCATCCTGGAGATCGACCCCGTCGACCGGATCGCCGTGGTGGAACCGGGCGTCGTCAACGCCCGGCTCTCCCGCGCGGTGGCCGAGCACGGCCTGAGCTACCCGCCGGATCCCTCCAGTTGGGAGACGTGCACCATCGGCGGCAACATCGGCACCGGTTCCGGCGGCCTGTGCTGCGTCAAGTACGGAGTCACCGCCGAATACGTACTCGGCCTCGATGTCGTGCTCGCCGACGGACGGCTGCTGTCCACCGGCCGCCGCACCGCCAAGGGCGTGGCCGGCTACGACCTCACCAGGCTGATCGTCGGCTCCGAGGGCAGCCTGGGCATCGTCGTCCGCGCCGTCCTCGGACTCCGCGCCCAGCCGCCCCGGCAGCTCGCGCTCGCCGCGGAGTTCCCCTCGACCGCCGCGGCCTGCGACGCCGTGTGCCGGATCATGGCGGCGGGCCACACCCCCGCGCTGCTGGAGCTGATGGACCGCACCACGCTGCGCGCCGTCAACGAGATGACGAGAATGGGGCTCCCCGAGACCACCGAGGCGCTGCTGCTCGCCGCCTTCGACACCCCCGACCCCGCCCCGGAGCTGCACGCCGTGGAAGAGCTGTGCACGGCGGCGGGCGCGAGCGAGGTGGTGCCGGCCGCCGACCCCGCCGAGTCCGAACTGCTGCTGCAGGCGCGGCGGGCCGCCCTGACCGCGCTGGAGGCGGTCAAGGGCACCTCGATGATCGACGACGTGTGCGTACCGCGCAGCCGGCTGGCCGAGATGCTGGAGGGGACCGCGGAGATCGCCGAGCGGTACGGACTGACCATCGGCGTCTGCGCGCACGCCGGGGACGGCAACACCCATCCCACCGTCTGCTTCGACGCCGCCGACGAGGACGAGGCGCGCCGGGCGCGGGAGTCCTTCGACGCGATCATGGAACTGGGTCTGCGGCTGGGCGGCACGATCACCGGGGAACACGGCGTCGGGCTGCTGAAGAAGGACTGGCTGGCGCGGGAGCTGGGCGAGGTGAGCCTCGAACTCCACCGGGCGGTCAAGGCCGCCTTCGACCCCACCGGGATTCTGAACCCGGGAAAGCTGTTCTGAGGACCGGCCGAGGGCGGTCCGGGCGTCGAGCGCCGGGTGCCGCCGGTGGACGGGGCCTTGATGAGGCGGCCTACAGCTCCAGCGGTTCCAGCAGCCGGTGCGGGCGCAGCAGGGCGCGGCTGACCGCGTCCTGGCGGGCCGTGGGGCCGTCGGTGCCGGGAGCGGGGCGCACCTCCACGTCCTGCGGCGGCACGGCGGCCGTTCCGCAGGCCGCGCACCCGCCGCCGGGGCCCAACTCCTGCCCGCACTCGGCGTGCGCGTACAGCCGCCGCGCCGGGGCGCCCTGGGAGGCGAACCGCTGCCCCCAGGTGAGCAGCGCGAACAGGGCCGGCCACAGGCGGCGGCCCGGCTCGGTGAGGACGTACTCGTCCCGGGGCGGGGACGCCTCGTACCGGCGCCGCTCCATGACACCGGACTCGGTGAGGGTGCGCAGCCGGGTGGAGAGTACGGCGCGCGGGATGTCCAGGTGCGCGAGGAAGTCGCTGTAGCGGCGCACGCCGTAGAAGGCGTCGCGCACGACCAGCATGGTCCACCGCTCGTCCCCGCAGACCGGACCGCCATGGGCTCCGGGGCCAACAACACCGCGCGGTACCTCGGTTCGTCCATGGGACTCTCGCTCACCCTCGCGGTGTCCACCACCGCGCCCGGTGCCGATCCCGCGCAGGCCCTCGCCCACGGGGCCGACCGTGCCCTGTACGTGGCCGCCGGACTGATGCTCACGGGCGCGCTGGCCGCCCTGCTGTGCCGGACGCGGCGCTCCCCGGCCGCCCCCGCCCACCCGGAGGCCTCGCCACCGGCCCTCGCGGAGCCCGCGACCCCCGCCGGCCCGGTCGGCCCGGCGGTCCGGTCGACGGAGCCCGCCGCCTGAGCCCCCACCCACCCCGTCCCGGCGGACCGGCCCGCCGGGACGGGGCGCCCGGCAGCCGCCCGCCAGGCTTCCCGCGCGGGCGGGCGGCCGCGGCCGCGCCGGTCACCCCGGCGCGACCGGGTCACTGCTCCAGCAGTCCGGTCAGCTGTTCGTCCAGGCCCAGGGCCTCCGACTCGCTGCCCGGCGGGACCGCCCGCAGCACCCGCTCCAGCCAGTCGGACACCACCTGGGACGGCGCCTCCAGCAGCGCGTCACCGTTGGGTGAACTCAGCGCCAGGCAGAGCACGTCGCGGTCCGCCACGGAGGTCGGCCACACCCGTACGTCGCCGTCCCCGCACGGCTGCACCACCCCCTCGACGAGCAGTTCGCGGGCGAACGTCCAGCGGACGGGCGTGGCGGAGTGGATATGGAACGTCATGTGGACGGCGTAGGGGTCGTCCGTGCGGTAGCTGAGCCGGGCCGGTACGGCCACGCTGAGCTCCGGCGCGAGGACGAGCCTCGTCTCCACTTCGCGTTCGACGACGGTGTGCATACTGTGCGCCCTTTCGTGTGCTCCCCGGATCCCCGGATCCCCGGTGCGGGCCGCCGGAAAGCGGCCCGCACCGGACAAGAGGCAGCAGAGCGCGGTTTCTTACACGGGTTCGCGGAAGTTTTTCGCCGGGCACCCCGCGCGGGTGACCTCCCTGGGGCCGTCGAAGGTGCTCCGGGAGTGCGACCGGGGGCGATTCCGCCTGGTCGGACCGCAGGCGGCGGGTGGCCCGCGGGTCCTTCGAAGGCGGGCCACCCGGCGACTGCTTCCTCCCCGCGCGGTCTTCTTCGTTACTGTCCTCCTTACCGTCCTTCCCGGACGGTGAGGAGGAGCCCGCCGCGCCGCGAGCGGCGGGCCGTGCGGCCGCACCACCGCGGCCCGGTCGAATGCTTCGTGCGTGAGGGGAGTTGGGGGCTGTGGGACCCTCCGGTACTCATGGTGAGGTGCCCCGTGCTGGGTACTATCCGGATCCGTCCATCCCCGGATACATCCGCTACTGGAACGGCTCGTCCTGGGTGCCCGGGACCAGTCGCCCCGAGCCACGTGAGGGTGAACCCATGCCCGCGCCGCCGCCCGTGGCGTCCTCGCCCGCGGCGGCTCCCGCCCCGCCCGCCACCGGCGGCCAGGAAGGCCCGGCGGGCCCGCCGAGCCCCCGCCGTTCGACGGCGGACGAGACCGGCCCGGTCTTCCTGGACGAGGGCGGCGACGGGAGCGGGCCCGGTCCGCAGCGGCCGGCGCCGGGCCCGGAGCCCGCGGCGTCCGGCGGACCGCCCGGACCGGCGGCCCCGCCGCAGTCCGGTCCGGGGCACTCCGGTCCGCCACAGGGCGGTTTCGGTCCCCCCGCAGCCGACCCCAGGGGCAACTGGGGCGGCGACGCGCGGGCGGCGGAGCGCACCGAACGCGAACCGGGCCCGGCACCTGAGGCTCCGCAGCCGGGCGGCCGGGAGAAGACGGTCGGACTGCGCCGCTCCGAGGTACTCCGTACCGGCGACCGCGCCCCGCAGGCCGGGGCGCCCGCCCGCCCGGCCCCGGCAGCGGACGCCGCCGCCCCGCCGGCTGCCTCGTCGGCGCCGGCTCCCGACACGCCGGCGGAGGGCGGGGCATCCGGCGCCGCTCCGGTGCCGGATCCGGCCCCCGACCGTCCGGTGCCGACGGCCGTGAACCTGCCCGAGCAGTCCGCGCCCGCCCCGGCGTCCGCGCCTCCCGGCGGTGCGGCGGCGATTCCGGCGCAGAGCCAGGCACCGGAGAGCGGCCGCCCCTCCCCGGGCGGATATGCACCCGACCGGAGCGCGCCGAACCCGTCCGGCGCCGGCGGCGGCGCTCCCGCGCCCGCCCCCGGCCGGACCCCCGACTCCGGCCGCCCGGCCCCCGCGCAGGGGGCGGCCGGGGCCGTGGCGGAGCGCCCCGGGCAGCAGACGGCGCTCGGTGCGGGCCCGGTGGCGCTCCCCGCGCAGCAGGGACCGCCGGCGGGGCTCGCTCCGGTGCCCGGGCCGGGGCAGGACCAGGCGGCCGGCCGGCAGTCCGGTCGGCTGCCGGAGTCGGCCGCGCCCTCCTGGTCGCAGCCGACCGGGTCGCCCGGCGGGCCGCAGCCCGCGGGGCAGGACGCCGTCACTCCGTGGCGGCCGCCCGCCGACGACCCGTTCGCGCGGGTCGCCCAACAGGAGGCCCGGCCCGGGTCGCTGGGCATGCGGCTCGGTGCGCGTCTGGTCGACCTCGTGCTGACGCTCGGGGTGGCCGCGGGGGCCGCGTTCCCGTTCGTGGACCGGACGATCGACCACATCGACGCCAAGGTGGAGGCCGTGGAGCAGGCGGGCGTCACCCAGCGGGTATGGCTCGTCGACGGCACGACGGGCGGCTATCTGGCGCTGGTCCTGGCGGCCGTGCTGGTCTTCGGGCTGGTCTACGAGGTGCTGCCGACCGCCCGCTGGGGCCGCACGCTGGGCAAGAAGCTGTTCGGGCTCTCGGTGGTGAACATCGAGGGCTACGGAAAGCCCTCGTTCGGCAAGGCCGTGCTGCGCTGGCTGGTGCACGGGGTGCTGGGACTGCTGGTGGTCGGCGTGGTCAACGCCGCGTGGTGCCTGTTCGACCGGCCCTGGCGGCAGTGCTGGCACGACAAGGCGGCCGGGACGTTCGTCGCCAAGGGGCGCGCGGGCAGCGGCGAGCTGAGGCTGTGACCGCCGGGGCGCCGGAGCAGGGGCGGGGGCAGGGCCTGCCGGCGCGGGGGCCTGCGCGGCTCGGCATCCGCTGAGCCGCGGCCTCCCCCGAGGCAGGGCCGCTCGGGAGCCGGAGGGCCGCCGCCGTTCGGCTCGGGCCGGAGGCGGACGGACCTCTCCGTCCCCCGAACAGCCCGCCCCGGATGCGGTGCGCACCCGGGGGCGGTGCACTCGGGCCATGAGTACGGACCAGCCGGAGAACGATCCGTTCCGGAAGCCGCAGGAGCCGGGGCAGGAGCCGCCGCGCCCCGCCGCGGGCGGACAGCCGCCGGGGCAGGAGCCGCCCGGCTCCGGGGCTCCGCCGCCGGGCGGGCCGGGCACGCCGTACGGCAATCCGCCGCCGCCTCCGGCCGGCGGCGGCCCCGGAGACGGCTACGGCGGCGGCCCCGGAGACGGCTACGGCGGCGGCCCCGGAGACGGCTACGGCGGCGGCCCCGGAGACGGCTACGGCGGCGGCTACGGCGGTGGTTACGGTGGCGGGCCGGGCGGCGGTGGCGGGAGCCCCTACGACAACCCGTACGGGGGACCGACGGGCGCCGCGGACCCGCTCGCGGGAATGGCGCCGCTGGCGTCGCGGGGCAAGCGCCTGGTGGCGCGGATCATCGACGCGCTACTGGTCGCCATCCCGATCGGCATCATCGCGGGCGTGGTCGAGGGCGGCTACTCGACCGACACCGGCATCGACTACTGGCCGCAGCTCAGCTACACCCTCGTCTACTTCCTCTACGAGGGGCTGATGCTGACGAACTCGGGGCAGACGGTCGGCAAGAAGCTGATGCGCGTCCGGGTCGCGATGCTGCAGAACGGTGCCGTACCGGCGGGTAGTCCGGGGTGGCTACGGGCGGCCGTCTACCAGATCCCTCCGCTGGTGCCCTGCGTGGGTTCGCTGTTCTGGCTGGTGAACGTGCTGTTCTGCACCTGGGACAAGCCCTATCAGCAGTGCCTGCACGACAAGGCGGCCCGCACGGTGGTGGTCGCGGCGGACTGACGGCTCCGCCGTCCCGGAGCGCTCCGCGGTCCGGGCCCGGGCCGGTGCGCTCGGGGAGCCCCCGGCGCGGCGGCCGGGGGATCCGGAGAGGGCGGCGAGCACGGTCAGTTGCGCGCCCCCAGGCCCGCTGTCGCGGCGGGAGCCGACGCGGCGGTCGTCCGCGCGGCGGTGGTGGCGGCCGTCCGCGTGGCGGGATCGGGCCGGGCCGGCGCGCGGGAGCCGACGGACGCGGGGACGCGGGCAACGGTCCGGCGCCGCCGCCGCGTTGGTCCGGCGGCGGGGACGGTCACGGCCACCAGCAGGCCAAGTGCGAGGGATGCGAGCGCGATCACGGCGATCCAGGCGCTCGAACGCGTCTCGAAGAGCAGCAGCATGGTGAGCGTGGCACAGATGACGGTGGCCGAGCCGTAGACGAGTTGGGCGGGGTGCGGACGCGGCATGGCGGATCCGTCCTCGGGGGTGTGGGCACGGTCTGAACGGATGAACAGGTCGATGTGCGCAACGGGTTGCCTCGGTACAAACGGGGCGCCATCGAACGACTCTACGGTCCGGCATGCCCTTGCGGAAAGCACGGCAAGCGTGAGCTGACCCACGCCGTCGTTGCACGGGGGGCGCACTGGCGCACGAGGTTCCGGTTGTCCCAACTGGCGGACGGTTGAGGGGGCTTGCGAGGGTCGCGCGCCGCTCGCGTCCGGCACGCGGGGCGGAGGACGGCCCGATGCGCGGCGCATGCTCCCGTACCGATGTTCGCACCCGCTATCTGATGGGGAGTTGAAGATTCCGTTTAGCCGGGCATTCGGGTCACGTCTCCCCCTCGCCACCGGTTGAGCCAATGGCGACGTCGAAAGTAGTCCCCCCTTCAACCAGCCGCGACAAACCGCATGGAATTCCGCAAAAGGGTCAACAAGATGGCACAGTTACGGACGGTCAGGGGGCTCTGAAGATCCACAAACGGGTGGTCGGGTACAGGTGATCGACGGCCGTGCAACCCAGGTATGAATTTGTTTGCATCGTTGCAGGTCAAAACATGATCATCCGTTACCCCCTGGCGATCGGCGCTCGATCGCGTTTAGATGCATGGTGGGGATGCCTCGGCGCGTCCCCGTATCGACCGACCCGAACGAGTCTCACGGGGGAGATGGTGATCATGTCAGGAGGCGGATTCGTCAGGCTTCCGGACGGCAGCGTGATCGTCGCGCTGACGCTTCCGGTGCCGCGCGAGCCGCACAGTGCCGGCGCCGGCGCCGCCGCCCCGGGTGCGCGGAGCGGGAGCGGAAGCGGAGCCCCTCGCTCCGCCGTCGCGCCCGCCCCGGGACGCTCCGGGCTGCTGCCGGCCTCGCGGCGCTGGTCGGCGTTCGCGGACGAACCGCACACGGTGCGTGAGGCTGTGGTGCGCAGACCCAGCGAGGAGCAGCGCGTCCGGGTGCTGGTGCACGCCGGGAACCGCGCCCGCGCACTGACCAGGCTGCGGAACCTCGGCCTGCGGGCGATCTACCTGCGCGGCAACACGGAACCGCCCACCGCGGACGAGGTCACGGCGGTGCTGCACCACCCCGAGGGGCTGGTCTGGCGTGCCGTCCCGGACGACGACCGCAACTCCTGGCGCCCCATCGCGGCCCTGCTGCGCGTCACCCCGGCCTGACCCCCGCGTCCTGCGTCCCGCCCCGGCCTCCGGCTCCTTCACGGGCCGGAGGCCGGGGCGGCAGCCGCCCGCGGCCGGGTCCGTCGGCTCGGGACGCTCCGTACACCCCCGGAGCCCGGGCAGGGGCGCGGGCCCCGAGCCCCGGTGAGCGGCTCTAGGCCGGGGCGACCACGGGCTTGCCGGTCAGCTCCACGCCCCCTGCGCGCAGCTCGTCCAGCGCCCGCTGGACGGTCTCCTCGGCGACGCCCGCGGTCAGGTCGAGCAGCACCTGGGTGCGGAAACCCTCGCGGGCCGCGTCCAGCGCGGTCTCGCGCACGCAGTGGTCCGTGGCGATGCCGACGACGTCCACCTCGGTCACCTGCCGCCGGCGCAGCCAGTCCGCCAGCGGGACGCCGTTCTCGTCGGCGCCCTCGAAACCGCTGTAGGCGGCGGTGTGGGCGCCCTTGTCGAAGACCGCCTCGATGGCGCCGGAGGCGACGGCCGGCGTGAAGTTGGGGTGGAAGCCCACGCCCTCGGTGCCCGCCACGCAGTGCGGCGGCCAGGAGTGCCGGTAGTCCGGGTCGGTGGAGAAGTGCTCGCCGGGGTCGATGTGCGCGTCCCGGGTCGCCACGACATGGCGGTAACCGGCGGAGGCGTCCCCGACCAGGTCGGTGATGGCGGCCGCGACGTCGGCGCCGCCCGCGACGGCGAGGCTGCCGCCTTCGCAGAAGTCGTTCTGGACGTCCACGACGATCAGTGCCCGGTGCATGGTGCACACCTTTCGGCTGGTGGGTCGACTGGGAGGGGCGGGACCGGGGAGTGGCGGGGCGGGTGCCCTCGGCGGACGTGAGAGGGCGCCGCCGCCCGTCACCTCCGAGACTAGACACTCGCGTGGCCCGGCGGCAGTGTGCGGACGCCGCTGCCGCGGATCACCGTACCGGGGGTTACACGTGCTCGACGGGGAGTACCGGCTCACCGCGGGAGAGCTGGGTCGCGGACACCGGCAGCCGGGCGCGTGCCGCCCGGTGGCGGTCGCGGGCGGCGTCCAGGGGCTCGCGGCCGACGACGGTGCCCTGGTCGACCAGCTTCTCCTGGAGCAGGTGTCCGGCAAGCTCGGGCGGCACCTCGCCGGTGCCCACGATCTCCGCCGTGGCGGTTCCGTCCGCGTCCACCGGCCGGGCGGCCCATTTGGCCCCGCCGATGGAGGTCTTGCCGCCGGTCGAACGCTTGGCCACCGGTCGGAGCGGTGCCCCGGGAGTGTCGGAGTCGGCGCGGGCCACCAGCTTGTAGACCATCGAGCAGGTCGGGTGGCCGCTGCCGGTGACCAGTTGGGTGCCCACGCCGTAGGCGTCCACCGGGGCCGCGGCCAGCGAGGCGATGGCGTACTCGTCCAGGTCGCTGGTGACCACGATCCGGGTCCGGTGCGCGCCCAGGTCGTCGAGCTGCTGGCGCACCCGGTGGGCCACCAGCAGCAGGTCCCCGGAGTCGATGCGGACGGCGCCCAGCTCCGGGCCGGCGACCTCGACCGCGGTGCGCACCGCTTCGGCCACGTCGTAGGTGTCCACCAGCAGCGTCGTACCGCTGCCCAGGGAGTCGACCTGTGCGGTGAAGGCGTCCCGCTCGGTGTCGTGCAGCAGGGTGAAGGCGTGGGCGCTGGTGCCGACGGTGGGGATCCGGTAGCGGAAGCCGGCGGCCAGGTCGGAGGTGGTGTCGAAGCCTCCGACGTAGGCGGCCCGGGCGGCGGCCACGGCTCCGAGTTCGTGGGTGCGGCGGGCGCCCATCTCGATCAGCGGGCGGTCGGCTGCGGCCACCGCCATCCGGGAGGCCGCGGCGGCCACGGCGGAGTCGTGGTTGAGGATGGAGAGGATCACCGTCTCCAGCAGCACGCACTCGGCGAACGTGCCCTCCACGCGCAGGATCGGGGAGCCGGGGAAGTAGACCTCGCCCTCCGGGTAGCCCAGGATGTCGCCGCCGAAGCGGTAGTCGGCCAGCCGTTCGAGGGTCGGCTCGTCCACCACGCGGGTCTCGCGCAGGAAGTCGAGCAGCTGACCGTCGAAGCGGAAGTTCTCCACCGCGTCCAGCACCCGCCCGGTACCCGCGACGACACCGTAGCGGCGGCCCTCGGGCAGCCGGCGGGTGAAGACCTCGAAGGCGGAGCGGCGTCCGGACGTCCCGGCGCGCAGCGCGGCCTGCAGCATGGTCAGCTCGTACTGGTCGGTGAAGAGCGCGGTGGAGGGCACCTCCACCGGCAGCCCCGTCTCCATCCGCCGGGCGTGTTCCTGCCGGGAGTCGTGCGGGGGCTGCCCCCCTGGGGAATCCAGCACTGCTGCCTCACCTCGTGTGTTCGGGTCGGTCGCTGCGAGCGTACCCCGGATCTCGTCAGCCTGACGATATACGGGACTCGGGGGGAGCTGTTTGGGCGCCCCCGGGTGCCGAGTGGCAGCATGGGACCCGTGAGTGTCGCCCCCACGGAGATCGAGCGCCCGGAGACCACCGAGGAACCCGTAGAGGTTCCCGAGCCGGATGTGCCCTGGGTGACCGTCGTGCACAACGACCCGGTCAACCTCATGAGCTACGTGACGTACGTGTTCCAGGCGTACTTCGGCTATTCGAAGGAGAAGGCGAAGAAACTGATGCTCGACGTCCACCACAAGGGGCGCGCCATCGTCTCCAGCGGGACCCGCGAGGAGATGGAGCGCGACGTGCAGGCCATGCACGGCTACGGCCTGTGGGCCACGCTCACCCAGGACCGCTGATGGCCGGGCACTTCGAGCCGACCGGCGACGGCGGCGCCGCCATCGCGCTGGACGAGGTGGAGATCTCGATCCTGCGCAGCCTCGCGGTGCAGCTCCTGGAGCTGATCGGCCCGGGCAGCGAACCCGCCGACCCGCCCCCGCAGGAGGCCGGGACCTCCGGCGCGACCGGCGGCGGCAGCATGGAGGAGGAGCTGGCGGGCATCGAGGCGGTCTCCTGGCCGCCGTTCGCCGAGGGGCCCAGCGAGCCGCCCGCCGACCCGGTGCTGGCCCGGCTCTTCCCCGACGCCTACGGTCCCGGGCCGGATGCCGCGCCCGCCGAGGACCTGGAGCCCGGCAGTGGCGAGGCCGCGCGGGCCGAGCAGGACCGGGCCGCCGCCGCGGAGTTCCGCCGCTACACCGAGAACGACCTGCGGGCCCACAAGAGGGAGGCCGGACTCGCGGTGGTGCGGGCGCTGGACGGGCTGACGCCGGGGGAGCGGGGCGCCGTGCTCACCCTGACCCCGGAGCAGTCCCAGCAGTGGCTGGGCGCGCTCAACGACCTGCGGCTGGCCATCGGCACCCGCCTCGAGGTGAGCGACGACAGCGACGACGAGCTCTACCGGCTGCCCGACACCGACGAGCGCAAGCCCATGGTGATGGCCTACCTGTGGCTGGGCGGGCTGCAGGAGACCTTGGTGGAGACGCTGCTGCCGGGCACCGGCACCGACTGAACCGCTCCGGCGGAACCTTCACTCCGGCGGCCCTCCCCCCGTGCGGGGTCGCCGGAGCGCGCTCGAGGGCTCGTGACGCGGCATGGCACGGCGCGGGGCGGTCACCTGGTATGGCATGGCCATGACGTGCGCTGGCCTCCGCGCCGTTCACCCGGTCGGGTATTCGTGCCGCTGCCGCACGGCCACCGTGCCGCACGCCGCCGCCGCGCGCCCTACGAGGCGATCGCCGGGGCGGTCCGCCGCGCCGCCTCCCGTACCGCCGCCGTCTCCGTCACCGCCGCGCCGTGCGTCCTGCGTCGCCGGCCGCTCCGCGTGGTACGCCTCCCACGTCCGGCTGCGGCCCCGGGTGCCGCCCCTGCCGCACAGCGGCGCACCGCGGGCCGGCCGCCTGCCCGGACGACCCCGGCCGGGGATCGGGCGCGATCCGCAGCGGGCCGGACCGGTACGGCGAAAGGCGCACCAGATGACCTCCGAGGTCGAGGACCATGATCCGGTACCGGACCCGGCATCCGGCACCGCGGCGGACGGCGCCGGGGGCGCTGCCTCCGGCGGCTCGCCGGAGGGCTACCGGCGGGGGCTGGGCGGCCGGCAGATCCAGATGATCGCCATCGGCGGAGCCATCGGAACCGGGCTCTTCCTGGGCGCGGGCAAGTCCATCCACAAGGCCGGGCCCAGCATCATCCTGGCGTATCTCGTCGCGGGCGCCGTCATCTACGTGATCATGCGTGCGCTGGGCGAACTGCTGATGTACCGCCCGGTCTCCGGCTCGTTCTCCGAGTACGCACGGGAACTGCTCGGACCCTACTGGGGGTTCGTCACCGGGTGGACCTACTGGCTCTTCTGGGTCGTCACCGGCATCACCGAGGTGACGGCCGCCGCGACCTATGTGAACTACTGGTGGAGCGTCCAGCCGTGGATCTCCGCACTGGTGTTCACCGTCGCCCTCTACGGCATCAACCTGATCTCCGTGAAGCTCTTCGGGGAGCTGGAGTTCTGGTTCTCGATGATCAAGGTGACCGCGATCGTCGGCATGATCCTGATCGGCCTCGGAGTGCTCACACTGGGCTTCTCGCAGGCCGGTGACACCGCGTCGGTCGGCAACCTCTACCAGCACGACGGGATCTTCCCCAACGGCGTCGGGAGCACCCTGATGACGCTGCAGATCGTGATGTTCTCGTTCCTCGCCGTCGAACTGGTCGGCGTCACCGCGGGCGAGGCCGCCGACCCGGCCAAGGTGCTGCCCCGGGCGATCCGCACCGTGCCCTGGCGGATCGCACTGTTCTACATCGGCTCGCTGGTCGTCATCCTCTCGGTCGTCTCCTGGACCGCGTTCGAGCCGGGCACCAGCCCGTTCGTCGCCGCGTTCCAGCGCATCGGACTGCCCGCGGGGGCGGCCGTCGTCAACTTCGTGGTGCTGACCGCGGCGCTCTCCTCGTGCAACTCGGGGATGTACTCCACCGGCCGGATGCTGCGCGACCTGGCACTCAACGGCCAGGGCCCGCGGCTGTTCACCCGGCTCTCCGGTACCGGTCTGCCGTTCGTCGGGACCACCGCCTCGGCCGCGCTGATGTCGGTCGGCGTATGGATCAACTACGAGTGGCCGTCCAAGGCGTTCGACTACGTCGTCTCCTTCGCCACCATCTCCGGCATGTGGGCCTGGATCATGATCCTCTGCTCCCAGCTGCGCTACCGGGCCGGTGCCGACCGGGGCGAGCTGCGCCGCTCCGACTTCCGGATGCCCGGCGCGCCCTGGACCGGCATCGCGGCCCTGGCCTTCATCTTCCTGGTGATCGCACTGATGGGCTTCGACCCGGACGCCCGGGTCTCGCTCTACGCCGCACCGATCTGGGCGCTGCTGCTGACCGTCTCGTACTTCGTGGTCAAGGCCCGCACCCCGCACGTCTTCGCCCGGCAGGCTCCGCCCGTGCCCCCGGCCGAACAGCCGGAGCAGCCCTGAGCGACCCCGCAGCGGGTCACCGGCGCCCGGCACCGCTGCCGCGCCCCCGCGCGCCCCGGGCCCGCCCGCCGGACGGCTCCTGACCGGCAGCCCTCTCCGGCGGGTGCCGCCGGTCGCGTGCTTATCCTTGCCCCCATGCTGACCATCACCCAGGAGCTGCAGGACCGGATCGTCGCCCACGCCCGCGCGGACCACCCGGACGAGGCGTGCGGCGTGATCGCCGGACCGGTCGGCAAGGGCCGCCCGGAGCGCTTCATCCCGATGCTGAACGCCGCGCGCTCGCCGACGTTCTACGAGTTCGACTCCTCGGACCTGCTCAAGCTCTACCGCGAGATGGACGACCGGGACGAGGAACCGGTCGTGATCTACCACTCGCACACCGCGACCGAGGCATACCCCTCGCGGACGGACATCTCCTACGCCAACGAGCCCGGTGCGCACTACGTGCTCGTCTCCACCGCCGAGTGCGGCAACGAGGAGGGTCCCTTCTCCTTCCGCTCGTTCCGCATCGTGGACGGCGAGGTGACCGAGGAAGAGGTCGTGGTCGTCGAGAGCTACTGAGTACCTGCTCAACGCCCTGTCCCCGACCATTCTGAGACGGTTCCGTCCGCATCATGAAACCGGCATCCGATTTCCCGTCCGGGAATCGTTACGATGAGCCCATGGTTGTCCCCGACGTGAGCGCATTCGAGAAGGCCCCGGGCAGTGTGCTCGTGGCGCGCCTGCACGTCGACCTGTGCCGCCTCGCCAGCGCGATCTGTCCGCTGTCCTGACGCGGCGCCCCCACCGGTGCCGCAGTGCGCGCCCGGGCCCCGTCATTCCCCCTGCCCGCGGTACGGAGCATGCGCGCGCAGCCATCCGCACGCCGAACAGCCAGCCCTCTTTCCTCTCCGACGGGAGCTCTCTCATGGCCATCGAGGTCCGCATTCCGACCATCCTCCGCACCTACACCGGCGACCAGAAGGTCGTCGAGGGCTCGGGCGCCACCATCGGCGAGCTCTTCACCGACCTGGAGAGCCGCCACACCGGCATCCAGGCGCGCCTGGTGGACGGCGGCGAGCTGCGCCGGTTCGTGAACGTCTACCTCAACGACGAGGACGTGCGCTTCCTCGACGGCATCTCGACCCGGCTCGGCGACGGCGACAGCGTCACGATCCTCCCGGCCGTCGCCGGGGGCTCCGGTGCGCGGCCGGCGGGCCGCCGGCTGGACATGCGCTGATGCGCTACGACTCCCCGCTCGAGGCGGTCGGCAACACCCCGCTGGTGCGGCTGGCCCGCCTCTCGCCCTCCGACCAGGTGCGGATCTGGGCGAAGCTGGAGGACCGCAACCCCACGGGCTCCATCAAGGACCGTCCGGCGCTCCACATGGTCGAACAGGCCGAGAAGGACGGCCGGTTGCGGCCCGGCTGCACCATCCTGGAGCCGACCTCCGGGAACACCGGCATCTCCCTGGCCATGGCGGCCCGGCTCAAGGGCTACCGCATCGTCTGCGTGATGCCGGAGAACACCAGCGAGGAGCGCCGCCAGCTGCTGGCCATGTGGGGCGCCGAGATCGTCTCCTCGCCCGCGGCGGGCGGCTCCAACACGGCCGTCCGAGTGGCCAAGGAACTGGCCGCCGAGCACCCGGACTGGGTGATGCTCTACCAGTACGGGAACCCGGACAACGCGGGCGCGCACTACGCCACCACCGGCCCCGAGATCCTCGCCGACCTGCCGTCCGTCACCCACTTCGTGGCGGGTCTCGGCACCACCGGCACCCTGATGGGAGCGGGCCGCTATCTGCGCGAGCACCGCCCGGACGTGAAGATCGTGGCAGCCGAGCCGCGCTACGACGACCTGGTGTACGGGCTGCGCAACCTGGACGAGGGCTTCGTGCCGGAGCTCTACGACGAGTCGGTGCTCACCACGCGCTTCTCGGTCGGCTCCGCGGACGCGGTGACCCGCACCAGGGAACTCCTCGCGCAGGAAGGCATCTTCGCCGGTGTCTCCACCGGCGCCGCGCTGCACGCCGCGATCGGGGTGGGCCGCCGGGCCGTGAAGGCGGGGGAGAGCGCCGACATCGTCTTCCTGGTGGCGGACGGCGGCTGGAAGTATCTGTCGACCGGCCTGTACACCGCCGAGTCCGACGAGGACGCGGTCGCCGCCGTCCAGGGCCAGCTCTGGGCGTAGCGGCCCGGCCCCCGGCTGCCCGGGGCCGGTCCCGGTTTTCGGCACCCGGTCAGCCGGCCAGGTGCCGGACCCGCTCCCAGGTGTCCGGGTCGACCTCGCCGCAGCGGGTGCGGAGCCGGCCGAGCCCGGCCTCGGCCAGGCTCTCCGGCTCCAGATAGGCGGGACCGGCCGCGGCGTCCTCCGGGAGGACGGGAAGCGCGGTGGGCTCCGGCGTGAGCCGGGCCAGCCGGGCGCCGTCCGTGCGCACCGCGAGGACGAGGAAGAGCGGCTCGCTGCCGTCCGGCAGGCTGGTCCGCCAGATCTCCCCGGGCCGGGGGCGTGGTGCCGCCCGCTCGGCCCGCGGCTTCCTGCCCCGCCCGCCCGGTTCCGCGGGGCTGCGGGGTCCCAGCCGTCCCCGGCCGTCCACGAGCGCCGCCACGAATGCGAGCAGCACGACGCCGCCGAGCGCCAGCCACCACCTGGTGTCCATGTCCGTTCCGCCTCCGCCACGCCTGCGAGGTCTTCGGGGTGTCCCTCCCGACACCGTGCGGCGTTTGCGCGGGGACCGCCCGGGGAACGACGCTACCCCGGGCTGGTGATTCCGCCCACACCACCGCCGCATCGAGGAGCCGACCCGACCCGCGCGGCTTACGCTCGGAAGTCCCCTCGTCAACCAGATGGGGACTTCTCCCGCAGCCGTCAACGGAGGTTCCCGCTCCATGAAGCTCACCGTCGTCGGCTGTTCCGGGTCGTTCCCGTCCACGGAATCGCCCTGTTCGAGCTATCTCGTCGAGGCCGACGGCTTCCGGCTGCTCCTGGACATGGGCAACGGCGCGCTCGGTGAGCTGCAGCGCCACTGCGGGCTCTACGACCTCGACGCGATCGCGCTCAGCCATCTGCACGCGGACCACTGCATCGACATGTGCGGCTACTTCGTGGCCCGCTACTACCGTCACGAGGGCGGCCGTTGCGCTCCCCTCCCGGTGTACGGCCCGCCCGGCACCGAGCAGCGGCTCACCACCGCCTACGCCGACACCCCGTCCGAGTCGTCGATGAGCGAGGTCTTCGCCTTCCGCACGCTCGCGCCCGGCGGCAGCTTCGAGGCGGGACCCTTCCGGGTGCGCACGGAGCGGGTCGAGCATCCGGTGGAGGCGTACGCGTTCCGCATCGAGCACCGGGAGAGCGGGCGGGTCCTCACGTACTCGGGTGACACCGGGCCCTGTCCGGCACTCGAACTGGCGGCGCGGGACGCGGACCTGTTCCTGTGCGAGGCGTCGTTCACGGACGGCAAGGAGCAGATCCCCGGCCTCCATCTGAACGGACGGGAGGCCGGGGAGGTCGCGGCACGGGCCGGTGCCGCGCGGCTGGTGCTCACCCATGTACCGCCGTGGACGGATCCGCAGATCAACCTGCGGGACGCGAAGGCGGTCTTCGCCGGGCCGGTGGAGATGGCCCGGGCCGGTGCGGTGTACGAGTTCTGAAGCCGGCCGGCGTGCCGCGGCGGCGGGGGCCGCGCGGCACGCCGGCGCGTGTCACTTGGTCAGGTCCTCGACCTCGTCGTCCGGTTCGCGGCCCGGGGTCTTGATGTCCAGCTTCACGATCAGGAAGCGGAAGATCACATAGTAGACCGCCGCGAAGCACAGTCCGATCGGGATGATCAGCCAGGGTTTGGTGGCCAGGCTCCAGTTGATGGCGTAGTCGATGAAGCCCGCCGAGAAGCTGAAGCCGTGGTGGACCCCGAGCAGCCAGGTCACCGCCATCGAGAGGGCCGTGAGCACCGCGTGCACCACATACAGCACCGGTGCGATGAACATGAAGGTGAACTCGATCGGTTCGGTGATGCCGGTGACGAACGAGGTCAGCGCGAGCGAGACCATCATGCCGGTCACGGCCTTGCGGCGGTGCGGCTTGGCGCAGTGCGCGATGGCCAGCGCGGCGGCGGGCAGTCCGAACATCATGATCGGGAAGAAGCCGGACATGAACTGGCCCGCGCTCGGGTCGCCCGCGAAGAACCGGGCGATGTCGCCGTGCACGACGTCCCCGGAGGCGTTCGTGAAGTCACCGAGCTGGAACCAGGCGACCGTGTTGAGGAACTGGTGCATGCCGACCGGGATCAACGCCCGGTTGATCAGGCCGAAGATGCCCGCGCCGGTGGCGCCGAGCCCGGTCATCCACTCGCCGAACGCGGTGATGGCGTCCCCGATCGGTCCCCAGACCAGGGTGAAGGCCACGCCGACCACGAGGCCGACGAAGGCCATGATGATCGGCACCAGCCGGCGGCCGTTGAAGAAGCCCAGCCAGTCCACCAGTTTGGTGCGGTGGTAGCGCTGCCAGACGACCGCGGCTATCAGTCCCATCAGGACGCCGCCGAGCACTCCGGGGTCGTTGTAGACGGCGGGGGTGTCCTCGCCCGCCTTGACCACGGCCTCGTGGACGGGGAACGCCTCCAGGACGTTCTTGTAGACGAGGAAGCCGACGAGGGCGGCGAGCGCCGTGGAGCCGTCGGACTTCTTGGCGAAGCCGATGGCGACGCCGATGCAGAACAGCAGCGGCAGGTTGTCGAAGATGGCGCCGCCCGCGCCGGCGAACGCGGCGGCGACGTCGTGCCACTTCAGTCCCTCGTCGCCGAAGACGTCGGGCTGGCCGAGCCGGTTGAGGATGCCTGCGGCGGGGAGGACTGCGATGGGCAGCTGCAGGCTGCGTCCGACCTTCTGCAGTCCTTGGAACAGTCCGGAGCCCCGCTTCTTCGCGGGAGCAGCGGTGTCCGTGCTCATGGGGGTGTTCCTCCAGGTGGAGCGGGTGCTGCACAGGGAGGAGGCAGCCCGCTGGTGGTCTAGTCCACATAGTGGTGTAGACCATTAGTAGCACGGCCCCGGCGCATGGCGGAACGGTCTCTTCCGGGTGATCTGGGCAACGTCCGGCACCTGCCCGCGGCCGCCGGAGCCGACGGCGGGCAGGCGCCGGCGCCGCGGTCGGGCGCCGGCTCCGCGCGGAGCGCCGCTACCGGGTGATGTCCTTCTCGATCTCCTCCGCGATCTCCTCCGGCTCCCGCCCGGGAGTCTTGAGGTCGAACGCGGAGATCACGACGCGGAAGATCACGTAGTAGACCGCCGCGAAGCACAGTCCGATCGGGATGATCAGCCAGGGTTTGGTGGCCAGGCTCCAGTTGATGACGTAGTCGATCAGCCCGGCGGAGAAGCTGAAGCCGTCGTGCACGCCGAGCCCCCAGGTGAGGGCCATCGAGACGCCCGTCAGCAGGACGTGGATGACGTACAGCACCGGGGCCACGAAGAGGAAGGAGAACTCGATCGGCTCGGTCACGCCGGTGACGAACGAGGTCAGCGCCGTCGAGAGCATCAGACCGCCGACGACCTTGCGGCGCTCGGGCCGGGCCGCGTGCGTGATGGCCAGCGCGGCGGCGGGCAGCGCGAACATCATGATCGGGAAGAACCCGGTGAGGAACTGCCCGGCGTCCGGGTCGCCGGCCAGGAAGCGGTTGATGTCGCCGTGCACGATCTCGCCGTCCGGCTTCTTGTAGCTGCCGAACTGGAACCACATGAAGGTGTTGAGGAACTGGTGCATCCCGATCGGGATCAGTGCCCGGTTGGCGATGCCGAAGATCCCCGCGCCCCAGGCGCCCAGGTCCGACATCCACTTCGAGAAGCTGGTGAGCCCGTCGCCGACGGGCGGCCACACCCACTGGCACAGCACCGCGAAGACCAGTGCGACGAAGGCCATGATGATCGGCACCAGTCGGCGGCCGTTGAAGAAGCCCAGCCAGTCCACGAGCTTCACCCGGTGGAAGCGCTGCCAGAACCACGCGGTCAGCAGTCCGACGATGATGCCGCCGAAGACCCCCGGGTTCTGGAAGGAGGCGGCCCCGGCCGCGGTGCTGTCCTTGGCCAGGCAGGTTCCCAGCTCGGCGTCGTAGCTGGTGCCGGAGGGGCAGTCGGGGAACTGCTGGAGGATGTTGTAGTAGACCAGGAAGCCGGCGACGGCGGCGAGCGCGGTCGAGCCGTCCGCCTTCTTGGCCATGCCGATGGCCACGCCCACGCAGAACAGCAGCGGCAGACCGAGCGCCGAGTCGAGCAGCGCGCTGCCCGCGCCGAGGAAGACTTTGGCCACATCCGTCCAGCCCAGCCCGTCGTCGCCGAAGATGTCCGGCTGGCCGAGCCGGTTGAGGATGCCCGCGGCCGGGAGTACGGCGATGGGGAGCTGGAGGCTGCGGCCCATCTTCTGCAGGCCCTGGAAGAATCCGGAGGTCCACTTCCTCCCCGGCCCGGCTGCGGCGTTGGCGCTCACGGCCCCTCCTGACTGGTCGGCCGCCCGTCCGCCGGCCGGGCGACTGACGCATACTGGTGTAGACCACTACTGGCTTCGGGAGACCGTCGTACGGCGGTGGACGCCCTCGCGGCACCAGTAAGCGTCATCATTCGCCAGAGAGCGCACCGGCGCGCGCAAAGCTGGGCTGATCGTGGGCTAACGTGACAAAAGATCCACCGATGCCAGCAACGCCACAGCGTCCACCGGGCGGGAACACAGGAGAAGGACATGGCCAGCAAGGCTGAGAAGATCGTCGCCGGACTCGGCGGGCTCGAGAACATCGAAGAGGTCGAGGGCTGCATCACCCGCCTCCGCACCGAGGTCGGTGACCCCTCCCTCGTCGACGAGGCCGCCCTCAAGAGCGCGGGCGCCCACGGCGTGGTCAAGATGGGGACCGCGATCCAGGTCGTCATCGGCACCGACGCCGACCCCATCGCAGCGGAGATCGAAGACATGATGTGAGCCGCCCCCCGGCCGGGCCCGCCCGCCGCCCGGCGGCCCGGGGCCGCGTTCGGCCCGGGCCCCCGGCCGGGGATACGCTCGCCCCCATGTCACGTATCGACGGCCGTACGGCCGAGGAGCTGCGACCCGTCACGATCGAGCGCGGTTGGAGCAAGCACGCCGAAGGCTCCGTCCTGGTCTCCTTCGGCGACACCCGGGTGCTGTGCACCGCCAGCCTCACCGAGGGCGTGCCCCGCTGGCGCAAGGGCAGCGGCGAGGGCTGGGTCACCGCGGAGTACGCCATGCTGCCGCGTGCCACCAACACGCGTGGCGACCGCGAGTCCGTGCGCGGCCGGATCGGCGGCCGCACCCATGAGATCTCCCGCCTCGTCGGCCGCTCGCTGCGGGCCGTCGTGGACTACAAGGCGCTGGGCGAGAACACCATCGTGCTCGACTGCGACGTCCTCCAGGCGGACGGCGGCACCCGCACCGCGGCCATCACCGGCGCCTACGTCGCACTGGCCGACGCGATCGCCTGGGCGCAGGAGCGCAAGCTCGTCAAGGCCAAGGTGAAGCCGCTGACCGGTACCGTCGCCGCCGTGAGCGTCGGCATCGTCGACGGCGTGCCGATGCTCGACCTGCGCTACGAGGAGGACGTGCGCGCCGAGACCGACATGAACGTCGTCTGCACCGGCGACGGGCGCTTCGTGGAGGTGCAGGGCACCGCCGAGGGCGAGCCCTTCGCCCGCGAGGAGCTCAACGGGCTGCTCGATCTCGCGGTCGCCGGCTGCGCCCAGCTCGACGGTGCGCAGCGCACGGCGCTGGGACGCTGAACCGGAGGGCCAAGGCCCGGAAATCCGGACGGGCGGGGGAACTTTGCCCCTGCTTTACGCGTCTGACGGGGTGCGGGCCGCACGTGTCGAACCGTGCGGCCCGACCAGTCTCGGGGAGGGGACGCTGAGGTGTCACGCAGGAGGACTGCTCTGACAACGGCTGCCGTCACGGCTGTCGTGCTGACCGTACCGGCGATGGCGGGCTGCTCGGCCGTCGACCGGACACTGGACTGCGCGGGTACGGCGGTGACCGTCGCCCGCTCCGTGGACGACCTTCGGCAGGCCGTCTCCGACGCGGGCGAGGACCCGGCCCAGGCGAAGCAGGCCCTGGACCGGATCGACAAGAACCTCGACGCGATATCCGAGGAGACGGACGACGGCGACATCGCCGAGTCCGTCTCCCGATTGCAGAAGGCGGCCGACAGCGTCCGCTCCGACGTGGAGGCCGGGCGCACCCCGCGGACCGGGCCGGTGACCGACGCGGCCGACGAGCTGACACAGGTCTGCACCCCCGGCTGAACCGCGCCCCCGGCAGGGAGATACTGGGTGGCCATGAGCACCCAGCGCCTGATCCTGGCCACCCGCAACGCCCACAAGGTCGTCGAGCTGAAGGCGATCCTCGCCGACGCGGGCCTCGAACTGGACCTGGTGGGCGCGGACGCCCACCCCGAGGTGCCCGACGTCAAGGAGACGGGGGTGACGTTCGCGGAGAACGCGCTCCTCAAGGCGCACGCCCTCGCACGCGCCACCGGGCTGCCCGCCGTCGCGGACGACTCCGGGCTCTGTGTCGACGTACTCGGCGGAGCACCCGGTATCTTCTCGGCACGCTGGGCCGGCCGGCACGGGGACGACGCCGCCAATCTGGACCTGCTGCTGGCCCAGCTCGCCGACATCGACACCGCGCACCGCGCCGCCCACTTCGAGTGCGCGGCCGCCCTCGCGCTGCCCGACGGCAGCGAACGCGTCGTCAGCGGGCGGCTGCGCGGCACCCTCCGGCACGCCCCCGCGGGCGACGGCGGCTTCGGCTACGACCCGATCCTGCAGCCCGAGGGCGAGTCCCGGACCTGCGCGGAACTCGAACCGGAGGAGAAGAACGCGATCAGCCACCGCGGCGAGGCGTTCCGCGCACTGGCCCCCGCCGTCCGGGAACTGCTCGGTTCGGACTGAGACCCCCTCAGAGTGCGCGAGGGGGGACTCGAACCCCCACGTCCGAAGACACCGGCACCTAAAGCCGTCCCGTCTACCAATTCCGGCACTCGCGCGCGGACGTATCGTACTGCGCCCGCCTGGCCGGGCGCCGGGCCGGGGGCGGGCATGCGGTACCGGGCCGGCGCCCGCCGCCGCCCGGCGCGGTCAGAACGTGGGCTCGTGGTTCTCGGCCCGGGCCAGCGCGCGGGCCTCCTCCGGGGTGCTGACCGAGGGGGGTGAGCCGGCCAGCGGCCGCCGGGCCGTCTCCTTCATCAGGGCCACCGCGATGATGCCGAGCAGCGCCGCACCGGAGGCGTAGTAGGCCGGGGCCAGCTTGTCCCCGGTGCTGTCGACCAGATAGGTCATCACACCGGGCGCGGTGCCGCCGAACAGCGAGGTCGCCACGTTGTAGCCGATGGAGAGCGAGCCGTAGCGCACATCGGTGGGGAAGAGCGCGGGCAGCGTCGCCGACATCGTGCCCAGCAGGCACACCAGGCAGGCGCCGAGCGCCAGCAGCCCGACCAGTACCGCGGCGAAGCTGCCCTGCTGGAAGAGGGCGAAGACCGGGACGGTCAGCACGAAGAAGCCCACCATGCCCGCCATCAGGACGGGCTTGCGGCCGAAGCGGTCGTTGAGGTGCCCGATCCGCTGGATGACCGCCGCCATCGCCACCATCGTGATGATGGCCGCGATCAGCTCCATGGAGTTCTCGTACCCGAGGGAGTCGGTCAGATAGGCCGGCATGTACGAGAGCAGCATGTAGTCCGTGACGTTGTAGGCGGCCACCAGGCAGACGCACAGCAGGAGCGTGCGCCACTGCTCGGAGAAGATGGACTTCAACTCTTTCTGCGGCACGTTCCCCGAGAGCCTCGGCTCGCTCGCCTCCGCCGCGCCCGCCTCGGGGGAGGGAGCGAGCTGCTCGACGCGCTTCCGGAAGGCCGGGGTCTCGTCCAGCTTCATCCGCAGATACAGGCCGACGACCCCGATCGGCCCGCCCACCAGGAACGGGATACGCCAGCCCCACTGCAGCATCGAGGCGTCGCCCAGCGCGGTGTTCAGCACCAGCACCAGTGCGGCGGCCCCGGTGTAGCCGGTGAGGGTGCCCAGCTCCAGGAAGCTGCCGAAGTAGCCGCGGCGTCGGTCCGGCGCGTACTCCGCGATGAAGGTGGCGGCGCCGCCGTACTCGCCGCCGGTGGAGAAGCCCTGCACCAGCCGGCACAGCAGCAGCAGTACCGGCGAGGCGAGGCCGATGGAGGAGTAGGAGGGGATCAGCCCGATGCAGAAGGTGCCCGCCGCCATCAGCACCATCGTCAGGGCGAGCACCTTCTTGCGCCCGATGCGGTCGCCGAGCGGACCGAAGAACAGTCCGCCCAGCGGCCGCACCAGGAAGGAGGCCGCGAAGGCGGTGAACGAGGCCAGCAGTTGGGTGCTGCCGCCGCCGGGGAAGAAGACCTTGCCGATGGTGACCGCGAGATACGCGTAGATCCCGAAGTCGAACCACTCCATGGCATTACCGACAGCGGCGGCCTTGGTGGCACGTTTGACCGTCGGTTCGTCCGTCACGGTGATGTCGCTGAGGCGGACTTTCGGATCCCGTCTGCGGCGCACGGCACGGAAAAGGTACCGGTGCCGCTTGAGCGCGGCCGGATCCGGGGGCTGGTCCTCGTGCTTCATTCCCCATGGGTACCACCCGCTCGACCTCCCTATACGGACCGCTTCGGGAGGCGGCGCACGATCACTCCGAAGCCAGCGCCAGGTCCCTGAGCAGCTTGGCGACGTGCCCGGTGGCCTTCACGTTGTACAGCGCCCGCTCGACCCGGCCCTCCTCGTCCAGGACGACCGTGGAGCGGATGACCCCGGTGACGGTCTTGCCGTAGAGCTTCTTCTCGCCGAAGGCGCCGTACGCCTCCATCGTCTCCTTGCCGGGGTCGCCGACGAGGGTGACCTTCAGCGATTCCTGCTCCCGGAACTTCGCCAGCTTCTCCGGCTTGTCCGGGGAGACGCCGATGACGTCGTATCCCTGACCGGCCAGCAGTTCGAGGTTGTCGGTGAAGTCGCAGGCCTGCTTCGTGCAGCCGGGGGTCAGCGCCGCCGGGTAGAAGTAGACGATCACCTTGCGGCCCCGGTGGTCGGCCAGCGACACCTCCTTGCCGTCGGCGTCCGGCAGCGTGAAGGCGGGGGCGGTGTCGCCGGGCTCGAGTCGTGCGCTCATCGGGGCTCCTTCGTCTCCTGTGGGTTTCCTCCGGCGGCCGCCGCGGTACTCACCTGCACATGCGGTACGTCTCCGCGGTGGCGGCGGGGCCGACCCTGCCCGAGCGTAGCCGGAGGCCGCCGATCGGGGGTGCCGTGGGGCGGCGGGCCCGGCGAGCTGACAGGATGGCCGCTGACACACGGCAGGACGCAGGACTGACAGCGACGGAGGCAGCTCGGTGCCGGAAGCCAGGACCCCCGCGGACATCGAGGCGGACATCATCCGCAGGCGGCAGGAACTCGCCGTCGCGCTGGACGAGATCGCCGTACGCGTCCACCCGAAGACCATCGTCGGCGACGCCAAGGCGCGCGCCGCCGCCGCGGTGGACCGCACCGCGGGGCGTGCGTACGTGGTCGCCAACCGCGCGGTGTCCGACGTGCGGGCCCAGTTCGTCAGCGAGGACGGCGCCCCGCGGCTGGAGCGGGTGGTACCGGCCGCGGTGCTGACCGCTGTCCTGGTCGGTGGCGTCCTGACCCTCTCCTCCCGGCGCAGGCCCGGCGGGCGGCGGGCTCGCCGGGCCCGCAAGTGAGGCGCTGAGATACGGTCTCCCGGTGAGCCCAAAGACCCCCGCCTCCGCGCACGATGACAAGCTGCCGATCCGGATGCTGCACGACCGCGTGCTCGTACGGACCGACACCGGCGAGGGCGAGCGCCGCTCCTCCGGCGGCATCGTGATCCCCGCCACGGCAGCCGTGGGACGCAAGCTGGACTGGGCCGAGGTGGTCGCCGTCGGCCAGCACGTGCGCACGGTGGAGCCCGGGGACCGGGTGCTCTACGACCCGGAGGACCGCGCCGAGGTCGAGGTGCGGGGAGTCGCCTACGTCCTGATGCGCGAACGCGATCTGCACGCGGTGGCCGCCGAACGCCTCCAGGACACCGACGACTCCACCGGTCTGTACCTCTAGGACCGCCGGACCGCCCTCGGCCCCGGTCGGTGGCCCGACCCCGGTCGGCGGTCCGGGCCCCCGGCCGCGCCCGCAGTCAGTGGCCCGAGGTCGCCTTGAGGCCGACCACGGCCACCAGCAGCAGCGCGATGAAGAAGATCCGCGCCGGGGTCACCGGCTCGCCCAGCACCAGCATGCCGACGAGGGCGGCGCCCGCCGCGCCGATGCCGACCCAGACGCCGTAGGCGGTACCGATCGGCAGGGACTTCACGGCGAGGGCCAGCAGCACCATGCTGGTGGCGAACCCGGCGGCGGTCAGGACGCTGGGCCACAGCCGGGTGAAGCCCTCGGTGAAGGTGAGGCCGATCGCCCAGGCCACTTCGACGAGACCGGCGACGACGAGCAGGATCCAGGCCATGACGGCACCTCCGTGAGTTCGACTGCGGGGGTGCGTCGTCTTTCCGGGCCCGGTACGGCGCGTCTCGTCGGGACCGGCCCGGGAAATCGGGCCGGTCCCGGGACCGTAGCAAACCGGGCGCCCGGGGGTGGTGGCCCGGCTCACCCGCGGCGGACCGCGGGGCGGCCGGGCACCGCCGGCGACGGGTCACCGCCGCCGGTCACGGGATCATCCGCCCCCGGGGGCCGGTGCGTGTCGCGCCACGAGCTCCCGGGGGAGTGCCGCCTCAGAGGCCGCCGGGGTCCCCGGAGGCGCCGTCGCCCCCGGGGCCGCCGTTCCCGTTCCCGCCGACGGCGCCGTCCCCGCCGCCGGGATCGCCGCTGCCACCGCCGTCGGCGCCGCCGGTGGCCGGGGGGCTCGAGGGCGGGGTGGACGGCGGCCTGGAGGGCGGCGTCGACGGGGTCGACGGCCGGTCGCTCGGCTCCTCGGGCCGCGAGGGCTCGTCGCTCGGCCGGTCCGACGGAGCCTGACCCGACGGGTCCGTGCTGAACGGCGGTTGGCTGGGCGACACGTTCCCCTTCCCGGCCGTGTCCAGATCGAAGTCCTTGGCCGGGCGGCCCTCCAGCGCCTTCTTGGTGTAGGCGGCCCAGATCTGGGTCGGGAAGCCGCCGCCGTTCACCCGGGGCCGGCCGCCCGTTCCGTAGAGCGGTTCCTGCACGGCCGTCTTCGGGTTCTGCCCCATCACCGCCACGACGGTGGACAGGTCCGGGGTGTAGCCCGCGAACCAGGCCGCCTTGTCCTCCTCGGCGGTGCCGGTCTTGCCCGCGGCCGGACGCCCGGCGGCCTGGGCCGCGGTACCGGTGCCGCCCTGGACGACGCTGCGCAGCGTGGCCGTCGTGGAGTCGGCGGCCTCCCGGGGGACGGCGTGCACGGGGTCGGGGTCGGGCAGGTTGATGACCTCACCGCCGCGGGTGGCCTTCTCCACCATGCTGTAGTGGCCGTGCTTGCCGTGGTTGGCCAGCGTGGCGTATGCCTCCGCCATGTCGAGCACCGAGGCCGTGGTGACGCCGAGCGCGATGGAGCCGTTCTCGGTCAGGTTGGGCGCGTCCTCGGGGATGCCCAGGTCGATGGCGGTCTCCTTGACGTTCTTGGGGCCGACGTCGATCCCCATCTGGGCGAAGACGCTGTTGACCGACTTGTCCATCGCGGTCGAGACGGGGATCTTCCCGTAGGAGCGCTGGTCCTCGTTGGCGGGCGCGTATCCCGTACCGCGTCCGTCGCTCACCACCTCGCGCTTGTTGGTGCCGTCGTAGACGGTGTCGGCCCGGATGAGCCGGCCGTCCTGGGTGGTGGACCGGTTCTGGATGGCCGAGGTGAACAGGAACGGCTTGAAGGTGGACCCGACCTGGTAGTCCCGGCGGGTCGCGTTGTTCGTGTACTGCTTGGTGTAGCCGATGCCGCCGTACATCGCGACGATCTTGCCGGTCTTCGGGTCGACCGAGGCGCCGCCCGCGCGGACGTAGCTGTCGACCTTGCGGTTCTTCCGGTCCAGCTTCGCCATCAGTTCGTCGTCGACCGCGTCCCGCATAGCCTTCTGCTTCTTCGGCTGGAACGTGGTGGTGATCCGGAAGCCGCCGGCCGCCAGCCGCCGCTCGTCGATGATCTCGTTGCCGATCAGGTAGTTCTTGACCGCGTCCACGAGGTAGCCGCGCTCGCCGGACAGGTTCCGGGGCGGCTTGACCTTGTGCGGCTCGGGGAACTTCATGCCCATGCGGTCGCTCTTGCTCAGCCAGCCCTCCTTGACCATGCCGTCCAGCACGTAGTTCCAGCGGGCGACGGCGCGGTCCTTGCTCTCCGGGTGGGCGCGGGTGTCGTAGGCGTTGGGCGAGTTGACCAGCGCGGCCAGGTAGGCGCCCTCGCCGGTGGTCAGCTCGTTGACGTCCTTGCCGTAGTAGGCGTGCGCGGCCGACTGGATGCCGTAGGCGTTCCGGCCGAAGTAGCTGGTGTTGAGGTAGCCCTGCAGGATGTCGTTCTTGCTGACCTCGTTGTCCAGCTTGAGCGCGATGAAGAACTCCTTGGCCTTGCGGGTGACCGTCTGGTCCTGGCTCAGGTAGTAGTTCTTCACGTACTGCTGGGTGATCGTCGAGCCGGACTGCCGCTCGCCGCCGGTGATCATCTTCCAGCCCGCGCGGGCCATCGCCTGCGGGTCGACGGCGGACTCGTGGTAGAAGTCGCGGTCCTCGGCGGCCAGCACCGCGTGCTGGGTCGTCTTCGGCACCTTGCCGAGAGTGACGTTCTCCCGGTTGATGTCGCCGTCCCGGGCGATCTGGCTGCCGTCCGCGTACAGGTAGACGTTGGTCTGCGCCGCGGCGGCGTCGTTCGGGGCCGGAATGCTCACCAGCAGGTATCCGGCCACGAGCGCACCCGACACCGCCAGGACGACCAGCAGGAAGCCGCCGAGCACCATCCGCCAGGTGGGCAGCAGCCTGCGCCATCCGGTGCGGCGGCGCTTCTGCTTCTTGGCGGCCTTCTTGGCCTTCTTGGCGGCTTTGCCCTGCTCCGCCTCGGGGGTGTTCGCCATGAGACTGCCGCTCTCCTCGGATGCGGGACCGTCCCCGGCCGGGCCCTGCCCCAGGGGAACGGCGGCAGTCGCGGCCGGGTCGGCCGGTGACGGCGGTGCGGGCTTCTCGGGCGGGTCGGACGCCCCCGCCGGAGCGGACTGTCCGTCTCGTTCCGGCTCCCGGGGCGACGCGGACGCCTCGGGTGTCGCGGGGTACCCGGAACGGGCGGACTGCTCCGCCGCGGATATGGAACCCCCCGGTGCCTCGGCCGGCTCCTCGTCCGCGGCGGCCGGCTTTCCGTCCGCGGCGGCCGGCTTTCCGTCCGCGGCGGCCGGCGGCTCCGCGGGCGCCTCCGGCTCCTCGTCCGGGGCGCCCGGCTGCTCGTCCCGCGCGTCCGGCTCCGGCGCCGCGGCCTTCGGGTCGGTGCCCGCCGCGGGCTGCCCCGGGCGCGCGTCGGCCGCCGGGCGCTCCGGCGGGGTCCCCGCACTCCCCTCGGCGGCCGCGGTGCTCTCGGCCTCGGCCGGGCCCGGCTGCCGCCGGGGGGTCTGCGCTGGCGGGCCGTCCGACTCCGGCTCCCGGCCGTCGGCGTCGCGGTTCGGCTCGTCACTCATGTCTGCAGGGACTCCTCGTCCAATGGCGGGCGATGCTCGTACGCCCCGTAGAACACTTTCGCACCCGCCGTACCGGAGAACGGCCGCGGGGCGGTAGCCCGGCCCGGTGGATATTCGATGGTCGCCCACCCGGCCCGTGGACTAGGCTCATCGGCTTCGTCCACATGCGGTGTTCGCACGGCAGTGCTATGGAAGAGACGGTGGAGGAGCCAGAAAGGATGCATCTGCTCCGTCTCCATTTCGCCGTGGCCCTGAGCGGCTTCCGTCGCTATGCCACCTACCGCGTCGCCACGGCGGCCGGAGTCTTCACCAACACCGTCTTCGGCTTCATTCTCGCCTATACGTTCCTGGCCCTGTGGCACGAGCGCCCCCACCTCGGCGGATACGACCAGAGCCAGGCGCTGACCTTCGTCTGGACCGGGCAGGCGCTGCTGGCCGCCGCGGCGCTGATGGGCGGCGGTTTCCAGGACGAGTTCCAGGAGCGGATCAGGACCGGCGACGTCGCCATCGACCTCTACCGCCCGGTCGACCTGCAGACCTGGTGGCTCGCCGCCGACCTGGGGCGGGCCCTCTTCCAGCTGCTCGGCCGCGGCGTGCTGCCGCTGGCGCTCGGCTCCCTCGTCTTCGACCTGGCGCTGCCCGCCTCCCCGGGTACGTGGCTGTGCTTCCTGGCCGCGGTGCTGCTGGCGATCGTGGTCAGCTTCGCGGTCCGCTACCTCTTCGCGCTGTGCGGATTCTGGCTGCTGGACGCGACCGGGCTCGGCGCGCTGTCCGGGCTGCTGAGCGTCTTCTTCTCCGGGATGCTGCTGCCGCTGTCCGTCTTCCCGGGCGGTTTCGGCGACGTGGCACGGCTGCTGCCGTGGGCCGCGATGCTCCAGGTACCCGCCGACGTGCTGCTGGGCACCCACCCCGGCGGCGCGGCGGCCGGGCTCGCCTTCCAGACCGGGTGGGCGGTGGTGCTGCTGGCCGGGGGACGCCTCCTGCAGGCCGTCGCGACCCGCAAGGTGGTGGTCCAGGGTGGCTGAGGCCGACCGGCGACCGCTCTTCGCCGGGGCCGGCGGCGGGGCGCTCGGCGCCGCGCTGGGCCGCGCGGCCTGGGCGGTGCGGGCCTACTGTTTCATCGCCGCGATGTGGGTGCGCTCGACGATGGCGTACCGCACCTCGTTCGCGATCATGCTGGCGGCCAACTTCGCCACGACCGCCCTCGACTTCGCCGCCATCATGATCATGTTCAGTCAGGTGGACGCGCTGGGCGGCTTCACCCTGCCCGAGGTCGCCTTCCTCTACGGCACCTCCGCCGTCGCCTTCGGCCTGTCGGACCTGCTGCTCGGTTCGGCCGAGCGGGTCGGCCGGCGGGTGCGCGACGGCACCATGGACGTCCTGCTGACCCGCCCGGTGCCCGTCCTCGGCCAGCTCGCCGCCGACCGGTTCGCGCTGCGCCGGCTGGGCCGGATCCTCCAGGGCTCCCTGGTGCTGGGCTGGGCGATCTCCCGGCTGGAGCTGGAGTGGACCGCGGGCAGGGTCGCGCTGCTGGTCTCCATGGTGGTGTGCGGCACCGTCATCTTCGGCTGCGTGTTCGTCGTCGGCGGCGCCTTCCAGTTCTGGGCGCAGGACGCCTCCGAGGTGCAGAACGCCTTCACCTACGGCGGTACGACGCTGCTCCAGTACCCGCCCACCGTCTTCGGCAGGGAGCTGGTGCGCGGCGTGACGTTCGTGGTGCCGCTGGCCTTCGTCAACTGGCTCCCGGCGCTGCGGGTGCTGGGCCGGGACGACCCCCTGGGCCTGCCGGACGGGCTCGACCTGGCCGCCCCCGCCGTCGCGCTGCTGTGCTGCGCCGTGGCGGGTGCGGCGTGGCGGGCGGGGCTGCGCTCCTACCGCAGCACGGGAAGCTGACCGGCCCCGGAGCCCCGGGAGCCCCGAAGATCAGGAAGGACGCGAGTGCGGTGAGCGATGCGGGAACGGCCGACGGCACGGACGGCACGAGTGACGCGGCGGCCGCGGGCGGCGCGGACGGTACGGACGCCGCATTCATCGACGTACGGGACCTGACCAAGACCTTCACGGTGCGCCGCCGCAGCGGCCTGCTGCGCCGCACGGCCACTTCGGTACGGGCGGTGGACGGCATCTCCTTCGCGCTCCGGCGCGGTGAGATGGTCGGCTTCATCGGGCCCAACGGCGCCGGCAAGTCGACCACCATCAAGATGCTCACCGGCATCCTCACGCCCTCCACCGGCAGGCTGCGGGTGGCCGGGGTGGATCCGTGGCAGGAGCGCACCCGGCTGGTGCGGCGCATCGGCGTCGTCTTCGGGCAGCGCACCACACTCTGGTGGGACCTGCCGCTGCGCGACTCCTACGCGCTGGTCCGCCGGATGTACCGGATCCCGCGCGCCCGCTTCGAGGAGAACCTGGCGCGCTGCGTGGAACTCCTGGAACTGGGCGACCTGTTGGACGTACCCGTGCGGCAGCTCTCGCTCGGCCAGCGGATGCGCGGCGACATCACCGCGGCGCTGCTGCACGACCCCGACGTGCTCTACCTGGACGAGCCCACGATCGGCCTGGACGTCGTCAGCAAGGCGCGCGTGCGCCGGTTTTTGACCACGCTCAACGCGGAGCTGGGGACCACCGTGCTGCTGACCACGCACGACCTGAGCGACATCGAGCACCTGTGCGAGCGGGTCGTGGTCATCGACCAGGGCCGGCTGCTGTACGACGGTTCGCTCGCCGGACTCCAGGAAGCCGGCCGCGGCGAGCGCACTCTGGTCGTCGACCTGGAGTACGAGATCCCGCCGATAGCGGATCTGGAAGGAGCCCGCACCGTCCGCACCGAGGGTCCGCGCCAGTGGCTGGCCTTTCCCGCCGCCGCCAGCGCCGCGCCGCTGGTCTCCCGGCTCGCGGCGGAGTACCCGCTGGTGGACCTCTCCCTCCGCGAACCGGCCATCGAGGACGTGATCGCGCGGATGTACGGGGGCTGACCCGTTCTTCCACCGGCGGGCCGCCGTCCGCCGGCCCTCACAGGCTCGCCGGCCGTGCCCCCTTCAGACTCTGCAGGTCCATCGCCTGGGCCATGGCCTGGTACCCGTTGTCGCTCGGGTGCAGATGGTCGCCCGAGTCGTACGCCGCGCGCAGCCGCTCGGGGTGGGCCGGGTCGCGCAGGGCCGCGTCGAAGTCGACCACGGCGTCGAACACCTTCCCCTTCCGGATCTCGGCGTTGACACCCTGCCGCACGGCCTCCATGCGCGGGGTGTAGCCCCGGTGCCCGCCGAAGGGGGTGAGCGTGGCGCCGACGACCCGCAGCCCGCGGGTGTGCGCCTGGCGCACCAGGTCCCGCAGCCCGTTCACGATCCGCTGCGGATCGCGCTGCCGCGGCGGCTTGATGATGTCGTTGAGCCCCATCTCGACGACGACGACCTTCAGCCCGGTACGGGAGAGCACGTCGCGGTTCATCCGGGTCAGTCCGCTCGGCCCGTTGTTGGGCGAGTACTTGCTGCCGTCCACCAGTACCCGGTTTCCGCTGATGCCCGCGTTCAGGACGCTCAGCCGGGGTGCGTCGCGCTCCGTGCGCAGCCGCTCGGCCAGGAAGTCGGTCCAGCGCCGGTTGGCGCCGGGGCTGGAGGTGATGCCGTCGGTGATCGAGTCGCCCAGCACCGCGACGGCGCCCTGCGTCTCGGAGCTCCACACGTCCACCCCGGTGAGGTAACGCCAGTACGGGCTCTGCTGGTTGAAGGCGGTGCCCGAGGTCTCCTCGGCCCGGTCGCCCGCGGCCACATAGCTGGTCTGCCGTGCGTAGGGGTGGTAGGTGACCGGCCCGGAGGGGGTGGGGGAGTAGGTGGTGACCAGCAGGTCCGCCGCGTGCGGCACGTTCAGCCGCACCGCGTCGCTGGTGACCTCGCCACCGGCCGGGATGGTGACCGAGGTCTTGTTGCCGAACCGGAGCCGGCGCATACTGCCGGCCGCCGCCGTGGGGTTGCTGGGAGCCGCGGCCAGCGCGACGCTCGCGTGCGTGATGGTCAGCGGCCGGTTGCCGAACAGGTTGGAGAGCCGCACCCGGGCGCCCGTGCCACCCACCGAGGTGTGCACGACGTTGCGGATCGACATGTGCGCGAAGCCGTCCCGGCTGTGCGGTTCGGCCGCTGCGGGCGCCGCCGCCCACGTACCGACCCAGTTTCCGGAGGAGGCGGGGGCGGCCGAGTTGCGTGCCCGCGGCGAATCCTCGCCCCGTCCGTTGTCCCGGTTGCCGGCCCCGATGAATATCGCGGTCGAGACGAGGACCACGAGCGCCGCCAGTCCGGCGAGCAGGGCATAGCCCATGTTCCTGGTCACGCGCGCTCGTTCTCCTCGGGCTGCACGGAGCCCGCGGCTCCGGTCGGTCGGCGGTGCCATGATCCCACGATCGGGGTGCGGCGCCCTGCTGGGGGCCGTACGCCGGGCGGGCCCTCGACGGGTCGGTTCCCCCGGCACCACCTTGCTGGTTCCTGGTGTTCTTCACTGCCGCCCACACAGACGCGGCAGAGCCTCGCTCCGTTCCACGCACGGCCGGGGGAGGGAGAATGTCCTTCCCCGTACCGGGCGGTGATCCGGTGCGCGGGCGGTGGCGAGGGTTCCCCGATGTCCCGCCGGTATGCGGGGCGTGGCCAGGGACGATCCAGGGGGAGGGCGGAGCGGATGGAGCGGGCGACCGAGGGCGAGCACCCCGATCACGAGGAGGCCCACGTGAGAGCGATCACACGCGGCCGGCCCGCCGAGCGCGGCGTCTCGGCAACGGGAGGCTCGGCGTTGGGCCACTCGGGTGGCGCTGCGGGTGCCCCGGGGGGAGCGGACACGGGCGCTTCGGGCGCGCCGGGACCGCGAGGGCCGGGCGGGGCCGGGGGGCTCACCCCGGCCGACGAGGAGCGCCGCCGCGGGGTGCGGCGGATGAAGGCCATCGCCACCGGGGCGCTGCTGCTGATGGCCGGGGTCTTCGCGGCGGCCACCTGGGCGGAGCATGCCGGAGCCGGACCCTGGAGCGGCTATGTCGCGGCGGCCGCCGAGGCCGGGATGGTGGGTGCGCTCGCCGACTGGTTCGCGGTCACGGCGCTCTTCCGGCACCCGATGGGGCTGCCCATCCCGCACACCGCGATCATTCCGACCAAGAAGGACCAGCTCGGCCGCAGCCTCGGTGACTTCGTGGGGGAGAACTTCCTCTCCGCCGACGTGGTGCGCGAGCGGCTGCACGCGGTCGGGATCAGCGGCCGGTTCGGTGCCTGGCTGGCCCGCCCCGAGCACGCCGACCGGGTGACGGCCGAGCTGGCCACCGCGCTGCGCGGGGCGCTCACCGTGCTGCGGGACGCGGACGTCCAGGCCGTCGTCAGCGAGGCGATCACGCGCCGCGCCACCGCCAAGGAGGTGGCGCCGGGGCTCGGTGCGATGCTGGAGCGGATCGTCGCGGACGGTGGCCACCGCCGCGTGGTCGACCTGGTGTGTACCCGGGCCGCCGAGTGGCTGCACGAGCACGGCGACTCGGTGATGGGTGCGGTCGCGGGAGGCGCGCCGGGCTGGACGCCGAAGTTCGTGGACCGGCGCGTCGGTGAGCGGGTGTACCGCGAACTGCTGCGCTTCGTCACGGAGATGCGGGACATGCCCGACCATCCCGCGCGGGGCGCCGTCGACCGCTTCCTGCGGGACTTCGCCACCGACCTGCAGACCGACCCGGACACCCGCGCCCGGGTGGAACGGCTGAAGAACGAGACGCTGGCCCGTGCCGAGGTGCAGGAGCTGATCGCCTCGGTGTGGGGTGCCGTGCGGGCGATGCTGGTGGTCGCCGCCGAGGACGAGCGCAGTGAGCTGCGCGTCCGGGCCCGGGCGGCGCTGCTGTCGCTGGGCGGCCGGCTGGCGGCCGACGGCCGGCTGCGGTCGAAGGTGGACGGCTGGATCGAGGGCGCCGCCGCGCATCTGGTGACCACCTACCGGGACGAGATCACTTCGCTGATCTCGGAGACGGTCGCGAGCTGGGACGCCGAGCACACCTCGCGGAAGATCGAGGCCCATATCGGCCGGGATCTGCAGTTCATCCGGATCAACGGCACGGTGGTCGGCTCGCTGGCCGGGCTGGCCATCCACACGGTGGCCCGGCTGGCGGGGGCGTAGGCCCGCCCGCTCTCCGGGGCGCGTCGTCCGTGCAGCGCGGGACGCGGTCCGCCTGGACATCGCAATGACGAAATACCGGATTCAGTGCCGCGAAACGCCAGGCTACTTCCTTATTACGGATGCTACGGTCCAGTACGTGAACTCTCTCTTGTGGTTCTGAACGCCCTCCTGGACGATCTGCTGATTCGCCTGGGAGGGAGAGCGACGTGAAACTGCTCCGCGTCGGACCTGCGGGAGCCGAGCGCCCCGCGCTGCTGGACGAGGACGGAACCCTGCGCGACCTGTCGGGGGTCGTCCCCGACATCGACCCCGAACTGCTCGCGGACCCCGCCGCGCTCGACCGGGTGCGCGCGGCCGCCGCCGCCGGGCTGCCCGGACCGGTGGCGGCCGCCGGACCCGAGGGGCCGCGCATCGGGCCGCCGCTGGCCCGCATCGGCAAGATCGTGTGCATCGGGCTGAACTTCCACGACCACGCGCGGGAGACCGGCGCCCCGGTGCCCGAGGAACCCATCGTCTTCATGAAGGCGCCCGACACGGTCGTCGGCCCGCACGACCCGGTACTGATCCCGCGCGGCAGCCGGAAGACCGACTGGGAGGTCGAACTGGCCGTCGTCATCGGCCGCACCGCCCGCTACCTGGAGACCGACCAGCAGGCGCTGGCCTGCGTCGCCGGGTACACGGTCGGCAACGACGTGTCCGAACGCGCCTTCCAGCTCGAACGCGGCGGGCAGTGGGACAAGGGCAAGAACTGCGAGACCTTCAACCCGCTGGGCCCCTGGCTGGTCACGGCCGACGAGGTCCCCGACCCGCAGGCGCTGGCGATGCGGCTGTGGGTGAACGGCACGCTGCGCCAGGACGGCAGCACCTCCGACCAGATCTTCCCGGTCGCCGAAGTGCTGCGCCACCTGAGCCACTTCATGACCCTGCACCCCGGCGACATCGTCTCCACCGGCACCCCGGCGGGCGTCGCGATGGGCATGCCGGAGCCCAAGCCCTACCTGCGCGACGGCGACGTCGTCGAACTGGAGATCGCGGGCCTGGGCCGGCAGCGCCAGGTCATGACGTCGGCCTAGCCGTTCCGCGTCCGGGGCTGGCCCCGGCCCGGGGCCAGCCGGCCAGCCCCGGACGCGCGGATCGTGCGACCGCCCGGACCGTCCGGCCGGGACGGCCCGGACCGCCCAGCCCGCGGCCGATTCACGACCCGAACACGACCTCATACGGGGCCAGTTGCGTGAGAACATGCCCACGTCCGGAACAAAGGGCACGGGGGACGGGGGCGGGACAGTGACAGAGCCGTTCGGGATGGGGGTGTTCGCGCTCAGTGGCGAGCTGCGCCGGCTCGGGCCCTACCGGCTGCTGGGCCAGTTGGCCACCGGCGGTATGGGGGTGATCTACCTCGGCCGGCACCCCGACACCGGCCGGATCGTCGCCGTCAAGACACTGCTGGCCCCGGGCGGGGTGACCGAGGAGGCCCGCAAGCGCTTCGGCCGTGAGACCAGGCTCGCCCGCCGCGTCCGGAGTACGTACACCGCCCGGGTGCTCGACTCCGATGTCGAGGCCGAGCGGCCCTGGATGGCCATGGAGTACGTGCCGGCACCCTCACTCGAAGCCCTCGTGGTGCAGAAGGGGCCGCTCGGCGACGAGGAGCCGGTGCGCCGCATCGCCCCCGGCATCCTGCGGGCACTCGCGGAGCTGCACGGCAAGGGCATCGTGCACCGGGACGTGAAGCCGCTCAACATCCTGCTGACCGCGAAGGGGCCGAGAGTCATCGACTTCGGCATCTCGCACGCCGGTGACCTCACCAGTACCCGGTTCACCCTCGGCACCATCGCCTTCGCCGCGCCGGAACAGGCCGATGGGCAGGCCAGCACCTTCGCCTCCGACATCTACGCGCTCGGCGTCACCCTCTACTACGTGACCTGCGGGCGGCTGCCGTACCCGGAGACCCAGGAGCCGCTGCAGCAGTTCAACCACGTACGGCGGGCGGCGATCGACCTGGACGGCCTGCCCGCGGGCCTCACCGGGGTGGTCGGCGACTGCCTCGCGGTGCGGCCCGAGGACCGGCCGACCGCCGAACAGCTCATCCGGCGCTTCGCGCGGAGAAGCTCCCGGGCCCTGCCGAGCGGCTGGACCTCGCTGATCGACCAGTACGCCGAAGAAGGCAGCCGCCTCCAGCGAGCCGCCGACCAGGCCGAGGCCGAGACAGTCACCCGCAGTTGGACCTCGGACGTCCCGGGGCACACCAGGCGCGCGACCCGGGACGGGCGGTCCGGGGACCGGCGGCAGGCAGCGGGCGCGCGGACGAACGAGCCGGGGAACAACCGGCCGCCCACTCCCGGGCGCAACCAGAGCCCGGGCACCGGCCCGACGAGGGCCCCCGACTCGGGCGGCTCGAAACCGGGCCGCAACCTGGCGGGCATCGCCGTCGCCATCGGCGCCGTGGTACTCGCGGCACTGCTGCTGTCCGACAAGGACGAGCCCTCCGACTCGGACACGATCTCCGACGCGACGCCCACGGTCTCCGCCAGCCGGCTGCTGACCGACCACGACGCGACTCCGGGCCGCCTCACCTCCGGGACAACAGGTGGTACGGACCCGGCCGACACCAGGCCGACCCGCACACCGACCTACACCAGGCCGACCGACGACGACACCCCGGAGACCGACGCCGCGTCCCGTCCCACGTACGACGCTCCCGCTCCTGAGCGGACCTCCGCCCCGCCCCGGAACTACTACGGGGCCATCGCCGTGGGGCACGACGGCAGCAACGGCAGGTCCTGGGACCACAATTCCCGCAGCGCCGCCGAGCAGGGCGCGATGTCCCACTGCTCCGGCCCCGGCTGCAAGGTCCTCGTCTCCTTCGCCAACGGCTGCGGCGCCGTCGTCCACAACCCGAACAACCACCGCTACTGGGGCGGCCACGGCCGGACGCGGGCCGCGGCCGAGCAGGCGGCGCGGGGACGTGCGGGCGGCGGCCGCACGCTCGCCTGGGCGTGCACCCGGCGCTGACCAACCGGGCGGCACAGCAGTTCCGTCCGCCGCCCGCGGGGGACGCCCCGACGGTACCTCCGGCTCGCGGGCGCGCTGCCTAGCCGCCCCGCGCGAAGGACCGCGCGGTCTCCAGCACCTGGAGGGCCGCGGCCGCCTCGTGGGCGGTCACCGGCGGCGGCGTGCCCTCGCGCAGCGCACCGGCGACCGCGTCGTAGAAGGCCGGGTAGTCGCCGTCCAGCGTCGGCACGGTGCGCAGGGCGCCGGGCGGGTCCTGCGCACCCAGCGTGCCCCAGGCGTCCTCCGGTTCCACCCCCCACGGCGCACCCTCGGCCGGGCGCGCGCCCTCGCGCAGCGCGCTCTCCTGCGGGTCGAGGCCGTACTTCACATACGCGGCGCGGCTGCCCAGCACCCGGAAGCGGGGACCGAGCTGGGCCGCTGTGGCGCTCATCCACAGGTGGGAGCGGACGCCGCTGTCGTGGGTGATGGCGATGAAGGTGTCGTCGTCCGCGGCGGCGCCCGCCCGCCGCACGTCCGACTCCGCGTAGACGGAGGCGGCCGGGCCGAAGAGGGTCAGCGCCTGGTCGACGACGTGGCTGCCCAGGTCGTAGAGGAGCCCGCCCACCTCCTCCGGGGCGCCCGACTCGCGCCAGCCGCCCTTGAGCCGGGGCCGCCAGCGCTCGAACCGGGACTCGAAGCGGAACACCTCGCCCAGCGCGTCCTCGGCCAGCAGCGAGCGCAGGGTGAGGAAGTCGTTGTCCCAGCGCCGGTTCTGGAACGGCGCCAGCAGCAGCCCCCGGGACTCGGCCTTCGCCGCCAGCTCGCGGGCCTCGGCGCCGGTGGGTGCCAGCGGCTTGTCCACCACGACCGGCAGTCCCGCGTCCAGGGCGCGGTGCGTCAGCGGCACATGAGTGCGGTTCGGGGTGGCGACCACCACCAGATCGAGCCGGTCCGGGTCCGCGAACAGCTCGTCGGCCGAGGCGACCGTCCGTACCTCGTCACCCGGTGCGCCCGCCTCCCGGGCACGCTTGCGGCGCTCCGGGTCGGAGGTGACGACGGTGTCCAGCACGAGCCCCGGCGTGGTGGCGATCAGCGGGGCGTGAAAGACCGATCCGGCCAGCCCGAAGCCGAGCAGTCCGACGCGGAGCGGGGTGGCGGTGGTGTCCATGCGGTTCATGCCCCCACCCTCGCAAAGCCCGCCGCCCGGAGCACGCACCCGGCGCCCGCTTCCGCCGCCCGCAGATGCTTCTCCGCCGCTCTCCGGCACCGGAGCGCCTGCGCCCCGGCTGACCTGCACCGGCCGCTGCCGCTACGCTGAGCGCGGCGGCCGGTTCCGTGCTCCGGCGTACCCGGGCACACTCCTCCGCCGGCCGGACCACCACGACCTGGCAGGAGTCCATCCGTGGCAGAGCGCAAGCCCATCGAGTCCTGGCTCACCGACATGGACGGTGTGCTGATGCACGAGGGAATCCCCGTTCCCGGCGCCGACTCGTTCATCAAGCGGCTCAAGGAGTCGGGGCGGCCGTTCCTGGTGCTCACCAACAACTCGATGTACACCCCCCGGGACCTGCACGCCCGGCTGGCCCGCATCGGGCTGACCGTGCCGACGGAGAACATCTGGACCTCCGCGCTGGCCACCGCGCAGTTCCTGGACGACCAGCGCCCCGGGGGCACCGCCTACGTCATAGGGGAGGCCGGACTGACGACCGCCCTGCACGACATCGGCTACGTCCTCTCCGACGCCGACCCGGACTACGTCGTCCTGGGCGAGACCCGCACCTACAGCTTCGAGGCGCTGACCCGGGCCATCCGGCTGATCAACGACGGCGCCCGCTTCATCGCCACCAACCCGGACGAGACCGGCCCCTCCGCTGAGGGCGCGCTGCCCGCCACCGGGTCGGTCGCCGCCCTGATCACCAAGGCCACCGGCCAGCACCCGTACTTCGTCGGCAAGCCCAATCCGCTGATGATGCGCGCCGGGCTCAACGCGATCGGCGCCCACTCCGAGACCAGCGCCATGATCGGCGACCGGATGGACACCGACGTCCGGGCCGGTATGGAAGCCGGGCTGGAGACCTTCCTGGTGCTGACCGGGCTGACCCGGCCGGACGAGGTGGAGCGGTACCCCTACCGCCCCTCCAGCGTCGTCGACTCCATCGCGGACCTCGTCGACCGGGTCTGACCCGGCGCCGGAGTACGGCGGTGCGCGGTGTCCTCTGTGACACGATGGGCCGACGCTGCGGCCGGTCTGCGGCCCGTCCCGCGGCGGTTCGCCGCTGTCCGGCGACCCGGCCGACGCCTGCAGCACAGCCGAGGGGGAGTGGATGTACGGCAGCGCCCGGAGTCGCGCGCCGCTCGCGCGTGCCCGGGGGGCCGCGGGGAGCACACTGGCAGGAGTCCTGCTGCTGGCCGGCTGCTCGGCGCCGGACGCCCGGGACGCCCAGGACGGCGCCGGGCCCGAGGTGCGGCAGCGCCCCAGGTCCGTCGTCCCCTACTGGGTCGACCCACGGGGGAACGCCGCGCGGCAGGCCCGTTCCGACGCCCAGGACGGCGAATCGGCGCGGGCCCGCGAGCTGCGGAAGATCGCCGGGCAGCCGGTGGCCGACTGGCTGGGCCCGGCGGACCCGCGCGGTCACGCGGCGCGCGTCACCGGAGCCGCCACCGCCGCGGACCGGGAGGCGCTGCTGGTCCTCTACAACGTGCCGCACCGCGACTGCGGGCAGTACAGCAAGGGCGGAGCCGAGAACGCCGCGGCGTACCGCGCGTGGCTGGACGAGGTCGCCGAGGGCATCGGGAGCAGGGCCGCCACGGTGATCGTGGAACCGGACGCCCTCGCGCACACCGTCTCGGGCGCGTGCGCCGCGCCGAAGCTGCGCGCGGAGCGCTACCGGCTCCTGGCCGACGCCGTCACCCGGCTCAAGCGGCTGCCCCGCACGACGGTCTACCTGGACGCCGGCAATCCGGACTGGGTCCGCGACCCGGGTGCGCTGGCCGGGCCCCTCACCCGCGCCGGGATCGAGAAGGCCGACGGCTTCGCGCTGAACGTCTCCAACTTCCAGACCACCGCCTCCAATGTCGCCCACGGCAAGCGGCTGTCGGCGAAGGTCGGCGGCAAGCACTTCGTCGTCGACACCAGCCGGAACGGCAACGGGCCGCTGCGCGGCGGCGAGGAGAGCTGGTGCAACCCGCCCGGACGGGCCCTGGGCGAACCGCCCACCACCAGGACCGGGCACGACCTGGTGGACGCCTACCTGTGGATCAAGCGCCCGGGGGAGTCGGACGGCGAGTGCCGCGGCGGCCCGAAGGCCGGCACCTGGTGGCCGGAGTACGCCCTGGAGCTGGCCCGCAACACCGACGAGCAGGACGGGCACCGGTCGTAGCCGGCCGGCGGGGTTCTACTCCGGGTCGCCCGTGGTCACCGTGGTGTGCGCGGCATCCGGGTCGATGCCCACCTTCACCCACTGGGCTTCGGAGGGCACGCCGTCCGCGTCCACCCCGAAGACCATCCACCAGCCGGGGGTGACCAGGGACGGGTCGTCCGGGATGGTCGTGGTCACCGTGCCGTCCCGGGACGTGTTCATCTTCAGGGCCACCGACGACTGCTCCACGTTCGTCACATGGGTGAACGAGCCGGGCCGCACCATCCGCAGCCGCTCGAAGGAGGCCGCGTCCTTGCTGCGGAAGGAGACGCGGTCGCCCGGTGCGAGGTTCTCGGCGGCGTCCGCGTCGGCGTTGCGCAGCTGCGGCTGGTCCTTGCCCTGGTGGAGATAGGGCGGTGTGTAGATCTCGATGCGCTGGTCGAACTCCCCCGGCTTGGTGTTGGCCTTGTCCGCGTACAGCGAGTCCGAGCCGAAGGTCATCACCCGGCCGTCCGGCAGCAGCAGCCCGCCGGAGTGGTAGTTGCGGCCGACCAGCGGAGCGGCGGCGTCCGTGAACTTGTTGGTCTTCGGGTTGTAGATCGCGGCCTTGAGCACGTTGCTGTCGCTCTTGCCCCGGTAGCGGCCCGATCCGTTGGTGGTCAGCACGGTGTCGTCCGGCAGGATCACGCTGCTGGGGTAGCGGACCTTGTCGTAGAGGTCGGGCCCGTCGCGGAACCGCGGGGTGTCGGACGAGAGGTCCACGATGCGCGTCCTGTCCGTCGTCCTGTCCGACTCGCCGACGCCGCCTCCGCCCTGGACGATGAATTTCCGCGACTGGGTGGGAGGCAGCGGCACCGACATCGCCGTCTCCAGCACGTCCGGGTCGCTCATGCCGGGGATCTCGGTGAACTTGTTGGTCTCCAGGTTCCAGATGCCGGGCGTGCGGCCCTTGTCGGCCGGGCCGTACCCGGCGGTGGTGCCGCTGAAGAAGACCCGGTTCTGGCCGACCAGGTGCAGCCCCGGGTAGGTGGGGAAGAACCGCGTCTTGGGCAGGTAGTGCCACTTCTTCGTCTCGGGGTCGAAGATCTCGTTCTTGCCGGGGACGACCTGGCCGATGTCGTCCAGCCCGGAGACGGTCAGCACCCTGCCGTCCTGGAGGGTGAGCTGGGTGGGATACCAGCGGGCCTCGTTCATCGGGTCGACCGTGATGTAGCGCTCGGCCACCGGGTCGAACTCGTAGGCGTCCTTGATGCCCTGGAAATCCTTCTTGTCGAAGGACATCTTCTGGGCCACCCCGTAGACGTTCTGCTTCCAGGCCCCCTCCAGGCCGTGCACCCGGTACTGGTCCTCGGTGCCCGTCTGGTACTTCCGGCCCTTCTTCGCAGCCTCGGCGTAGACCCGGGTGACGCTGTGGACGGTCTCGACCTCGCCGGTCTCCGGGTCCTTCCGCTTCTTGGCCCGCGGCAGGAGCACGGTGTGCTGGGCGACGAAGGTCTTGCCGCTCTTCCGCCCCGTGAAGCGGGTGCCCTCCTTGATCGTCTTCCCGCTGTCGGGGTTCTCGTTGTAGAGGAACATCAGCCCCCCGGCCTTCTCCACGTCACCCTCCAGCGTCTCGTACCGCTGGGTGCCGCCCGCGACCAGCAGCTTGCCGTCGGGAAGCTGGTTGTGCCCCGAACAGAACAGGTCGTTGGGGGTGGGGATGTTCTTGAAGGTGTTGCGCACCGGATCCCACAGGACCGTGCGGAAACTCTTGGCCTTGAAGTTCTTGGCGTCGTTGCCCGAGCCCGCCACCAGCAGCACCTTGCCGGTGTGCAGCAGAGCCGCGTGGATCGTGTTGATCCGGAACTTCTCGGGGATGTCGACGATCTGCCAGTGGCCCTTCGCGGCCTTGTACTCGGGCTGGTTGATCTCGTAGTCGTGGTACTTGGCCGAGGCGAAGCTGTACAGCGCCGGACCGTTGAACCCGGCGACGAGCAGCACGACCGCCGTGCCGATGGCTATGCGCCGGGCCCGCCGCTTCCCGGCACTCGCGGCGCGGCGGCGGCTCCGTCGGTTCGTCATCCTTCCTGTCCCCCAAACGCGGTGTGGTGCGGATGCTGGTCGTGGGTGGGCATGGGCCAGGGTGCCGACGTGGGCGCGGGGGCGGCCGGAGCAGCCGCCGCGGTCCGGGCTCCGGAGGCGTGCCGCCGGGCCCTGCGCGCCCTGCGGCGCTTCTCGGCGCGCACGGTCGACCGCCAGCCCACGATCGGTGCCGCCGTGATCAGCAGCGCCAGCGCGGCCCAGGTGAGCATCGCCGGATGGTCGTGTCCCAGGAAGAGGGAGCCGAGGAGGGAGCCTCCGAAGACGGCGATGAAGAACAGGTGCACCCGGAAGGTGCCGAACAGCGTGTCGGGGCTGGCCGAGTCGCCCTTCGGCGTGACCACGAACTTGCTCTTGCGGCGCAGCACCGTGTCGAAGAGGGAGCGTGCGTAGATCGGTGCGGACAGCGCGGACATCAGCATCCCGGCCAGCCCGCCGGAGCCCTCCGGCTCGTGCGGGGAGACGTTGTGCCGCCGGTTCCAGATGTAGAGCCCGATCTGCAGCGCGGTGGCGTTGCCGTACAGCGCCATCCAGATGGCCGGGTCGATCTGCACGCCGGAGGCGCCCAGGCCCAGGAAGAGCGCGCAGGAGAGCGCGGCCAGGATCCAGTTCAGCGCCGAGGCGGGATAGAAGAGCATCAGCAGCGTGTAGTTGAACATCTTGCCCGGCGGCATGCTGCCCAGGCCGCGCCAGTACTGCTTGAGGATCGTCTCGTAGGTGCCGCGGGACCAGCGGAGCTGCTGGGTGAAGAAGTCCGTCCAGGCGTTGGGGCCCTCGCCGACGGCGAGTACGTCGGGGGTGTAGACGGAGCGCCAGGTGTTGCCGGTGGCCGGGTTGCGGCGACGGTGCATCTCGAAGCCGGTGGCCATGTCCTCCGTGATGGAGTCGTACAGCCCTCCGATGGCCTTCAGCGCCGTGATGCGGACGGCGTTGCTGGTCCCGACGAACATCGGCGCCCGGTAGCGGTTCCCGGCGCGCTGGATGAGGGCGTGGAAGAGGAACTGCTGGCTCTCGGCGGCCTTGGTGACGAAGTTGTCGTAGTTGCCGTAGACCTGCGGGCCGATGACGAAGCCGACGTCCGGGTCGCGGAAGTAGCCCAGCATCCGCTCCAGATAGTTGGGCAGGGGCACGTGGTCGGTGTCGACGCCGGCGAAGAAGTCGTAGTCGTCGCCGTGTGCGTCGAGCCAGGCGTTGTAGTTGCCGTGCTTGGTCCTGGCGCGGAAGGCGCCCTCGGCGGTGTTCCACCGCGCGATGCCCTTGCGGGAGAAGTGGTGCACCCCCAGCCGCCGGCAGACCTCCTTGACCTCGGGGTCGTCGCCCTCGTCGAGCAGCCAGACGTGCAGGGTGCCGCGGTGCCGCACCCGCATGGCCGCCTCCAGGGTCCTGGTGACCATCCCGATCGGCTCCTTGCCGGGCACGAACGAGGTGAGGAAGGCGACGCGGGTGCCGGCCTCGGGCACCACGGGTATCGGGTCCCGGGCCACCAGGGTGGCGTGCGCGTTGGAGAGCACGTTGAGGGTGCGGAACAGTTCGATCAGCCCGATCGAGACGAGCATGACCACATCGAGCTTGAGGACGAGGTCGGAGACCTCACCCGGGTCGCGGCGGGTCCAGTGGTCCGGCTGCATCAGCCAGACCAGCAGCGCGGCCGACAGCAGCGGTGCCAGGCACAGCAGGAACCCGGCGCGGAACCGGTGTGGTTCGTCGGCCAGCAGGCTGCGGTACCGCACCCGGTGGGGTACCGCCGGGTCGGGCTGCCGCAGCGGGCCCGCCAGCCGGCTGTAGTGCTCGTAGTCGTAGCGGGGCGCGGCGCGCTCCCAGGGGTGCGGGGAGGGCCGGCGCGCGCGGGTACGGGACGGTGCGGGCGTGTGCCGCGCCGCGGGGTCCTCGGCCCGGGCGGCCGGCCGGGGTATGCGCAGTTGCGCCGTGCGCGTCGGATCCTGGTTCTCGTGCTCCGGCGGCTGCGGATGCCGGGCGCCCTCGGGTGGCGTGGTCATGTGTCGTTCCCCCGCACGCCCCGGCAGGGGCGTGCACTCGTGCCGATGCCGCGCCCTGGCCCCCGCCCCGCGGCGCGCGGTGTCGCTCGGTCTCCGTGTCCCCGTGTTCCCGTGCACGGTACGGACCGCTCGGTGAACGCACGTCAGGTTCTACAACTCGGCACACGAACGCAAGGGCGGCACGGGCGGTTTCGTGCCGTTGGGGTGTTATGGGGCCACCGGATGTGACGGAAGCGTCATCGATCCGTGGTCATCGTGCGGAGGCGGCGCCGGGCTGGGCGGGGGCGGCGAAGGTGACCGTGTACGGGCCGGGGCGACTGTCGGTGGCGAACTCCAGCAGCCGTTCCCCCTCCTCGGTCAGCGCCTGCTCCGCCTCCTCGTCCAGTTGCTCGAACGGGGTGAGCGTGAGGGCGGCGGCCTTGCGGGAGATGTCCGCCTTCCACATGCCCCGTACCCGGCCGTCCACCAGGAAGGTGCCGGGCACCTGCCCGTTCCGGCCGGCGAGGGTGCGGCGGACGGGCTCGTCCAGCAGGCGGGAGCGGTCGGCGTGCGAGAGAACGATGTTGTCGTACTCGGCCAGGAAGCGGACCGGCAGGGGAAGTTCGGGGTCGGGCCGCGGCGCGTCGGGCAGATCGAACAGTTCCCGGTCCGCCTCGTCCCGGAAAACCCGAAGCTGCGGCCGAAGCCGCTCCAGGACCTCACCGAGCCGGGTCAGTCCGGACCAGGTCTGCGCGTCCCGGACGGAGGCCGGGCCGAAGGCGCCGAGGTAGCGCAGCACCACCGTCTCCACACCGGGTTCGGTGGCCGGCGACCGCCCCAGCCACCGTTCGACGGTGTCCATCACCGGCTGCCCGGAGCGCCCCCACAGCCCGCGCGGCGGCAACTGCACCAGCGGCAGCAGATAGCGGGCCGTCATCCACAGCGGGCGGGCCTCCAGGTGGGGCCAGCGCTCCTGGAGGCGGCTGCCCAGTTCGCTGCTGGTCAGCGGTCGCTCGGCGAGCAGCTCCCGGGCGGCCTCCGCCACCTGGCGGGGGTCCTCGCCGCCGAGGTGCTTGGCGAAGTTCGTGCGCACTGCGCTCTCGTGCAGCGGCTGGGTGAGCGCCCGCAACTCCAGCGCGTCCCGGTCGCTGACCAGGTGGACGGTGCCGCGCAGGGTGCTCAGCCGGACCAGCCCGCGGCCCTCCAGTTGCAGCGACAGCTCCTGCGGGTCGAAGTCCGCCAGCCTGCTCCACAGCGCGAAGTACGGCGGTCTGGGCGCCTGGGCCTGGATGCCGACCAAGTGCTCGACGGCGTCCCGCACCGGCATCCGGGCGCGTTCGATGAGGAGTTGACGGGCGAGCAGGGCGCGGCTCAGGGCCGGCCGCGTCAGGAGAGCGGGCATGGCGTCGAGTCTCGCCGATGGCGCGGGGCCGCGCCATGCGGTGCGGGGTGCGGCGCGCCCGGAAGCCCAACACGGGGGAACGGGCCGGGTCATGCGGTATTGATGGGGACAACTACGCAAGAGAGCACCCATAGGGGAATGAGTCCATGTATAATGCCACCCCCGGCGCCGGAGGCCGCAGCGCACTCTCTCCCGGCACGCTCGTGCTCGCGCTGGGCGTCCTCCTGGTCCAACTGGGCTTCCTCGTCTCCTACATCGGTGCTTTCCACCACCCCCGGCCGCAGGGCATCCCGGTCGCCGTCGTCGCGCCCGGGCAGGCCGCCGAACGGCTCGACCGGCTTCCCGGGGACCCGCTGTCCGTCACCGCCGTCGAGGACGAGCACGCCGCCCGCGCGCGCATCCTGGACCGGAATGCCGAGGGCGCCTACCTGATGAACCCGCGCGGCGACGCGGACACCCTGCTGGTGGCATCCGGCGCGGGCGGCCCGCAGGCCCAGGCGCTGCGCCGGGTCGGTGAGCGGGTGGCCGACGAGCAGGGCCGGCGGCTGAAGGTGGTGGACATCGCGCCCTCGGGGCCGCAGGACTACGAGAGCCTGACCGCCTTCTACCTGATCGTCGGCTGGCTGGTCGGCGGCTATCTGCTGGCCTCGCTGATGGGGGTGGCGGCCGGCACCCGCCCCGCGCGGCCCGGGCTCGGGGCGCTGCGGCTGGTCGGAACAGCGGTGTACGCCGTCTTCTCCGGGCTGGGCGGAGCGATCATCGTCGACCCGGTGCTGCACGCGCTGCCGGGGCACTTCCTGGCGCTGTGGTGGGTCGGTGCGCTGCTGGTCTTCGGCACGGCGGCGTGCACCCTGGCCCTGGAGGCGTTCCTGGGGGTGGTCGGTATCGGCGTCGCGGTGCTCGTCTTCGTCGTGCTCGGCAACCCGAGCGCCGGCGGTGCCTTCCAGCGCCACCTGCTCCCGCCCTTCTGGCGGGCTGTCGGCGAGTGGATCCCGACCGGTGCCGGGACGAGCGCGGTACGGGACATCGTGTACTTCTCCGGTCACGCGCTGGGCACTCCGCTGCTGGTCATGGCGGTCTGGGCGGTGGCGGGCGCGGCGTTGCTGATGGCCGGGTCGGTGCGGCGCCGGGAGCCCGGCCTGACCCTCCCGCTCTGACCCCGGCTCCAGGGCCGCGTGGGCCGGCCGCCGGCCGGGAGCTGGTCATCAGCACCCCTGGCGAGGGGGTAGTATTTCTTCCGTCGGCCGGAAACGGCGACGGGCGCCGCTAGCTCAGTTGGTTAGAGCAGCTGACTCTTAATCAGCGGGTCCGGGGTTCGAGTCCCTGGCGGCGCACAGATCGGCTGCGGCTCCCCGATTGTCGGGGAGCCGCAGCTTTTCTGCGTTCCGGGGTGTGCCGGGCACGGGTCGGCCCGGACGGCGTCCGGGGCGGTCAGATCGCCAGCGACAGCATCACCGGCGCGGCCCGCTGGCTCAGCATCTCGGCGGCTCTGCGCAGCCGGTGCGCCTGGGCGACGGGCAGGGAGAGCGCCAGACAGCTCACCGCGGAGCCCGCCGTCACGGGTACCGCGGCGCAGACCGTGCCGACGGCGTACTCCTGGAGATCCAGCACCGGGACGGTCGACGGCTGCCGGTCGAGCGCCGTCAGGAGCAGCCGCTCATCGGTGATCGTCCGCGAGGTGAGCCGCGGCGTCCGGTGGCGGGAGAGATGGTCCAGGCGGCGATCGTGGTCGAGCTGGCTGAGCAGGCATTTGCCGAGCGCGGTCGCGTGCGCTGCCGAGCGGAAGTCCACCCACTGGTTGACCGCCGGGGTGGTGGGGCCGTCGGCGACCTGGGCGCTCTCCAGCTCCCCGTCCCGGTAGCGGCCGAAGTAGACGGCGGCGCCGACGGTGTCCCGCAGCTCGTCCAGGGTGCTCTGGAGCCGCGCCCGGAGCGCTTGGCTCCGGTCCATGCCGGAGCTCAGCAGCATCAGCGCCTCGCCGACGACATAGGAGCCGTCCTCCAGCCGGGTCAGATAGCCCTCGCGGCACAGCATCCGCAGCAGCTGGTCGAGCCGGTCGGCGGGCAGCTCGGCGCGGCGGGCGAGCACCTCCTCGGTGACACCGTTCCGGTGCCGGGAGACGGTCTCCAGCACCCGCAGGGCGTGCTGTACCGAGCCGAGGGGTGTGACCGGTTCCCGTCCCGACTCCTCGGGCGGGCCTCCTGGTGGTTGGAGCAGTGACACGGTGTCCCCCTGGAGGTTGTGACCGTTTGTACCGTTACCAGTTCGTGTGGTCACGGCTTGATATCCCACGATAGCGGCCAACATGGCACGGGTACGGGTCCGTTGCCGTGATCGGCATATGCCGCACGGCTGAATGCGCCCCCTTGATGCGCCCTCTCACGCGCCCCCTGGCGTGCCGTCGCCGGCGCCGCCGCCCAGCTTGTGGCGCCCTGTTCCCCGGACCGCTCCGCGGCCACGGCTGCTCCACGCAGCCGAGCCCGCGCCGCGGGCGGCGCGGGCTCGGTCCCGAGGGCAGGTGCTCCGCGCGGAGCGGAGCACCGGTGCGCTCAGAGTACGGCGCTGAGGAACTCCCTCGTGCGCTCGTGCTCGGGGTCGGTGAAGATCTTCTCCGGCGCACCGGACTCGATGACCCGGCCCGCGTCGAACATCAGCACGTCGTCGGAGATGTCACGCGCGAAGTTCATCTCGTGCGTGACGCAGAGCATGGTGATGTCGGTGGAGTGGGCGATGTCCCGCAGCACGTCCAGCACCCCGGCCACCAACTCCGGGTCGAGGGCAGAGGTGACCTCGTCCAGCAGCAGCACCTGCGGGCGCATCGCCAGCGCGCGGGCGATGGCCACCCGCTGCTGCTGACCGCCGGAGAGCTGGCTGGGGTACTTGTCGATGTGGTCGGTCAGACCGACCATCTCCATCAGCTCGCGGGCGCGCTGCTCGGCCTCGTCCTTGCTCAGCCCCAGCACGTGCACCGGGGCCTCGGTGATGTTCCGCAGCACCTTCATGTTGGGGAAGAGGTTGAACTGCTGGAAGACCATGCCGATGTTCTTGCGGACCTCGCGCGAGTGCTTCTCGCCCGCCGGCACCAGCTTGCCGTTCCGCTCCTCGTGCGAGAGGTACTCGCCCGCCACCTTGATGGTGCCCTCGTCCGGCTTCACCAGGGTCATCAGCAGCCGCAGGATCGTGGTCTTGCCCGAGCCGGAGGGGCCGATGAGGGTGACGTGCTTGCCGGGTGACACGTCGAAGCAGAGGTTGTCCAGCACCACGTTGCTGCCGTAGCGCTTGGTGACGTTGTCGAACTTGATCAGCTCACTGCCCTCGGCAGCGGGCTTCGTACCGCCGTTCGCGGCCGTGCTCGGGTTCTTCTCAGCGGACAAGGCGACGCTCCAGGGCTCTCGTAAGCAGGGATGCCGGGTAGGCGATGACGATGAAGGCGATACCGACCACGGTGATCGGCTCGGTCGGCAGGAAGGTGACGGAGGTGAACTGCCGTGCCTGGCCGAGCATTTCGAGCGCACCGATCACCGCGATCATCGGCGAGTCCTTCAGCATCGCGATCACGTAGTTGCCCAGCGCGGGCACCACGCGGCGGATCGCCTGCGGCAGGATGACGGCGCTCCAGGTGCGGCCGCGCGGCATGCTCAGCGCGGTGCACGCCTCCCACTGGCCCACCGGGACACCGTCGATGCCGGCCCGGTAGACCTCGGCGGTGTAGGTCGAGTAGTGCAGCCCGAGGCCGACGATGCCGGTGGTGAGCGCGGAGAGCGTCAGCCCCCACTCCGGCAGTACGTAGAACAGGAAGAACAGCTGCACCAGCAGCGGGGTGTTGCGGACGAACTCGGTGACCACCATCACCGGCCAGCGCACCGCCTTCAGCGGTGAGCGCTGGGCCATCGCCCAGATGAGCCCGAGGGCGAAGGCGATGAGCGAGCCGAGCACCAGCGCCTGGAGCGTGACCAGCACGCCGTCCCAGAAGCGCGGCATGAAGTCGCCGACAGCCGACCAGTCCCACTTCATCGGGCACCTCCCGCGCTCTTGGACAGGTCGCTCGAGGGCGCGTCCGCCTGCCGGGGAACGGTGAGCTTGCGCAGCACTCCTCGGCCCTTCTCCGGGGCCTGGCCGATGCCCGCCTTCGCCTTCCGCTCCACCGCGCGCATCACACGGGTCAGCAGGAAGGCCAGGATGAAGTACATGACCAGGATGATCGTGTAGACGGGAGCGCTCTCGCCGAGTGCGTTGCGCACCAGCGCGGCCCCGAAGGTGATGTCGCCGACGCCCAGCACGGACACCAGCGCGGTGCCCTTGAGCAGCTCGATCAGCAGGTTGTTGGCGGGCGGGACCATCTCGGGCCACGCCTGCGGAAGCTGGATCTTCACCAGCCGCTGCCAGGGCGAGAAGCTCAGCGCGATCCCGGCCTCCTGCTGGGCCGGCGCCACCGCGGCGAGCGCGCCACGCACGATCTCCGAGCCGTAGGCGCCGTACGAGAGGCCCAGTGCGAGCACAGCCGCCCACATCGGCACCAGTTGCCAGCCGAAGGCGACCGGCAGCACGAAGAACATCCAGAACATCAGCACCAGGGCGGAGGTGCCCCGGAAGATCTCCATGTAGAGGCCGGAGAGGAACCGGACGATCCACAGCCGGTTGGTCCTGGCCACCCCGATCACGAAGGCGACGAACGCGCCCAGCGCCGCGCTGAAGACGGTGAGCTGGACGGTGACCCAGACGCCCTTGAGGAGCAGCTCCCACAGCCCTGCGGTGAGGTCCGTCATGCGCAGCGCTCCTTCGCGGTCATGTCGGTCATCTCTTCCTTGATGAAGCCGAAGCCCTTCATGATCCGGAAGAGCTCGCCGCTCTCCTTCATCTTGTGCAGTTCGCGGTTGAAGGCGTCCCGCAGCTTCGTCTCGACCGAGCGGAAGGCGAACGCGCCGGTGCCCAGATCGGGCTTTCCGTCCAGCTTCGGAGTGAAGGCCTCGGTGAACTCCGCCTTCTTGCTCTTGGTCTGCCTGACCACATTCCGCACGGTGACCGCCGTGCCGGTGAATACATCGGCACGCCCCTGTTCCACGGCAAGGAGTCCGGCCAGCTGGTCCGGAAGCAGCAGAATTTCCGACTCCTTGATGCCGACCTCGGCCGCGTAGCCGATTTCGGCATAGCCGGTTCCGGTCGCCAACTTCGCGCCGCTCTTCTTGACGTCCTCGTAGTTGTGCAGGTTCTTCGGGTTCCCCTTGCGCACGATGAACGCGTCGCGCATCTCGTACTCGGGGTCGGCGAACAGGACCTGTTTGCATCGTTCGGGCGTTATGTACATACCAGCCGCGACCACGTCGAACTGCTGCGAGTTGAGACCCGGGATCAGCGAGTTGAACTCGGTCGGGAAGGGCTGGACCTTCGGAACGCCCAGCCGCTTGAAGATGGTCCTGGCGATCTCGGGCGAGGTGCCCGTCAGCTCGCCGTCCTTGTCGATGTAGCTGTAGGGCTGTTCGCCGGCGAGGCCCAGTTTCACCGTGCCCTGGGCCTTCAGCCGCTCCAGAAGATCTCCCCCGTCCTCGGCGTCCGCGCTGGACACCCGACTGCATGCGGTCGTTGCGCCGAGCGCGCTCACCGCACCCAAGGACGCCGCCCCGCCGAGCAGCGTTCGACGGCTCAAACGTCTCCCGGCACCTGCCGTGTTGTTCCTCTGTGGTGGAGCCATGGGCGCGCGCATACCCAGCCAGGCTGAAGATATGCGGATAATTTCAAGCCGTTATGGGGTCGCGCTGAAGCTGGTGTCTGAGTCACCATTGGCAGGTAAATGACCACCCTTGTGCGGAGGCACGATGGCTGAGCGCTTCATTGAAGTGTCGTTGGACAAGCGGGGAGTGAGCTGCACGGCAAAGCTGCTCGACGACCGCGCACCCATCACGTGTGCGGCGGTGTGGGACGCGCTGCCGCTGGGCGGCGACGTCTACCACGCGAAGTACGCGCGCAACGAGATCTACGCCCTTATTCCCCCGTTCGCCCCCCAGGAGCCGCCGCTGGAGAATCCGACCATTACCCCCATCCCAGGTGACCTCTGCTATTTCACCTTCTCCAACACCCAGTTGGCGACCCCGGGATACGGGTACGAGGCCGCGGCGGAACAGCAGGGCACCGAGGCCGCACACGCCGGCCGGGCCACCGTCATCGACCTCGCGCTGTTCTACGAGCGCAACAATCTGCTGATCAACGGCGACGCCGGCTGGGTGCCCGGCATCGTCTGGGGGCAGATTGTCGAGGGCCTCGACTCCATGGCCGAGGCCTGCCAGGACCTCTGGCGCTCGGGCGCCGTCGGCGAGACCCTCAACTTCCGCCGAGCCTGAGGAACACACCCGTTGGGGGGCGCAACCCCCCAACGGGACCAGCCGACCGCGCTCAGCCCAGCACGGAGGGCACCCCGGCCGCGACTCCCGCCTCGTACAGGGCGTGCGAGGCACCCAGCACGAGCGCGTCGGAGTGCCGCGGACCGACGAGCTGCACACCCACCGGCAGCCCGGCCCCGTCCGTCCCGCACGGCACCGAAGCGGCCGGCTGCTGCGTCATGTTGAACGGGTAGGAGAAGGGCGTCCACCCCGTCCACCGGGTCAGCGAGGAGCCGCGGGGCACCTCCACCCCCGCCTCGAACGCGGTGAGCGGCATGGTCGGCGTCACCAGCAGGTCGTACCGTTCGTGGAAGGCCCCCATCCGCCGGCCCAGATCCATCCGCTCGTCCACGGCGGCGAGGTACTCCAGCGCGCTGCGGGCGGCCCCGTCCGCGCAGATCTCCTGCAGGCCCGGGTCCAGGCTCTCCCGCTGATCATGGCTGAATCCCTGGGTGACGCGTGCCGCCCCGCTGAACCACAGCGTGTGGAAGGAGTCGACCGGGTCGGCGAAGCCGGGGTCGGCCTCCTCCACCACCGCACCCAGCTCCTCCAGCACCGCCACCGCGCTCCGAACGGCTGCGGCGACCTCCGGATCGACCTGCACCCGGCCGCCGAAGTCGGGCGAGAAGGCCACCCGCAGCCCGCGCACCCCCTCCGCGCCCGCTGCCAGCGCGCCGCGGAAGCTGTGCGCCACCGGGCCCAGGTGCGACCAGTCCCGCGGGTCCGGCGCGCTGATCACGTCCATCAGCAGTGCGGCGTCCTCCGCGTCCCGGGTCATCGGACCCACGTGCGCGAGGGTCCCGAAGGCGCTCGCGGGGTAGATCGGTACCCGCCCGTAGGTGGGCTTCAGCGCGAAGATGCCGCAGAACGAGGCGGGGATCCGCACGGACCCGCCGCCGTCCGTACCCAGCGACAGCGGTCCGGCGCCCGTCGCGACGGCCGCCGCGCTGCCCCCGCTGGAGCCGCCCGCGGTGCGGTCGGGCGCGTACGGATTGCCGGTCACGCCGTGCCGGGGGCTGTCGGTGACACCCTTCCAGCCGAACTCGGGCGTCGTCGTCTTGCCCAGGAAGACGGCGCCGCTCTCCCGCAGTCGCGCCACCGACGGGGCGTCCTCGTCCCCGGGCCCGCCCTCGCCGGTGGCCCAGGAGCCCTTGAAGGTGGGTGCGCCGCGCTGCAGCAGGATGTCCTTCACCGTCACCGGCACCCCGTCCACCGGGCCGGCCGGTTCGCCGCGCTCCCAGCGCCCGGCGGACTCCTCGGCCTGCCGCAGCGCGGCCTCGCCGTCGATGCGGACGAACGCGTTGACGCGCTCCTGGGTCACCTCTGCGCGCTCCAGCGCCGCCCGGGTGACCTCCACGGGGGTGAAGTCCCCCGTTTCGTACCCCGCCACGAGCTGGGTCGCGGTCAGGGCGTTGAGATCGGACATGACGAAACCTCCCGAGAGACCGGGCGGCCCGCGCACGGCGGACCGCCAGGACGACGAGCCCCGGGCCCGCACCGCACCCGAGGCGTGAAGAAACGACCCGGTGACAGCGAGCGTCACCGGCGACGGAGGAGAAGGAGAACCCGTGGAAGAACGCTCCGGTGGAGCCGGAGCGCACCACGGCCCCGCCGGAGCGGCTCCGGCGGGCACGGGGCGCCGGGGAGCCCCGTGCCCGGCCGGTCAGTCCGTCCGCGCGGCGGGGGCCGACGGAACGTAGCCGAGGTCCTTGTCGACGACGTTCAGCAGCGGCTCGCCCGCCTCCCAGCGGTCGAAGTTGTCCAGGAACTGTTCCGCGAGATCGTTGCGCCAGCCGATCGTGTCACCGCTCATGTGCGGCGAGACGAGCAGTCCGGGCACGTCCCAGAGCCTGCTGTCGGCAGGCAGCGGCTCCTCGGCGAACACGTCCAGCGCGGCGCCCCGGATGTGGTGCTTGAGCAGCGCGTCCACCAGGTCGTCCTCGACCACGTGCGCGCCCCGCCCGACGTTCACGAAGTGCGCTTCGGGCTTCATCCGCGCAAACATCGCGGCGTCGAACATACCCGTCGACTCCTGGGTCAGCGGTGCGACGCACACGACCCAGTCCGAGTCGCCGAGCAGGCCGGGCAGCGAGTCCGTGCTGTGCACGCGCCCGAATTCGGGGTCCCCGTCCCGTGCGGTCCGGCCGACGAGGTCCACTTTGACACCGAGTGCCAGCAGTGCGCGCCCGATTTCCCGGCCGATGGGCCCGGAACCGACAACCGTCGCCCGACTTCCTCCGACACGGAATGTCTCTCGGTGCCGCCAGCGGCGCTGTCGTTGCAATTCCCAGGTGCCACGGAAGTCTTTGGCCATGGCCAGTACGAGCCCGAGGACGTATTCGGCGATCGGGCGGTCGAACACGCCCCGTGCATTGGTGATGACGGTCTCGCGACCGTCGGCCAGCTCCGGCAGCAGCCGGTCCACACCGGCGCTCGGGGTGTGTACCCAGCGTGGCCGGGGGCCGTCGCCCGGCCAGGCGTCGCGTACCGCGTCGGAGAGGAAGTCCCAGACCAACAGGACGTCGGCCTCGGGAAGTTGGTCGGCGAGCGTCTTCTCGTCGGCATGCACGACGCGTGCGCGTCCCGCGAGTCGGTCGAGCCGGGGAAGCGGCTCGGCATCGAGGACAAGAACGCAGGTTTCGGACATAGGTAGGAAACCGTTTCGAAACGCAGGGACGGTTGGCTGAAGGGGTGAGCCGGGAGGGACGGGAACCAGCCTCAGATGGCGGGATTGACCACGGTAGGGAGCAGAAACTACCTTCGTCAACAAAGACATCTGTCCCGGCGTCCCGGCTTCTGACCGGCTTTGCTTTTCCTCTGACTTCCCTTGACTCAGGGGCCTTCTGGCCATGAGCCTTCCCCTCCGTTCTTTTGGGGTCCGAAATGGACGTCTCCTTCCTCGGCGGACCGTTGCCGCAGCGCGGCGTGGGAATCGTCGCTCCCTTCGACTTCGCACTGGACCGTGAGCTCTGGCGCTGGGTGCCGGACGACGTGTCCCTGCACCTGACCCGCACCCCCTTCGTCCCCGTCGAGGTCAGCCTCGACCTCGCACGCCTGGTCAGCGAGCACGAGACGCTGCGTGAGGCGACCCGCGCGCTGTGCGCCGTGGCCCCGGAAGTCGTGGCCTACGCCTGCACATCGGGCAGTTTCGTGGGCGGTACGGCCGGTGAACGCGCCATGGCGACCGCAATGGCGGACGCCGGTGAGATGCCGGCCCTGACCACCTCGGGTGCGATGCTGGACGCGCTGCGTGAGATCGACGCACGGCGCATCGCGATCGTCACCCCCTACACCAAGTCGGTCACCGACTCCCTGGAGGACTACCTGGACGAGGCCGGGATCGGCATCACCGGGCGCTGCTACATGGGGCTCACCCGGGAGATCTGGCGGGTGGCCTACCGGGACGTGGTCGACATGGCCCGGGAAGCGGTGGTGGACGCGCCCGACGCGCTGTTCATCTCCTGCACCAACCTCCCGACCTACGACGTCATCCCGCAGCTGGAGGCCGAGCTGCGGATGCCTGTGCTCTCCGCGAACCAGGTCACCATGTGGGCGGCCCTGCGCGCGGTCGGCAAGCAGGCCGTCGGCCCCTACCAGGCGCTCCTCGACCCGGTCGCGCGGCGCGGCCCGGCCGCCATGACGTCCACCACCGGCACCCAGCCGGTGGCGCACGAGGCGGACGGACTCGTCGAGCCCGAGGAGCAGCAGGTCGGCCACGAGCCGGAGGCGGCGCTGGCGGGAGCGGGCACCGAGCCCGGCGACCCGCTGGAGGGCACCCCCGACCTCGGCTACGGGCATCCCGGGCTCCCGGACGAGTGGGGCAGCGGCCCCCAGCCCCCGGTCTGACCCTTCCCCGTCCGCACCCGCCCGCACGGCATCCCGTACGGGCCCACCCTCCGCACGGTCCGCCGTGCGGATCCCCTTCCGTACGGTCGCCGTGCGGATCCCCTTCCGTACGGCCCGCCGTACGAACCAACCGCCGTACCGCCACCGGCAGTACGGCGGTCCCGCACGCATGCGAGCACTCGCAGCGGACCACACAGCGCAGCACACCTTTCAGCACCCACAGGAGGCGTAGATGGCACAGGCGGCATCGGCACCGGCGGTCGGATTCCTCTACCCCGGCTACTCGGCCGAGGACGACTACCCGAGGCTGGAGCGGATCCTCGCCGAGGCGGGCGCCGAGGTACGGCTGCCGCTCGTGCACACCGACATCGGCGAGGACGCCCACCGGGTGGACGCCCTGCTGGAGATGGGGTCCGCGGCCCGGCTCGCCGCGAAGGTCGAGGAGGTCAAGGGCGAGGACATCCAGGCCGTCGTGTGGGCCTGCACCAGCGCCAGCTTCGTCTTCGGCTGGGACGGCGCCCACGAGCAGGTCCGGGAGCTGGGAGAGACGGCGGGGCTCCCCGCCTCCAGCACCTCCTTCGCCTTCGCGCACGCCGTCCGCGACCTCGATGTCGACCGCGTCAGCATCGCGGCGACCTACCCGGAAGACGTCGCCGAGCTGTTCACCGGCTTCCTCAAGGCCGCGGGCGCCGAGGTGGTCGCCATGCGCGGCAGCGGCATCATCACCGCCGCCGAGGTCGGCACCTGGGGCGAGGAGGAGGTGCTGGCGCTGGCCCGCGGCGGCGACCACCCCGACGCGCAGGCCGTACTGCTGCCGGACACCGCCCTGCACACCGCAGCCCACATCCCCGCCCTGGAGGCCGAGTTGGGCAAGCCCGTCCTCACAGCCAACCAGGTCACCGCGAAGGAGGGGCTGCGGCTGCTGGACCGCAAGGTGCACTGCCCGGAGCTGGGCGCGCTCTTCTCCTGACCGGCGCGGTCCCGTCCGCGCTTCCGGTCCTCCGGCGCCGAACCGGCCACCGGGGGACCGGGCGGGCGCGGCGGCTCCCCGGCGCGCTCTCCGCCCGTCCCGCGCCGGACCTGCGGCCGGTCTGCCGCACCCGGGAAGACAGCGGCCCTCCGGCGCGTTGTACCGGCTCGTGGCCCGCGGACCCCGGCACGGGGCGCGCGGGCCGGGTACCGGAACGCAGCAGGAAGGCGAAGCCATCGTGAGCCAGCAGGGCGAGGACGCACAGCACCAGGATCCGACGACCGGTATCCGGGGCGAGGCGCGGGGCGAGGCCCCCGTGCCCCTCTCCGTCCTCGACCTGGTCAACGTGGGCGAGGGGTACACGGCGCGGGAAGCGCTGGAGACCTCCACCCGGATGGCGGCCCTCGCCGACGCCCGCGGCTTCACCCGCTACTGGGTGGCCGAACACCACTCCATGCCCGGCGTCGCCAGCTCCTCGCCCGCCGTCATCCTGGCCCATCTCGCCTCCCACACCCGCCGCGTCCGGCTGGGCTCGGGCGGCGTGATGCTGCCCAACCACGCTCCGCTGGTGATCGCCGAGCAGTTCGGCACGCTGGAGGCGCTCGCGCCGGGCCGGATCGACCTGGGGCTGGGCCGGGCACCGGGCACCGACGGTGCGACGGCCGCCGCGCTGCGGCGCACCGAGAAGCTGCGCGAGGGGGCGGACGACTTCCCGCAGCAGCTCGCCGAACTGGTCCGGTTCCTGGACGACGACTTTCCCGACGGCCACCGCTACGCCCGCATCCACGCCGTGCCCGGACCCGTGCAGACTCGCGGTACCGGGGCGGACGGCGCCGCGCACCGGCCGCCGGTGTGGCTGCTGGGCTCCTCCGGATTCAGCGCCCAGCTCGCGGGGCAGCTGGGGCTCCCGTTCGCCTTCGCGCACCACTTCTCGGCCGCCAACACGCTCCCGGCCCTGGAGCTCTACCGTGAGACGTTCCGCCCCTCGGCGGTGCTGGCGGAGCCCTACGCGCTGATCGGCGCCGCCGCGCTGGCCGCCGAGGACGAGAAGGAGGCCCGCCGCCAGGTGCTGACGGGCGCCCTGTCCATGGTGCGGCTGCGGACCGGACGGCCCGGACTGATCCCCACCCCGGAGGAGGCCGAGGCGTACCCGTTCAGCCCCGTGGAGCGCGATTTCGTGGAGAGCTGGCTGGGCAACGTCACCTACGGCACCGCGGACGCCGTGCGGGCCGGACTCGACGCGCTCGTCGAGCGGACCGGCGCCGACGAGCTGATGCTCACCGCCAACGCGCACACCCCCGAGGCCCGGGCCCGGTCGCTGGAACTGATAGCCGACGCCTACCGGCTCCCCTGACCGGGTGCGGCGGTTCCGGAGGAGCGACCCCCGGTTCCGGGCGGCGCTCTCCCGGAACCGGGCTGCGGAGGGCTACGCGCTGCCCGCCTCCGGGGGCGACCACGCCAGCAGCTCGGCGATCCGGTCGGCCGCCATGGGTTTGGCGTAGTGCCAGCCCTGCCCCGTGTCGCAGCCGATCCGGCGGAGGCGCTCGGCCTGCGCCGGGCCCTCCACGCACTCGGCGGTGACGGTCAGGCCCAGCTTGTGCGCGAGCTGGACCAGGGCCGTCACGATCGTCTCGTCCGCGGGGTTCTGGTGCCGTGCCGTGCGGAAGCCGCGCACGAAGGTGCCGTCCAGTTTGAGCGCGCGCACCGGGAGCCGGCTGAGGTAGGCCAGGTTGGAGTAGCCGGTGCCGAAGTCGTCGATGGCGATGCGTACCCCCATCTCCGAGAGCGCCTGCAGCGCCTGGAGGGGGCGCCCGGCCGACCCCATCACCGCCGACTCGGTCAGCTCCAGCTGGAGCAGCCCGGCCGGCAGCCCGGTCTCCTCCAGGATCTCGGCCACGTCGCGCACCAGGTCGGAGTCCCATACCTGGCGCACCGCGACGTTGACGCTCACGTACAGCGGCGGTCCCGGGTGCTCCCGCATCCAGCGTCGCGCCTGCCGGCAGGACTCCTCCAGCACCCAGCGGCCCAGTGGCACGATGGCGCCGTTCTCCTCCGCGAGGCCGATGAACCGGTCCGGGCTGAGCATTCCGAACTGCGGATGCTGCCAGCGCACCAGCGCCTCGACCCCGCGCAGCCGGTCGTCGGCGAAGCCCACGATCGGCTGGTACTCCAGCACGAACTCGCCCCGCTCCACGGCCCGGCGCAGGGTGGAGGAGAGGGACTGCCGGGTCATCCGATGGGCGTTGCGCTCCGGGTCGAAGAGCGTCCAGCGGGCCTTGCCGTCGGCCTTGGCCCAGTACAGCGTGGTGTCGGCCGCCTGCATCAGTTCGGTGGGCGTGGTGCCTGCCGTCTCCCGCTCGACGACCCCGATGCTGGCCGAGACCGAGAGCCGCTGCCCGGCCAGGTCGAACGGCCGCTGGAGGGTGGCCAGGACGGACTGGGCGAGCTGGGTGAGCTGCTCGGTGCCGGTGGACGACTCGACCAGCAGTGCGAACTCGTCACCGCCGAGCCGGGCCACCAGATGGCCGCCGCCGTCCTCCCCGCCCGCCTCGGCGCACCGGGTCAGCCGCTGTGCCACCGCGTCCAGCAGGCTGTCGCCGATCCGGTGGCCGAGGGTGTCGTTGACGGCCTTGAAGCCGTCCAGGTCGAGGTAGCACAGGCCGGTCCGGCCCGTCGCCGAGTCGGCCAGTGCTCCGGCCAGCCGTTCGAAGAAGAGGGTGCGGTTGGGCAGCCTGGTGACCGGGTCGTGCATCTGCAGATGCCGCAGCCGCTCCTGGAGGTCGCGGCGCTCGCTGATGTCGGCGATGGACAGCAGCGCCTCGCCGCCGCGCGCGGTGGGGGTCACCGTGATCTCGGCCCAGAGGGTGTGTCCGTCGGCGTGCTTGAGCCTGCGGGTGCAGGACATCCGGTCGGTACGGCCCTGCAGCGCCTCGTGGTACGCGCTGCGCACCCGTCCGTCCAGGCCGAGCCCGACCAGTTCGGCGATGGGCCGTGCGGTCAGCCGGTTCGGTTCGGCGCCCAGCAGGATTCCCAGCGCCCGGTTGGCCGTCAGCACCCGGCCGTTGGGGTCGACGATGGCCATCGGCAACTGCGCCGCGTGAAAGGCGGCCCGGAAGTCGCTCTCGTTGTGCCCGTGGTGTGCGCGCCGCCGCCAGCGCTTGTGGCTACTTTCCGTGATGGTCTGGGATTGGGTTACGAGGGCTTCGCCGGAGTCTTTGCCCGGTCCTTCGAGGGGTCCGTTCACCGATCGCTCCGCGGGGGGCTCGTCTCGTGCGGATCGGTCGGCCGGCTGCCCGTGGGCCGCCCAGGGGAGGATCCGCGCTGGAAATGTGCCGATCATAGAGGTTGGCGCCCGAGTGGAGCCAGTGTCTCCGCTCGGGCTCCCGGTCGGTCGGGTGGCCGGGGCTCGGGTACGGGCGCACGGGTGACCGTTTCCGCATCGGTCCTGAGTGTGCCCTGACCACTATCGACCGCCTATTACGAAGAGTAGTCATACTGCGGTTGACTCGTCCGGTCTATCGAAACAGCGCGTATCCGGACATATGGCGCGAATCTGAGGGGGTCCATCCGTCCTCTTCCGGTGAGGTCTTCGCGTGGCGCGTGCGTCTGTACCCGACGGAGTGGCTCCGCACCGTTCCGGGCGCGGCGCGGACTCCCTTGGGCCCGGGATCCGGCACCGGGTGGGAGCGGTGCTGATGGCGCTGACCGCCTTCATGGGGGTCGGCCTGGTGGCCGGCCCCGTGCAGGCCGTCGCGGTGGGCATGCCGTGCGCCCTGCCGCGCACCGATGCGCACCACTCGCTGGGTCTGGACACCTGGAACGCCTCCTATCCGCGTCCCGAGGGGACGCTCGACGCCGCCCTTCTCTTTCTCTCTTTCCCCGATGCGACCCCGATGGCCACCCCTCGCGAGCTTGTGAATGACCATTTCCCTGCTACATCAGACTTTTTCAAGCGGGCGAGTTACGGAAAGTTCCGCTTGCGACCGCGTCCGGTCGACCGCTGGATCCGGATGCCCCGCCCCGCGGCGGAGTACGACATACAGCGGGACTGGCGCGCTGACCTGCGCAACTCCTACCTGCGCGATGCCGTTGCCGCCGCCGACCCGCGGGTGGACTTCGGCCGCTACGACGTCGTCTACCTGATCGCGGACCCGGATGCCCCGGGTGTGGATCCCGATGCGACGAAAGTGGTCAATCTGAATGAGCCGCTGCACGCGGACGGGGTGGAGCTCGACCGCATCGTCACCGTGTTCGAACAGAGTCCACCCGACCGCAATGTCCTGGCCCACGAGACCGGGCACCTCTTCGATCTGCCCGACCTCTACCAGCGGCCCGCCGACGGCAAGGCGGACTGGGACACCAGGGTCGGGGACTGGGACCTGATGGGAAGCCAGTTCGGACTGGCACCCGAGCCGTTCGGCTGGCACAAGTGGAAGCTCGGCTGGCTGGACCGGTCCAACGTGGCCTGCATCCCGACGACCGGGGACGCGGCCCGGCAGCAGGCGCACGCGGAGTCGCCCCGGACCCGCTACACGCTGCGGCCCCTGGCCGCCCCCGCGCACCGGGCGCGGGCCCGCCACGAGGTGCGGCGCCCGGTCACGGCCGGGGCCGGGCCGCCGACCGCACCCGAGCGGGTGGCCCCGGCGACGGGCGCGGACGGAGTCCGGCTCCTCGTCCTGCGGACCGGCGCCCACCGGGCCCTGGTCATGGAGATCCGCGAGCGCGCGGGCAACGACGCGGGGGCCTGCTCCGAGGGTCTGCTGATCTACCGGGTGAGCAGCGACACACCCTCCACACACGGCCCCGTGCAGGTCGTCGACGGTCATCCGGGGACCTCCCGCTGCCGCGAGATCTCCGTGCACAGCCAGCTCGCCGACGCGCCGCTCGGCGTGGGCGAGACCTGGTCCGACCCCCGGGACGCCCTCCGTGTCGAGGTCACCGGACGCACCCCGGACGGCGACTGGGAACTGCGCGTGGTCAGGGACTGACGGACCGCACGCGGCGGGCGCCCCGGGGCCGGTGGGCGGGCAGCGGGCGGCCCGGGGCCGGACGGCGGCGGCTCGGGCGCCGCGAAGGGCGGGTCAGTCGCACAGCTCGGCCGACCGGTGCGCCTGGGCGAGGCTGCGCAGCGCGGCCAGCAGCGCGTCACCCAGGAGGTTGCCCAGGACCACCGCCTCGGCCCTCGCGTCGGCGTCCGGGCGCTTGCGGACGACCTCCAGATCGGTGGCGGCCACGGCGTCCGCGGCGCGTGCGTAGGTGTCGAGCTGGTCGGCGAAGTCGTCCTGGCCCAGCCCCCGCAGTGCGCCCAGGGCCCGCGCCGCGGCGTCCAGGGCCGGAGCGTGCTCCTCGATCTGCCAGCCCTGGCGCGCGACCAGGGCCCGGATCTCGGCGAGAGCCGCGCGCTGCCCCGGCTCGTCGGGGTGGGCCGGCCCCGTCCGGGCGGCGGGCACGGTCTGCCGGGCGGCGCCCAGCACCTTGCGGCTGCCGCGCTGCGGGCTGTCGAGCGCGGCGACGACGTCGCGGGCGGCGGCGACCGAGAGTCCGCCCACCTCCAGCAGGGCGCGGATGAGGCGCAGCCTGGTCACGTGCTGTTCGTCGTACCGGGCCTGGTTGCGGCCGGTGCGCTCGCCGGGTGCCAGCAGCGACTCCCGTACGTAGTACTTGATCGTCGGTGCGGGCACTCCGCTGAGTCGACTCAGCTCCGCAATGCGCATCGGTTTCCCTTCTCCGCTCTGCACGGGGGCCATGTGCACCTTCTCCCACCCTTGATAGATAGTCCAACTATCGGGAGTGGGGCTGCCCGCCATCCGCCGTGTCCGGTCCCGGGGGCCCACGCCGCTCCGCGCTCCGGACCGGCCGCACGCACGACGAAGGCCCCCCGCTTCCGCGAGGGGCCTTCGACTGTCTGTGCGCCGCCAGGGACTCGAACCCCGGACCCGCTGATTAAGAGTCAGCTGCTCTAACCAACTGAGCTAGCGGCGCCTGCTGACGTGGTAGACCTTAGCACCACGATCCGGTGAAGCGAAAATCGATATTCCGCACGCCCCCGTCCCGACCTGCGACGCCGCGCCCCAGGCCCGGGACGGGTCCGGGGAGACTCACTGCCGACCGGGCGGCCGAGTGCCCGGCACCCGGTCGCGCAGCAGATCCTGGCCGAACTGGATCATCTTCCGGGCGTACTCCTCGCTCCAGCCGCCCCGGTCCGCGATCGCCTCGTCCGGCAGCTTGTCGAAGCGCTTGGGGTCGGCGAGCTGCGCGGCCGCCGACGCCTGGTACTCCTGCGCCCGGTCGGCAGCCGCACGGAACGCGTGCACCAGCTCCGTCGCCCGGTCCAGCAGCTCCTTGGGATCGGTGAGCGACTCCAGGCCGAAGAAATGCTCGTCGTCCGGAGCCGCCTCGGCCGGCTCGAACAGCAGCGGTGCCGGTCGGCGGTGCAGCGGGCCGCCCCCGCTCCCTCCGCCGGACGAGTGCGCGGGGTCCGGAGCCGCGTGCGGCTCAGCCATGTACATACCTCCAAGACGGTGGGCCGCCCTCCATTGTGCGCTCCGCACCCGCGCCTCCGCACGGCCCGCGGAAGCGGCTGCTCCGCAGCCGGCGGGCCCGCGCGGTCACTCCTCCCGCACCCGGTGCCGGGCCAGGTGCGCCAGCACCGCCTGATGGGCCTCCCAGCCGTCCGGAGCGGGCGCCGCGGCGCCCAGCTGCACCGGTTCGGTCGCCGGATGGTCGTCCAGCAGGGCGGCGACGCCCGCCCGGCACACCACCACGCACGCGTGCCGGTGCCGCGACGCCAGCACGCACAGCCGTCCCGTCTCCAGATGGAAGTCGGTCGCGTCCGGCCGCCCGGACAGCGGGTGCAGCACGACGGTGACGTCGAACTCCCGCCCCTGGAGCCGGTTGGCCGTGTCGACGGTGACCCGCGCCGCGGCGTCGCCCCCGGCCCCGCCCGGCGCGGCCAGCGCCGCCCGGACCGCCGCCGCCTGGTCCCGGTGCGCCGTGCCCACCGCGATCCGGTCGGCGGACAGCGGCGAGTCCGGGTCGCCGTCGCCGTGCTTCTCGCCGCGGGTGCGGCCCTCCCGCTCCAGCATCCGGTGCACCAGCCGCGCGACCGCCGCGACGGCCTCCGGGTCCGTCCGGGGCGTGCGGGCCGCGGGCAGCTCCAGCAGGCCCCAACCGGCCGCGGCGGCCTCGTCCAGCACCGCGTCCAGCGGCGAGCCGTCGGCCGGCCCGGTGAAGGCGAGCCGCCGCTCGCCGGGTCCCGTCCCGCTGCGGAACGGCGTGTACGGATAGAACGCGTCCGACACCAGCTCGGCGGCCGAGGCGGGCAGCCGCCAGGAGACCGGCAGCCGATGCTGCGGCAGCCCGGGATTGTGCGCCAGCAGCGTGCCGACCGCACCGGCGGAGGGATCGTGCGCCTGGCCCGCCCACTGCTCGACCCCGACCTGGCTGAACGGATCGAGCTGCCCCGGATCGCCCACGAACAGCGCCCGCTCGAACAGCCCGGCCACGGCCAGCAGCGCGTCCGAACGCATCTGGTACGCCTCGTCGACGATCGCGTGCCGCCACGGCTGCTCCGGCGCCACCCACGCCCACTTCGCCGCGGTGGAGACGACCACCTCCAGCCCCGCCAGATCCGCGGGCTTCGCGGAGGGCCGCACCGAGGGGTGCCGGTCCAGCATCGGGTCGTAGGGCCTGGGCTCACTGCTGTGCAGCCGCCCCACCGGCAGCTCGGGGTCGGCTGTCGCCAGCCGGTCCACCAGGTCGTCCACCTGCGCGTTGGTCTGCGCGACGACCATCAGCGGATGGCCGGCTGCGGCCAGCTCGCGCGCGGCCCGCACCACGAGGGTGGACTTGCCCGCGCCGGGCGGCGAGTTCACCACCACGCCCCGGTGCGCGCCCCCCAGCGTGTCGGCCAGGATCGCCTCGGTGGCCGCGGCGGCGGCCCGGCCCGGGTCGGCCGTGCCCTCCGCGTCCCCGCCTCCCGCCCGCGGCGGGCCCCCGGGCTGCTCCACCAGCGCCGTCACAGCACGTCCTCCGCGGTCACCGGGTCCGGCTGCTCCGCGACCCGGTCGCCCGGCGGGCCGCCGTGCGTCCAGGGCGTCTCCTCCGGCTCCGGCAGCCCGGGCCCGCCCCGCGGCGCGTGCTCGAACACCGTCCAGCACGTCAGATCACCCTTCTCCGGCACCGTGCCCGGCGCCGGCTCCTTGCCCCGGCCCATCCCGCCGACCAGCCGCAGTACGTACTCCCCGGGCCCCGCCAGCTCCGCCAGCTCGGCCCGCTGCCGGCCGCCGGCGGGCAGCCGGCGGTGCAGCTTGTCCCCGTCGGACAGCAGCGGCGCGTCCTGGGTGTGCACCGTGACCAGCGGGCGAGGCGAGGGCCGTTTGCCGTCCGAGTACGCCATCTCGACCTCCAGCACCTCCGCCAGGAACGCCTCGCCCGCCAGCCGCCGCACGGCCATCACCAGTGGGTCGTCCAGCGCCTCCTGGGCGTCCAGCTCCGCCTGCCGCTGCTCGCGCATGGCGAGCTTGCGGGCGGCCGTCACCGCGTCGTCCCGGCGCGGCTGCGGCGGCTCGCCGGCCCGCAGCCGGTCCCGATGGTGGGTGTAGGACTGCCGGTCGCGGCGCCACCTGTCGGGCAGATGCGCGGCGTCCGGCAGCGTCCGCAGCAGGTCGACGCCCTGCCACATGGCCTCCCAGGTGGCGCTGAGCTGGCCCGCGACCAGGTCGTGCACCTCCTGGGCGGCGCCGGGCACCCCGCGGTCGTGCCGCGCGAGCGCCGGGGCCAGCAGCTCGTTGTCGAACGCCGGGTCGGTCGCGGGTCCGGCGGGCGGCACCAGGAGCTGGCCGCGCTCGTCCCGGCCCAGCTCGGCCCGGAGCGCCGCCTCGGCTCCGCCGAGCCCGTCCGGCGGCGCCAGCCAGGCCAGCAGCGCGCCCAGGTGCTGGTCCTCCAACTGGCTCTGTCCGGTGGCCCAGTGCCGGGACAGCAGCCCCGTCATGGGCAGCAGCAGTGAGGACCCCGGCACCCGGGCACGTTCGCCGTAGTGCGTCAGCCAGCGGCCCAGCAGCGGCACCCGGGGCGGCGCCGGATGCTGGGCCTCCGGATCCTCCTCGGCGGTCCGCCGGAACCGCGTCGAGCGTCCCAGCAGCCGCACGAAATCCACGCCGGGGCCGGTGGGGACCAGCACCTGCGGCGCGTCGGCGCACAGCTCCGCCTCGACGGTGACCCGCTTTCCGGTCTCCGGGTCGGTCTCCTTGCGCTCGACCAGCTCCACCTCGTCCTGGCAGGACTCCAGGTGCGGCAGCATCGCCTCCGCCAGCCGCCCCAGGAAGGCGAACCGCAGATCGCGGTCGCGCGGCTGCGCCACGGTGAACACCTCGGGCGCCGTCCGTTCGGTGCCCAGCATCACCCCCAGTGGCGCGCCGTTCTCACCTGCGGTCGTCAACGGGACGAGAACGAGCGGGCGTTCGGCCAGATGCCGGTGGCGCACGGTCGCCACCGGCCGCGCGCGGCCGCTCGCGGCGGCCTCCATCCGCGCCAGCGCGCTCAGCAGCGACATCAGGGCGCCTCCGTCCGCGGGTCGGCGGGCGCGGGCACCGGCCCACCGGTTCCGGCAGCCGCCGTATCCTCGCCGCACGTCTCGGACGTGCCGGCCGACCGCGCGGCGGACAGCGCCTCGGCCCGCAGCGTCGCCGCCCTGCGCAGCAGCGCCGCCGCCGGATCCGGCGCGGGGTCCGCCGGATCCCCGGAGGCCGCCGCGAGCACCTCGGACACCGTCCCCAGGCCGCCCAGCTCGCCTCGCACCGAGCGGCCCAGCGCGACCACTTCGCCCTCCCGGCGGGCCCGGTCGCGGCAGTGGAACGCCAGCTCGCAGGTGGACAGGCACTCCGGTGCGTACGCGGCGGGCACGGCCTCGACGGCCGCCGCCAGCGCGCCGGGCTCCTGGGCCGGGGCGAAGTGGGCGCCGGCGGGCAGTTCGGCGGCGATCTCCTCCAGCCCGGTCAGCCGCCTCAGCTGGCGGCGGGTGGCGGCGATCTGCTTGCGCAGCGGCAGCAGGCCACCGGTGGGCAGGTTGGAGAAGTCCTTCGGGCACACCAGCAGTGCCTGTTCACGCACCGGCCGCAGATCCTCCAGCGCGAGTGCGTAGACCGCCGCCTGCCGGGCGGCGGCGCCCGCCTTCACCGGATCGGCCGCTCCGTCCAGGATCGGGAAGGACTTGATCTCGATGATCGACACCGTGCCGTCCGGGTGGACGGCCAGCGCGTCCGGCTCCAGATAGGCGGTGGAGCCGGCCACCTGGAGCGAGAGCAGCGGATGATCCAGCAGCGTCCAGCCCCCCTCCTCCGCCGCGGAGAGCGCCTCGCGGGTGCGGAAGGCGCGCGAGGCCGGGCCGTCTGCGGTCAGCTCCGGCACGGTGATCTCGGCCGGATCCGGACGGTCCGCACCGGTGTGGCTGCACAGCAGTTCGAGCAGGACCTGGCCGCCGTCCGCCTTCACCCGCGCCTCGAACACGTTGCCGCGGACCAGCGCGAACTGCGACTGGCCGAACGGAGCGGGCGCGCCGAGGGCCTGGGCGACCGCGCTCTTGTCCACGCCCGCGCCGTCCAGCAGCGCCCGGCGCCGGCAGCCCGGGTTGGCGGCGAGCGCGGACAGTGCCCGCGCGTCCAGCGGGCGCTGCGGCACGTCGGGCCCGCCGCGCAACTCGGCGAGCCGCTGCGGCGTGGCACGCCGGCCCGTCGGTTCGGCGCCCTGCGGCGGGGTCTGCTTCGGTGGCGAGGAGCGAGTCATCGGCGTGGCCTCGGGGGAGGGTGCGGTACCCGGCGAAGTCTCGCATCCAGCGCTGACAACGCGCCCCCGCCCGGTCGTTTCCGCGCGGGCTGAGTGAAGATGGAGGGGTGGTTTCCGGACAGACCGGAGCACCGAGAAGCACGTCCGAGAGGTCTCCATGGCAGCGCGCATCCTCCTCGTCCGGCACGGTCAGACCGCATGGTCGGTGACCGGGCAGCACACCGGCCGCACGGACGTCCCGCTGCTGGACGAGGGGCGCCGGATGGCGAAGCTGCTGGGCGAGCGGCTGCACCGGGCGCCCTGGAACGGGCTGCCCGGCGTCGAGGTGCGCACCAGCCCGCTGGTGCGCGCCAGTGAGACCTGCGAGCTGGCGGGCTTCCCGCAGGCGGAGCCGTGGGACGCCCTGATGGAGTGGGACTACGGCGACTACGAGGGGCTGACTCCGCCGCAGATCCGGGAGCGTGCCGGGGACGACTGGTTCATCTGGCGGGACGGCGTGACCGGCGGCGAGACGCTGGCCGAGGTCGCCGCCCGTGCCGATGAGGTGGTGCGCTGGGCGCGCTCGGCCGACCGCGACGTGCTGGTCTTCGCGCACGGCCACATCCTGCGCGTGCTGGGGGCCCGCTGGCTGGGCTACGACCCGTCGTTCGCGGCCCGCCTGAAGCTGGACCCCGCCTCGCTCTCCGTCCTCGGCTGGGCCTACGGCGATCCCGCCGTCGAGCGCTGGAACGACACCGGGCACCTGGACTGACCGATCCGCTGCGCCCGCGGTCCCCTCGGCCGCCGCCCGTCAGACCGTCGCCGCCCGGCGGTGGAGGAAGGCGGCCACCGCGGGCTCTCCGCGGAAGGCGGTGAGCCGTTCGGCTGCCGCCTCCAGCATGGCGCTGATCCGGGTGGACTGGACGCGACCGAGGAAGTCCAGCGCCTGCGATCCGGCGGCCGCCGCCTCCTCAGCCTGGCCCAGCGCGGCCAGATCGCCCGCGAGTTCGGCGGTGAACAGCGCGCGGTTGCGGGTGAAGTGCGGGTCCTGGAGCTGCACGGCCCGGGCGGCGTGCTCCGCGGCGCGGTCCCACATGCCCAGCGCCGACCAGCACTGCGCCTCCAGCCCCTCCAACTCCGCCTCCCCGAAGAAGGTCATCCACTCGGGGTCGTTCTCGCGGGTGCCCTTGCCGAAGAGGCGGCGGGCCCGGGCCAGCGCCTGTTGGCAGCCCGCCCGGTCGCCCAGGCCGGACCAGCCCCCGGCCTCGCGCAGCGCGAGCAGCGACAGCAGATGGTGCGAGCCGAGGCTCTCCGCGGCCTGCCGGCCCGCCTGCGCGGCGCGTACGGCCTCGCGCGGGCGGCCCGCGTCGCGGGCGAGGAAGGCGGTGTTGCAGAACGCGTGCGCCTCCAGCGCCGGGTCCTGGGCGACCCGCGCGGTGGCCAGTGCCTCCCCGTAGTGCGAGCGGGCGTCGCTGTAGCGGCCGGAGTCGTGGGCCAGCCAGCCCACGGAGATGGCCAGTTCGCCCGCCCCCGCGTGCAGCCTGTCGGTGATCGACTGACGGTGGGTGCCCGCGTCCAGCATGCCGTACGCGGCCTGCAGCGAGCCGATGGCCCGGCGGTAGAGCCGGGTGCCGCCGTGCCGGTCGTCGAGCAGCCGGATCCGGCGCACGGCGTCCTCGACGGCACCGGCCTCGGCGTCCCCCACGTGCGCGTGTGCGGGGACTGCCGGGGGCGCGGGGTGGGCGGCCCGGGCGCTGGGCGCGGTACCGCCCAGGGAGGTGGTGGCAAGGGCGGCTGGACCGCCGGTCATGAAAGCGCGACGTAGCACGTCGCTCTCCTCGTCGTACTCGGGACAGTTGAGGAATGCGGTGAAACCAGGGCTGTCGGAACGGATGGTGAACGGGGGGTGTGGCGAGTGGGTGGAATCGTTGCGGCGCGTGGGGGATTGCAGGGGCGCACGCTCATCCGCATGCGCCCTGCGAGTGCGCGCTGCACGACCGCGCACCGCCTCGCGGGGTGCGAAGCCCATGTCCGTCAGCGAACAGCCCGGAAACATGTGCAGGAACACCCGCTCGTAGGCGTAGTTGGGGCATCTGATCTCCCCGGACTCCACGCGGCCGATGTAGCGCGCGTCGCAGGAGACCTGCTCGCCGATCTCGCGGGCCGAGCGGCGCACGGCCGCCGCGAACTCCCCCGGGGAGAGATGCCCCCTCAGCGCCCGGAAAGCGGTGTTGGGGCGATGCTGCGGTGCTGGTGACGTTGAGGGTGGCGACGCCATGGCTGAAACGTACCGGCTGTGACGGTGCGGGCACCCAGTGTTTGGCTACAAACGGGATATCTCACCCTGCTTCTGCCATGAAGTGCCATCCAATGCGCTGGTTCGCCGCCGTAGCCGTTGACAAAGACAGCCGTTGAACGTGGCACAACGACCGCGAGGAGGCGTCTGAGTTGTTGGACACTGGCGTAGGCAGCGACGCGCGGGCGGCCCGGTGCGTTCCCGGCCCCTGTGACCTGGTGACCGTGCCCGCCCGGCACGGGCTCGAGGCCGTGGACATCCTCAGGCTCCGTGACGGTGTCGGCCCGGTGCTGCACGACCGCGCCGGGGACACCCTCGGCTTCCTCGTCCCGCCCGGCACCGCGGACTGCTGGGACCTGCCGGGCAGCGCCTGCACCCAGACCGCCCTGCCGGCGGCCGGGGGGTACGGAGCCGGGACGCGCGGCGCGTCGGGCGAGCCCCCGGTGGCCGGCACGGGCTGGCTGGTGCCCCCGGAGGGCGCCTACGCGCACGCCACCGAGCCCGCCGAACTCCGCGCCGCTCTCGGCGAGGCGGCCCGCACCATCGCCGCCGCCGGGCGCGGATGACGGCGCACCGAAGGGCTGCCCAGCGCCCCGCCCCGGAACGCTCGGCAGCCCACTGGGCTCCGCGGGATCAGCGCCCGTAGGCGCCGCCGCGCAGTGCCCGGGTGCCGGCCGGGCAGACCAGCGTCACGCGCTTGCTGCCCGACAGGACGGGCGTGACGTAGCGGACCCGGTTCGAGCAGTCGACGAAGACCCGGTACGCCGACCCGGAGCAGGAGATCGCGAAGACCCGTCCGGAGAGGTAGGGCCTCCAGCAGCGCAGGGAGGCCCGCGCCGGAGGCAGGGCCTGTCCGAACCGGCCGGCGGGCGACGCCTTGCCGGTCCGGATCCCGCCGGTCTTCAGGTCCTTGCTCGCGTAGTCCGCGTTCGCCGCCACCCCGGGTGTGGGAGCGCCGGCCGCGGCCGCGCCGGGTGCGGTGGCGCCGGGTGCGGTGGCGCCGGGTGCCGCGGCTGCCGCCGCGGGAGCCATTGCGCCGCCGATTCCGAGCGCGAGTACCGCGCTCATGCCCAGCGAAGCCAGGGAATTCCGAACTTTCATTCCTTTCCTCTTTCCTCAGTCGCACGGCCGACAGAGCCGGTCGCTCGATTTCGGAGCGACAAAAGAGAGAATCAAGGACGGTCAAAGGCGAAAGCAAGAATTCCGCACTTTTCGTATTGTAGTCACTCAACGGGAGTTGAGCCGCCGCACCCTACGGGACGAGGGGGAACGATCCCGTACGGGCGCGCGGCGCCATCGGGAAACCGCTCGTGTGGGTTACCTGGGAAGAGTGTCGGACAATGGCTGCATGGCACGGGGTACGGCACGGCGGCACGCCGACGAGCGCGGCGGCAGGGCGAGCGACGCGGGGCGCTCCGGACAGCGCTCCGCACCGCGGAGCAGGGGCCGGGGCGCCGGCGTCGTCCGCGCGGAGGTGGATGGCGGCGTGGCGGCGCTGGTGCCCGACCCCGACCGCCCGCACGCCTGGTCCCTGCTGCTGGACGAGGCCCCGCAGTCCTACGTCGACCTCGCCGACCCCACCCACCTCGGCTTCGAGTACCAGCGCAGACTCGGGCACGTGGTCGACGTCCTCGCGCCTCCCGGCCGCCCGGTCCAGGTCCTGCACCTGGGAGGCGGGGCGCTCACGCTGCCGCGGTACGTCGCCGCCACCCGGCCGCGCTCCACACAGCAGGTGGTGGAGGTGGACGAGGCGCTGACCCGGCTGGTGCGCGAGCACCTCCCGCTGGAGCCGGGCCGACGCCTCAGGGTGCGGAGCGGCGACGCGCGCGCCGCTGTGGAGAAGCTGCCCGAGGCGTGGGCGGATCTCGTCATCGCCGACGTCTTCGGCGGAGCCCGCACCCCCGCGCACCTCACCAGCGTGGAATTTCTGCACGAGGTGCGGCGGGTGCTGCGCCCCGACGGGTGGTACGCGGCGAACATCGTGGACGGCAAGTCGCTGCGCCACCTGCGGGCCCAGACCGCCACGGCGGCCGCGGTCTTCCCGGAGCGCTGCCTGCTCGCCGACCCCGCGGTGCTGCGCGGCCGCAGGTTCGGCAACGGTGTGCTGCTGGCAGCCGCGGGCGAGCTGCCCGTCGCCGAGCTGACCCGGCGCACGGCGGGCGATCCGCATCCCGGCCGGGTGGAGGCCGGGCGTTCCCTGGAGGCGTTCACGGCCGGCGCCGCGGTGGTGACGGACGCGACGGCAACGGCATCCCCGCCCCCGCCGGAGGGCACGTTCGGGTAGCCGGTAGACGCGGATCCCCGAAAACGCCAAACCCGAAAACGCGGATCCCCGAAAACGCGGATCCCTGAAGGTGCCCCTCGGTGGCACCCGAAAAGCGAAATGCCGAATTCCGGTATTCCCGTTCCAGGACGGCGGCGGACTTCTCGCCGCCGCGGGCAGTCAGCCGGCGAAGGTCTCCACGCGGGGCGCCGACTCGTCCCAGCGGCAGAAGACCGAGGAGGACGAGGAGCCGTCGGTGAACGTCACCCGGATGTAGCCGGGCGCGTGCCAGACCTTCATCTGCCAGCCGGGGTCCGGAGTCGCGGACACCAGCGCCCCGGTGCCGCCGCTGAGGTCGAAGACCGCTCTGCCGCCGCGCACGGTCACGCCTCTGACCTGACCGGCGGGGCGTCCGCTCGGGCTGCGCGGGCCGTCGTCCGAACGGGAGGCGGAGGCGGCGGGGGTGCTCGGCTTCTTCGGAGCCGGCGTCTCGGAGGGGGTGGGCGACGCGGACGAGGGGCGGGGTTCGGGCCGGTGGGTGGAGGAGGCCCGGGGCGAGGCGCGGTCCGTGCTCCCGTCGGAGACGGGCAGCGCCCCGGGGCTGTCGTAGGCGGTGTTGTCCAGCACCGCGTGGACGCCGAACCAGGAGAGCGCGGTGGCGGCGCCGGTCGTCAGGAGCCAGACGCCGACGGGCAGCCAGCGCGTTCCGGAACGTCGACTCAGGTGCTGCATCCCCGTCAGGGTAGAGCCAGTCGGAATGTCGTACGGTTCCGCCCATGGCAAGTGTGCTCGTGGTCGAGGACGACCAGTTCGTGCGCTCCGCCCTCATCCGGCACCTCACCGAGGCCGCGCACGCGGTCCGCAGCGTGGGGACGGCGCTGGAGGCCCTGCGTGAGGTGGCGCAGGTCGGTTTCGACGTGGTCGTCCTCGACCTCGGACTTCCGGACCTGGACGGTGCGGAGGCCCTGAAGATGCTGCGCGGCGTCACGGACGTGCCTGTGATCATCGCCACCGCGCGGGACGACGAGGCCGAGATCGTCCGGCTGCTGCACGCGGGCGCGGACGACTATCTGGTCAAGCCGTTCTCGGTGGCCCACCTCTCGGCCCGGATGGCGGCCGTGCTGCGCCGTACCCGCGCGGGGGAGTTCGGCGGCGGCAGCGGGGAGAGCGCCGGGGACGGCGTACTGCGGGTGGGCGGCCTCGTGGTCGATCCGCTGCGCAGGATGGCCCAGTTGGACGGCGCTGTACTCGCCCTCACCCGCCGGGAGTTCGACCTGCTCGCCTTCCTGGCGGGGCGGCCCGGTGTCGTCGTCCCGCGCAAGGAGCTGCTGGCCGAGGTGTGGCAGCAGTCCTACGGGGACGACCAGACAATCGACGTGCACCTCTCGTGGCTGCGGCGGAAGTTGGGGGAGACGGCCGCCCGGCCGCGCTATCTGCACACCCTGCGCGGTGTCGGCGTCAAGTTGGAACCCCCGCGGGACGAGGACGGGCCCGGGTGAGCGGCGGGCCCGCGTGAGATGGGCGTTGGTGAAGGTCTGCCTCGCCGTGACGGTGATGGTGGTGGTGGCCTTCGCGGTGCCACTGGCGCTGGTGGTCGAGGAGACCGCTCGCGACCGCGCCTTCGCGGGCGCCGAGCGGCAGGCGTCGGCGGTCGGCCCGGTACTGGCCCTCACCCGCGACCGCCGCGCACTCCAGCGCGCCGTCGCCATCACCCAGGCGGGGGCCGAGGGCCGGATCGCGGTGCATGTACCGATCGGAACCTCCGGGTCCGATGCCGCGGGCGGTACCTCCGGAAGCGGCGGAGAGGCGCTGCGCGTCGGACGCAGCCGTGCGCCGCGGGACCGGCTGGCCGCCGCGCGGCGGCTCGGCCGCGCCACCACCGTCGAGGTCGGGGGCGGGTACGCGCTGCTGCGGCCCATCGCCGTGGCGGGCGGGGAGATCGCGGTCGTCGAGGTGTTCGTCCCCGATGCCGAGGTCACCCGGGGTGTGGCCACCTCCTGGATGATGCTCGCCGGGGTCGGCATCGCGCTGGTGCTCGGTTCGGTCGCGGTCGCCGACCGGCTCGGCACCCGGATGGTGCGGCCCGCCGAGCGGCTCGCCGGAGCCGCGCACGACCTGGGCGAGGGTGCCCTGGACGTGCGGGTGCCCGAGGAGGGGCCGACCGAACTGCGATCGGCCGCGGCAGCCTTCAACTCCATGGCCGACCAGGTCGTCCAGCTGCTCGCCAACGAGCGCGAGTTGGCCGCCGACCTCTCCCACCGGCTGCGCACCCCGCTCACCGTGCTGCGGCTCAACGCCGCCTCGCTCGGCGAGGGGGACACCGCCGACCAGATGCGGGCCGCCGTCGCGCAGTTGGAGGCGGAGGTCGACCGGATCATCGGGGCGGCCCGTGAACAGCGCGCCCAGTCGCCGGGCACGTCGCGCGCGGTCGCCTCCGACGCGGCCGAGGTGATCCGCGAACGGATGGCCTTCTGGTCGGCGCTGGCCGAGGACGAGGGGCGCGAGGCGCGCGTCGCCGGGGCCGAGCGCCCGGTGCGGGTGCCGGTGGCCCGCGCGGAACTCGCCGCGGCCGTGGACGCGCTGTTGGGCAACGTCTTCCGGCACACCGCCGAGGGGACCGCGTTCTCCGTCGACCTGCACAGCGGCGGCCCCGGCAGCGAGGCCGTCATCGTGCTGGTCTCGGACGCCGGTCCCGGCATCCCCGACCCGGAGGCGGCACTGCGCCGCGGCCACGGCGACGGCGGCCCGGGCTCCACGGGGCTCGGTCTGGACATCGTGCGCCGTGTCGCGGAGTCCACCGGCGGTGACGTACGGCTGGGCCGCTCGGTGCTCGGGGGCACCGAGGTGCGGATGTGGCTCGCGTTGCGCGGCAGCGCCGGGCAGCGGTCCCGGGCGAGCCGCCGCGTGCGCCGTCGGCTCCGGCGCCCGGCCCGCCGCTGAACCGGACGTGTGCGGGAGCGGGGCGGGACGCGCCCGGTTGCGGTGCGCGGGGGTGGTGGAGTGCCCGGCTCCTGTGCGCCGCCGGGGCGGAGCGCGGAGACCGGGGGAGGGTGGGGCCGCACACCGCATCCGCCGGAAGGAGAGCTGGACTCCATGAGCAGTGACGCACTCGCCGAAGGTCCTACCGAGGATCCCGCTGTCAACGCCTACCTGGCCGCCTTCGCCGACCGCGACGCGGACCGGCTGCTGGGGCTGGTGGCCCAGGAGGCCGTCTGGATCATTCCGGGTGATGCGCAGATCGTGCCCTGGGTGGGGACGCACCGCGGGCGGGAGACGCTGCGCTACGGGTATTACGCCCCGCTGTTCGAGGCCGTCGAGCCGCTGGCGTTCGACGTGCTGCACAGCCACGCGTCCGCAGGCGCGGTCTTCGTCAACGGCCGCTTCACCTTCCGGTTCCACCCCTCGGAAGAGGTGCTGGAGGACGAGCTCGTCGTCCGCTTCACGACCGCGGACGGACTGATCACCTCGTTCCGCATCTACGAGGACTCCCTCGCCGTGGCGCGCGCCTACACCGGTGACCCCGGCCTGGGCCTGGTCTGATCCGGCCGCGCAGAAGCCGGGAACGGCGAACGCCGCCGGGTCCGGGACACATGGGGTCCGGACCCGGCGGCGCTGTGCGTCCGCCGTCGCTTACTTAGCGATGCACTTGTTGCCCAGGGCCGGGTTCAGCAGCCCGATGACGTTGACGGAGTTGCCACACACCTGGACGGGGATGTGGACCGGAACCTGGACGACGTTGCCGCTGAGCACGCCCGGCGAGTTGGCGGCGCCGCCCTGGGCACCGGCGTCGGCGGCCGCGGCGGAGGCCCCGCCCAGGACGAGGGCGGCGGCGCAGGCGGCAGTGGTCACGTGACGAAGCATGGTGTTCTTCCTCCAGGAGACAGACAACTTGCGCACTATCCAGGCACAGCAAGACGGGTCAGGTCGTTGTGACTTTCCGACCAGCGCCCCACCGTCACTCCACGGAGTGGTGGAACCGTGCGGCGAACGGAGCAACCGGCGGGGTCGAGGGCCGTGCCGGACGCCTCCCGCCACCGGGGCGCGCCCCTTAACGCGGCCCTTTCCGCTGCCTTAAGCGCGCCCTAAGGACTCCGGTCGATGTCCGCAAGGCGGCATCTGCCCGATTCGATGTCAGTAACGTGCTGCTCGCTCCATCCAGCGGATCCCCCACGGAACGAGGCAGCAACACGATGACGAACACCGCAGGCCACCGCCGCCGCACCAGCCGGGCCGCCAGGACGGCCATGAGCGCCGCCGCCGCGGCGCTCGTGGCGGGCGGCGGCCTCCTGCTCGCGGGCAACGCGACGGCGGGCGAGGACGCGTCGGCCGACGCGTCCGGCACGCCCTTCGCGCCGTACGTCGACACCTCGCTACAGCCCTCCTACGACCTTGTGGCGAGCGCCGCGCGGACCGGCGTGCAGGAGTACAACCTCGCCTTCGTCACCAGCGGCGGCGGCTGCGTCCCGAAGTGGGGCGGCGGCCAGGAGCTCGAGGACGACCCCGTCGCCCGGCAGATCCCCGACCTGCGGGCCGAGGGCGGCGACGTGCGCGTCTCGTTCGGCGGCGCCAACGGGACCGAGCTCGGTACGGCCTGCGACTCGGCGGACGAGCTCGCCGCGGCGTACGGCAAGGTCATCGACACCTTCGACCTCACGAAGATCGACCTGGACATCGAGGGCGCGGCCCTGCCCGACACCGGGGCCAACGAGCGGCGCGCCAAGGCCCTCGCCGCGCTCCAGAAGAGCCACCAGGACCTGGACGTCTCCTACACCCTGCCGGTGATGCCCGAGGGACTCACCGCACCCGGCGTGGAACTGCTGGAGAACGCCGAGGCCAACGGTGTGCGGGTGTCGGCGGTCAACATCATGGCGATGGACTACGGCTCCTCCTACGACGGCGACATGGGCGCATACGCCACCCAGGCGGCCACCGCGGCCCATGAGCAGGTGGCCGCCGCGCTCGGACTGGACGACGAGGCCGCCTGGAAGGCGCTGGCCGTCACCCCGATGATCGGCGTCAACGACGTCAACGTGGAGATCTTCACGCCCGAGGACGCCGCACAGGTCCGCGCGTTCGCCGACGAGCACGGGATGGGACGGCTCTCCATGTGGTCCGGTACCAGGGACAAGCCGTGCCCCGGCGGCCCCAAGGACCAGGCCGACCCGACCTGTTCCAGCATCGAGCAGAAGCCCGACGACTTCAGCAAGGCGTTCGCCGGCTGATCCGGACCCCCGCACCCCCCACGGCCACCCCCCACGGCCACCCCCCACCGGGCGGGGCGCGACGGCACCCACCCCCCCCCACACCGCCGTCGTGCCCCGTCCTTCCGCCGCCGTCCTGCGGCCCGCACCCCTCCTGCTGCCGGGGGCGGTTGTAGTTGAATGTTCTCCTCGCCCGGGTCCCGCGGGGCCGGGGCCCGCGGCAGGGGAGGGCACCATGGCAGCAGTGCGCGGCGGACGGGCCCGCAGGACCGCACGGTCCGGGCCGACCCTGGAGGAGGTCGCACGCCGCGCCGGAGTGGGCCGCGGCACCGTCTCCCGGGTCGTCAACGGCTCCGCCCGGGTCAGCGACCGCACCCGCGCCGCGGTCGAGGACGCCGTCGCCGAACTGGGATACGTGCCCGACCGGGTGGCCCGTGCCCTGGCTGCGGGCAGCGCTGACACCGTCGCGCTGGTGGTGCCCGAACCGGAGTCCCGGTTCTTCACCGAGCCCTACTTCCCGGCCATCGTGCGCGGCATCAGCGCCGAACTCGCCCGTGCGGACATGCAACTGCTGCTCACCCTGCTGCACGGCCCGAAGGAACGGGACCGCTTCGCGCAGTACGCCGCCTCCCACCACATCGACGGGGTGCTGCTGGTCTCCGTGCACGCCGACCACACGCTGCCCGACCTGCTGGCCCGGTCCGAGATCCCCGCCGTGCTGGGCGGCCGCCGGCGGGCCGCGGAACCCGTGCCGTACGTCGACTGCGACAACACCGGCGGCGCCCGTACTGCCGTCGCCCACCTGCTGGCACGGGGGCGCGGCACGATCGCCACGATCACCGGGCCGGGCGACGTGTACGCGGCCCGCTGCCGCACCGACGGCTACCGTGAGGCGCTGCGCGCGGCGGGCCGTCCGTCGGACGAATCCCTGCTGGTCTGCGGCGACTTCACCGAGGAGGGCGGGGAGCTGGCGATGCGGCGGCTCCTGGCACGCGCTCCGGGGCTCGACGCCGTCTTCTGCGCCTCGGACGTGATGGCCGCGGGCGCGCGCCGCGCACTGCGCGCCGCGGGCCGGTCGGTACCCGACGACGTCGCGCTGGTCGGGTTCGACGACTCGGTCGTCGCCCGCCATACGGATCCGCCGCTGACCACCGTCCGTCAGCCGATCGGCGCCATGGGCGGGGAGATGGCCCGGGTGCTGCTGGAGCTGCTGGGCAAGTGGACACCGGGTGGCTCCGGCGTGGACGCCGGTGCGCGACCGGCCGGGGAGGGAACCGACAGCCTGCACCGCGTGCTGTCCACCGAACTGGTGACCCGCGCCTCCTCCTGACGGAAGCTCACTCACCCCATAGGCGGCGCTCCGGGTGCGCCGGACCCGCGGGGGCCGTTGCATCGCAGACATGGCTCGCACCGGGACCGGCAACACCCGGACGACCGCGGCACCTCGGCGCCGCAGCCGTCCCCTGGTCGGCTGCACCCTGGCAGCCGTCACCCTCCTCGCCCTGCCCGCACCCTTCCTCGCCCTCACCGCCACGTCGTCGCACAGCCCCGCTCCTCCCCAGCGGTCCGGCAGCTCGGCTCCGCCCGCAGCACCCGCCGCGCCGCACGCGTCCTCGGCCCCCGGCCGGGCGGCACCGGGCGGTGCGGAGCCGCAGGCGGACGGCAGGCGGAGCCTCGTGCCCCGCCTCGTCGCACCCCCCGGCCCTTCCCGTACCTCTGGCGCCCCCGGCACGGAGGCGGGCGGCACCCGGTCGTCCGGCCCCTCGGGACCCCCCGGAACTTCCGGAACCACCGGGCCTCCTGGGGCCTCCGGGCCTTCGGGTGACCCCGGAGCCCCCGGGGACACCGGTGCTGCGCGCGCGGAGTCGGACCCGGCCGAACCGGCCGCGCCCGCGGACCCGCCGTCGACGGCGGAGAGCGGATGGGTCTCGCCCGTCACCGAATTCCCGGTGCGGATCTCACAGGCGTACGGGGTCGAGGGCGGCTGGGCGGCGGGCTATCACACCGGGGTCGACCTGGCGGTCCGGGTGGGCACCCCCGTGCGGTCCGTCGGCCCGGGGACGGTCGTGGCCGCCGGGTGGGCGGGCGACTACGGGAAGGCGGTGACCGTGCGGATGGAGGACGGCAAGTACCTCCTCTTCGCGCACCTCTCGGAGGTCTTCGTCCGGGAGGGAGCCACGGTGCGGGCCGGGACCTGGCTCGGCCGCTCGGGCAACACCGGTCACTCCACCGGCCCGCATCTGCACTTCGAGGTGCGCGAGCAGCGCGGCTACGGTTCGGACATCGATCCCGTGCGCTACCTCGCCGACCACGGTGTACGCCTCGGCTGAGGGACGGTCGGCGGGGGCCGGGCCGGGCCGGGGCCGAACGGGAGCTGTCCCCGTGCGCCCCGGATGCGCCCGGCCCGCTGCCGGTCAGCGGCCCAGCCGGTCCAGTACGCGGTCCGGGCGGCAGATGTCGCACACCCGTGCCTCGGCGGTGCGGGCCAGCAGCTTCACCGCCTCCCGGGCGGTGACGCGCCGGGTGAGCCAGCCGTCGCGGGCCTGCCAGCAGTCCCGGCGGTGCACGCACCACCAGGGCTCCGCGTCGCCGGTTCCGCGCATCCGGACGGCCAGCCACTGGCGGCCCGCGACGGCACCGGCCGTCGGCACCGCGGCGTAGCTCTCGCCGGGGATCGGGGTGATGTCCTCGGCCGCGACGCTGATCGCGGTCGGTGCGCTCTTGGGCTCGGTGTGCCCGTCGGGGTGCTGGTGGCGGCTCGGCAGGATCGCCTCGCACTCGTACCACCAGTGGCCGTCGGGCGTGCGGGAGCGGCCGGTGACGACGACGTCCAGCTCCTGTCCGTCCGGCATCCGGGCCCGCGCCCACGGGCCCGCTCGGTCACTCCACTCACTCACGATACGAATATTAGTTCGAATGAAACAGGGGTGCGCCGTCCGGGTTCATTCCGTCCCCGCGTTGTCGTGTTGTACCAAAAAGTGACACTTCGGCCGCCATTGTGGTGCCTCGTCCAACCAACCCTCGGAGGTTCACATGCGTATGCGCACGCTCGCGCGTTCCGTCGCCGTCGGCTTCGCCGTCCTGGGCCTGGCCGGTGCCGGCGCCGGTTCGGCCGCCGCCTGGCCGAAGGGGCACCAGTACAACTGGGTGCACGAGTCGGTCAGCAAGGAGATCAAGAAGGTCTCCATCTCCGACGACGACAGGATCATCAGCGACTCGGTCATCTTCGTCTTCGGCCCGATGCAGAACGACTGACCCGAGTACCTTCCCCTGGCAGAGACCAGCTCTGCCTGCCCGTCAGCGCTGCGTTCCCGTCTCCCGCAGGGAGGCCGGGAACGCAGTGTTTTCTGCGGCCCCCCTGCGACTCCCGACGCCACTCCCGGCGCCCCGGCCGCTCGCCTGCCGACGCCGCCCGCTACCGCTGCGCGCCGGTCCGCTTCGCGCCCCGGCCGCCGTCCGGACCGGAGTCCGCGCCGTCCCCGCCGGGTTCCGCGTCCCGCTGTGCGGACTCCGCGCGGTGCGGCTCCCCGCCAACGGATTCCGCGTCGTCCGGTCCGCGGTCGGCGTCCGCCGGCCTCCCGGTCTTCCGCGCCCCGGTGCCGAAGGGCCACCGGGGGCCGCGATTGTCGTCCGGGATGCCCACGAGCTCCTCGACGTCGAACAGCCGGGCGATGGGCACGTCCGAGCTGCTGTGGGCGATGATCGAGAAGGCGATGGTGACCGCGATCAGGTTGAACGCCTCCTCGCCGTGCGGGATACCGGCCTGGAGCACCAGCAGTCCGTAGACCACCGAGGCGAAGCCCTTGGGACCGAACCAGGCCGCGGTCAGCTTCTCCCGCCTGTCGAAGGACGTACCGAGCAGCGACAGCAGCAGCGAGGCCGGACGGATCAGGACGATCGCCAGCACGGCGACCACGTACCCACCGAACGACAGGTCCCCGAACAGCTCCCCGGTCAGCAGCGCTCCGAAGATCAGCAGCGCGGCGAACTTGGCCAGTTCGGCCAGCGAGTCACCCAGCGGTTCGAACGCCTGCTTGGCCTCGGGGGAGACCGCCGCGAGCACCGAGCCCGCGCTGAAGGCGGCCAGGTAGGAGTTGGCGTGGGTCAGTGCGCACACGGCGTACAGGATCACGCCGATGGCCAGCGGCCCCAGCGGCTGCAGCTTCGGTTCGGCACCCAGCAGCCGGAACCGCAGCAGCCCGTTGACGAGCAGCGGGGCCGCGATACCGAAGGCCAGCCCGAGCACCAGCTCCAGGGCGATGCTGCCGGCCGAGGCGTGCTCGCCGTGCCCGCTGGGTGCGGCGGCGGCCAGGAAGATCAGTACGAACGGCAGCGCCAGCCCGTCGTTGATGCCGCTTTCCACGTTGAGGAGCTGCCGGAGCCGGGACGGCACCCGGCGGTGCCCGACGATGGCGGAGGCGAAGACCGGGTCGGTGGGGGAGAGCACCGCGCCGACGAGGAAGGAGGTGGTCCAGTCGAAGCCGACCAGCCAGTGGGTGAGCAGCGCGATGCCGAAAAATGCCAGTGGCATGCCCAGCCCGAGCGCCCGGGCCGGGCTCTTCCAGCGCTCGCGCAGATCGGCGAAGCGGACGTGCATGCCGTCGGTGAACAGCACGGCGAAGAGCGCCAGATCGGCCGTGACGCGGACGATGTCGCTCTCCGGCGCGACGTGGATGAGCCCGAGCGCCCCGTCCCCGACCAGCGCGCCGCCCACCAGGAACAGCAGCGAGGTGGAGAGCACCGAGCGGGCGGCCAGTCCGGACAGCAGTACGGCGACCAGCAGTGCGATGCCGAAGACCATGACCAAGACCAAGAGAAGCAACCCCCGCCGCGCTGAGCCGTGCACACAAGTAAGAGGCCCTGTGACCCGCGTTTCCGCCGGCCACAGGGCCTCCGAGAGAAGGGTGATCGACGGGACTTGAACCCGCGACATCCTGGACCACAACCAGGTGCTCTACCAACTGAGCTACGACCACCACGTCCGGTGCGGGAGAGAAGATCTTCCCTGACCGGCCGCTACGAGTGTACAGGGTCCGGCGCCGTGCTCGCGCACACGTTTCCGGTACCGGGCCCGGCAGGGGTGCTGCCGGGCCCGGAGACCCCTCCGGTCAGTCCGCCGGGGGCAGCACGTGCCGGGCCGCGATCTTCTTCGCCGTCTCCGAGTCGGGTCCCGGCTGGGGCACGAAGACGGCCTCCCGGTAGTAGCGCAGCTCCGCGATGGACTCGCGGATGTCGGCCAGCGCCCGGTGGTTGCCGTTCTTCTCCGGGCTGTTGTAGTAGGCGCGCGGATACCAGCGGCGGGCCAGCTCCTTGACCGAGGAGACATCCACGATGCGGTAGTGCAGGTGGCTGTCGAGCGCGGCCATGTCGCGGGCGAGGAAGCCGCGGTCGGTGCTGACGGAGTTGCCGCACAGCGGCGCCCGGCGGGCGTCCGGCACCCACTCGCGTACGTAGGCCAGGACCCGGGCCTCGGCGTCGGCCAGCGTCGTGCCGCCGTCCAGCTCCTCGAGCAGGCCGGAGGCGGTGTGCATCTCGCGCACCACCTCCGGCATCGCCTCCACTGCGTGCGCGGGCGGGCGGATCACGATGTCCACGCCGTCGCCGAGTACGTTCAGCTCCGAGTCGGTCACCAGCGCGGCCACCTCGATGAGCGCGTCATCGGACAGCGAGAGGCCGGTCATCTCGCAGTCGATCCACACCATGCGATCGTTCATGCTCTTCACAGTACGTGACCCGGCCCGCTCAGCTCGTCCCCCGGCCGCGCTGGCCGGGAACCCGCGGGGCGAACGCGTCCGATTCCGGTTTGCCCTGTTCTATGCGGTTGTGCGGAGTGCTTCGGTACTCCCTCGCTTCCTGTCGGGTCTCCTGTCTGGTGCCGTACGCCGACGGCCCGCCCCCCGCTCCCGGCTCGTGGCCGCCCGGATGCCCCGGATGTCCGGAGTGCCCGGCCGGTCCGGCGTGGCCGGGCTGGCCGTATCCCTGCCCCGGCGGGGAATGGTGGGACTGATGGGACTGGTAGGGCAGGCGCAGCGGACTCTCGCCGCCCTGCCCCGGGCCCGGAACGCCGTTCCCGGCGCTCCCCGCCGCTCCCGGTGGCACCCCCGTGCCCTCGTGGGCCTGCTCCCCGTCCGGCCGGCGCGCGCGGTACGCGGCCCGGTAGGCGGCGGGCGAGGCGCCGAGCTGGCGGCGGAAGTGGCCGCGCAGCGCGACGGGCGAGCGGAAGCCGCAGCGGCCCGCCACCTCGTCCACGGAGTAGTCCGACGTCTCCAGCAGGCGCTGCGCCTGGAGCACGCGCTGGGTGATCAACCACTGCAGTGGAGCGCTCCCAGTGAGAGACCGGAAGCGCCGGTCGAAGGTGCGGCGGCTCATGTACGCGCGCGCGGCAAGGGTCTCCACGTCGAACTGCTCGTGGAGGTGCTCCAGCGCCCAGGCGACGACCTCGGCGAGCGGGTCGGCGCCGATCTCCTCTGGTAAGGAGCGGTCCAGGTGGCGGGGGTGGCCGCCGGTCTCCTGGCCGTTGCCGCGGCGCGGCGGGACGACCAGCCGGCGGGCCAGCGCACCGGCCGCCTCGGCTCCGTGGTCGCTCCGCACGACGTGCAGGCACAGGTCTATGCCCGCGGCCGTACCGGCGGAGGTGAGGATGTCCCCGTCGTCCACGAACAGTTCACGTGGATCGACGTGGACGGCCGGATAGCGCTTGGCCAGCGTGGGCGCGTACATCCAGTGGGTGGTGGCCGGGCGCCCGTCCAGCAGTCCGGCCGCGGCGAGGACGAAGGCGCCGGTGCACAGGCCTATGACGCGGGCCCCCTCCTCGTGTGCCCTGCGCAGTGCCTCCAGCGCCCCCGGTGGCGGCGGCTGGGTGATGGAGCGCCAGGCGGGCACGACCACGGTGCCCGCGCGGGAGATCGCCTCCAGTCCGAACGGCGCGCTCAACTGGAGCCCGCCGGTGGTGCGCAGTGGTCCGTCCTCGCCCGCGCAGACGAGCAGCCTGTAGCGCGGTACTCCGGCGTCTTGGCGGTCGATTCCGAAGACGGAGAGCGGGATGGAACTCTCGAAGATGGGACCACCGCTGAAGAGCAACACCGCCACGATCTCGCGCCGGCGGCGCGCGGCCAGCTTGCGGGTCTCGACTGGGCCGTTCGTGGAGTCCTGGCTCATTGGAACTAAGCCCCCCTCAATCGTTGTGTTCCTCTCGGTCCATACACATCTCCCCCGCTCTCCCCCGCAGTGAAAGCCAAGATCGAATCTACTGCGTCGGATGAGGTGGGCGGTGCAAGTTCGGCATCCGGCGCTATGTCGATAAGGCAACTTGGCGTGAAGCATTCGATCACGAAGCGTTTCACTCAACTGCGCTGCTGGGAAGTACGCATGCCCTCTCTGCCCCATCAACGTAGGGTGCACACCCGCTCGACGCTCCTTTCCTCCCTGGTGGCAGGGGGTCGGACGGGAGAGGCGGCACCGGTTCTGACGCTGTGCCAAGTTGGCTGAAATTCGAGGGGAAGCAGACGTGCGATTCGGTCACCCTCGTGGTGCGATCTCGTGATTCCTGATGTGTATGAGGTATGTGGGGCGCATGAGGTGCGCTCAGCGTGTGCAACATGCGACGGTGCGTGACCTTTTGTGGCTCTGTGCGCGCCGGTGTGTGCCGGTGCGCGCCGTGAGAGACGGTCTCGCGCCAACGCAATGATCGGGACAGAATGCTCCCGCCGTGCCACCCCGCGCCGGGTTCCCCGGCGATGCGGCGCGGAGGGGGCGCTCCCACAGAACGTGATCGATGCGACACGGGAGGTGCGCGAGGCGGCGGACCGGACGGTTCCGCGCCACTTCCGGCGGTGGGCCTGTTACGCGTCGGTCAAGGAGGCGCGTAAGGGGCGTAACGCGGCATTGCGCTGCGGCCCGCGCTCAGGCATGCTCCGGGGTCAACCGCTCCGGGCACCCGCTCCGCATTGCCTGGGCAAGCGGGGAGTGCGGCCGTACCCTTTGGGTAAGGGACTTGGGAAGACGATTCCCGGTCTTCGTGAGCAGGCCGCGCAGCACCCAGCAGATTCGTCCGAGCAGATCCGAGAGAGCGCAAGCCGTCCGTCGTCCCTCTGCACAGAGGACTCACTTCGCCGAGACACTCATGGCAGGACACGAGATCCCTGAACCAGCAGACCGCAGGCAGGTCGCCGACTCCACGGCGATCCCCGAAGCGGCGGACGAGACGCGCCACTCCTGCGATCCGGCCTTCCAGCACGGCGTCGTCGTCGGATTCGACGGCTCGGTCTCCAGCGAGCGCGCGCTGGCGTACGCCGTCGGCATGGCCTACCGCTCGGGCTCCGGTCTGATCATCGTCCATGTCGCCAACCGGCTGCCCACCACGGTGTGGGCGGGGTGCGAACCGCCCGTCTTCGTCGACGTTCCCGACCACCGCACGGAAGTGCTCGGGCTGGAACTCGCCTGCGCCGATCATCTGGCGGAGGTGCCCTGGATCCTGGTGGAGCGGGGCGGCGACATCTGCCACGAGCTGGAGGAGGTCGGCAGCGAGTACGCGGCCGACGCCATCGTGGTCGGCTCGACGCACGGACTCGTCGGGCGGATCTTCGGCTCGGTCGCGGGGCGCCTCGCCCGGCGGGCCCAGCGCCCGGTCATCGTCGTCCCCTGAGCCGACGCGGCGTCCTTCCCCGAACACGGTGGCGCGCAGTGTGCTCCGGCGCCGCGGGTCGGCGTCCCTCAGTCCCGCGTGCGCCGACTCCGAACTGCGCCGACTCCTGTGCAGGGAAGCCGACTTGGACCGCGTCCGGCGGTAGTCCCCGGTGAGCCGCGCGGTCGGCGTGGCACCGGGTGCATCGATAAATCTACCCACCCGTAGAGGTGGGTTGTGCGCTTGTGAGGGGCATACAGACAGCACACGGGTGGCCGAGACCCGAGGGCGCGCCACCGGGCGGGAGGTGACGGTCCCGTCCCGTGGCCCACCCGCCGGCGTAATGGGCGACGCCGGCACAGGGGAGGCGGGATCCCGCGCGGTTGGTGGCCCGCGCGGGATCCCGCCCATCCGGGCCCCGCACCCGGGGGCGGACCGCCCCTACTCCACGGTGACCGACTTGGCCAGGTTGCGGGGCTTGTCGATGTCCCGCCCCAGGGCCAGCGCCGTGTGATAGGCCAGCAGCTGCAGCGGGATGCCCATCAGGATCGGGTCCAGCTCGTCCTCGTTCTTCGGCACCAGGATGGTGTGGTCGGCCTTCTCCTGCTCCTGGTGGGCCACGGCCAGGATGCGGCCGCTGCGCGCCTTGATCTCCTCCAGCGCCGCCCGGTTCTTCTCCAGCAGGTCGTCCTCGGGCACGATCGCGACCGTCGGCATCGCCGGCTCGATCAGCGCCAGAGGCCCGTGCTTGAGCTCGGAGGCCGGATACGCCTCGGCGTGGATGTAGGAGACCTCCTTGAGCTTCAGGGACGCCTCCAGGGCCACGGGGTAGCCGCGCACCCGTCCGATGAAGAGCATGGAGCGGGCGTCCGCGTAGAGCTTCGCCAGCTTCTCGATCTCCGGCTCCTGCTTGAGGATCTCGGCGATCTGGTCCGGCAGCCGGCGCAGCCCCTCAATGATGCGCTTGCCGTCCTTCACCGACAGGTCGCGGATGCGGCCCAGGTGCAGCGCGAGGAGCCCGAAGGCGACCACCGTGTTGGTGAAGCACTTGGTGGACACGACGCAGACCTCGGGCCCGGCGTGCACGTAGACCCCGCCGTCGGCCTCCCGGGCGATGGCCGAGCCGACGACGTTGATGACCCCGAGCACCCGGGCGCCCTTGCGCTTGAGCTCCTGGACGGCGGCGAGCGCGTCGTAGGTCTCCCCGGACTGCGAGACGGCGATGTAGAGGGTGTCGGGGTCCACCACCGCGTTGCGGTAGCGGAATTCGCTGGCGGGCTCCGCGTCCGCGGGGATGCGGGCCAGCTCCTCGATCATCTGGGCGCCGATGAGGCCGGCGTGGTACGAGGTCCCGCAGCCGAGGATCTTCACCCGGCGCACGGCGCGGGCCTCGCGCGGGTCGAGATTGAGGCCGCCGAGGTGCACGGTGGCGAACCGGTCGTCGATACGCCCGGCCAGCACCCGGTCCACCGCGTCCGCCTGCTCGGCGATCTCCTTGTGCATGTAGGTGTCGTGGCCGCTCAGGTCGTAGGACTCGGCGGCGTACTCCACCGTCTCCGGGGAGGAGGAGGTGCGGGAGCCCTCGGTGGTGTAGGTGCGGTAGTCACCGGCCTTGATGGTGGCCATCTCACCGTCGTCCAGCGTGACCACCTGGCGGGTGTGGGAGACCAGCGCGGCGACGTCCGAGGCGACGAACATCTCGTTCTCGCCGATGCCCAGCACCACGGGCGAGCCGTTGCGCGCCACCACGATGCGGTCCGGGAAGTCGGCGTGCAGCACGGCGATGCCGTAGGTGCCCTCGACGTGGCGCAGCGCCTCCTGGACGCGAGCCTCCAGGCGCTCGGCCTGCGCCGCGGCGATGAGGTGGGCCAGCACTTCGGTGTCGGTGTCGGAGACGAAGGTGACGCCCTCCGCCGTGAGCTTGGCGCGCAGTTCGGCGGCGTTGTCGATGATGCCGTTGTGGACGACGGCGACCTTCTCGGCCGGGTCCAGATGCGGGTGGGCGTTGACGTCGTTGGGCACGCCGTGGGTGGCCCAGCGGGTGTGGGCGATGCCGGCGCTGCCGGTGAACCGCTTGGGGACGCGCTCCTCCAGGTCCCGGACCCGGCCCTTGGTCTTGGCGGTCTTCAGTCCGCCCGCCTTGCCGCCCGTACCGGTCTGGATGGCGATGCCCGCCGAGTCGTAGCCGCGGTACTCCAGTCGCTGGAGGCCCTCCAGCAGGAGCGGGGCGGTGTCACGCTTACCGATATACCCGACAATTCCGCACATACTGCTGATGCCCTGCCTCTCTGTCGTGCCGTTGTTGAGGATGGTCTGCCTCTGCAGGCGCTGCTCCGCGCTCAGCCGTACACGATGCGGCGGAGCTGTCTGAGGGACAGCTCGGGCGGTGCGACGGCCCGGTGTGGCAGCTCGGCCTCGATACGTTCGAAGATCTCCGGGTTCGCCAGGCCCTTGGCCTGGAGCTCGCGGTGCCGACGGCGGACGAACTCGGTAGCCGTCTCGTCGAAATACGACAGGACGTCCAGCACCACCCGGACCGCCTCGCCGCGCTGCAGCGGCGTGGTGCGGACCAGGTGGTCGATGAGGTCGTCGTGGACCGGTGTCGGGGCGTCGAGCACCCGTCGATACTGCGGTTTCCGCGTCCCGATCGCAAGAAATCTGCCCGATAGCGGGCACGGCGTGGCGAAAACGGACCAGAATAGGTACGTACCGATCCCTTCCCGGCTTCATGTGCGGCCGTCAGTATGACGAAGTGTCCTGAACACGGCTTTCGTTGAGAGTGCGCCACCCCGGGTGAAGGACCGTTCACCCGGGCCCGCCGCGGATCCCGGAGGGATCGCTGATGGGACGACGACTCACACCGTTACTGGTCCTGTGCGCCTCGCTGCTCGCCGCCTCCGCACTGCCCGCCACCCCCGGCGCAGCCGATGCGGCCTCCGCGCGTGCCAGAGCCCGGCCCACACCACTCGATCAGGTGATACCCGCACCCGCCTCGGTGCAGGAACGGGGCAGGCCCTACACGCTCACCCCGCGGACGGTGATCCGCGTGCACACCGCGGCCGACCGGGCGCCCGACCGCCGCGGGAACCGGCCGCAGCATGGCGGGCCGGACAGCGGCACCACGAGCACCGCGCAGGAGGCGGGGTCCGCGCGGGCGGCACGGGAGGTGGCCGAGCAGCTCGCCGCACTGCTGCGGCCCGCCACCGGCTACCGGCTGCCCATCACCACCCGCCCCGGGCGCGACGGCATCCACCTGCGGCTCGACGGCGACCGGGCGCCGGGCGGCGAGGGCTACCGGCTCGAGGTCGATGCCCACGCCGCGCGGCTCACCGCCCGGGACGCCGCCGGGCTCTTCCACGGGGTGCAGACCATCCGGCAGCTCCTCCCCGCCGCCGTCGAAGCCCGTACCGAGCAGCCCGGCCCCTGGCAGCTCGCCGGGGGCGTCATCACCGACACCCCGCGCTTCGCCTACCGGGGCGCCATGCTGGACGTCTCCCGCCACTTCTTCCCCGTCCCGGCGGTCAAGCGGTACATCGACCAGCTCGCCCTCTACAAGATCAACACCCTCCATCTGCACCTCTCCGACGACCAGGGCTGGCGCCTCGCCATCGACTCCTGGCCCCGGCTGGCCGACTACGGCGGCGGCACCGAGGTCGGCGGCGGGCCCGGCGGCTTCTACACCAAGGCCGACTACCGCGCGATCGTGCGCTACGCCGCGGCCCGGCATCTGACCGTCCTCCCCGAGATCGACATGCCCGGACACACCAACGCGGCACTGGCCTCCTACGCCGAACTCAACTGCGACGGCGAGGCGCCGCCCCGCTACACCGGCACCGAGGTCGGATTCAGCTCCCTGTGCGTGCCCCTGAAACGGACCTACGACTTCGTCGACGACGTGCTCCGCGAACTCGCGGCCCTCACCCCCGGCCGCTACCTCCACATCGGCGGCGACGAGGCGCACTCCACCAGCCACGAGGACTACGTCGCCTTCATGCGGCGGGTACAGCCCCTCGTCGCCGCACACGGCAAGCAGGCCGTCGGCTGGCACCAGATCACCGCCGCCCCCGCTCCCGGCACCGTCGCCCAGTACTGGGGCTACGACCGGACCGGAGCCGAGGAGCGCCGCCAGGTCGCCGAGGCCGCGCGGCAGGGCACCAGGCTGGTGCTCTCCCCGGCCGACCGGGCCTACCTGGACATGAAGTACGACAAGAACACTCCGCTGGGGCTCTCCTGGGCCGGATATGTGCCGGTGCGGCGCTCCTACGACTGGGACCCGGCCCGCTATCTGGAAGGAGTACCCGAGGAAGCCGTTCTCGGAATCGAGGCGCCGCTGTGGTCGGAGACCACCGAGACCAGCGCACAGCTCGAATACCTGGCCTTCCCGCGCCTGCCGGGGCTGGCCGAACTGGGCTGGTCGCCCGCCGCCACCCACGACTGGGACGGCTACCGGGAGCGCCTGGCCCGGCAGGGCAGCCGCTGGGAGCGGATGGGAATCAACTACTACCGCTCACCTCAGGTCCCCTGGCCCCGCTGACCGCACCCGGGGCGGTACCGGGTCCGCGGCGCCGTCACCGCGCGGCGCCGCGGGCCCTGCGGAGACCCCAGACCCCTGCGGAGCCCGCTTCGAGCAGTTCCATCGGCTCGCCGGCGCATACCCGGTTTTCGAGTCGCCGTTCCCACCGGAATGCCGCGCTGCCTGCCCGCTTCGCGGGTGCGGCTCACCATCGGCGACGAGGTGCGCTCTCGGCCTGGGTACAACTACGGCCCCACGCCCATATCCTGGCGGCGTCGAGCCGTGCAGAGAGGGGCAAGGCAGTGTCTCGAGATGGTTCCCCGATCCCTGACACCGAGCCGCTGGCATTCGGCCAGCGGATGCAGATCCTCCGCGAACGGCGTGGCATCCCGCGCACCGTGCTCGCCGGCCTGCTCGGCATGTCGCCGAGCTGGGTGAAGCAGGTCGAGAACGGTCGGCTCCAGACCCCGAGACTTCCCATGATCCTGCGCATCGCCGAGATCCTCCGCGTCCGGTCCCTCGCGGAGCTGACGGGCGACCGGCGCGCGGACGTGGATCTCTTCATCGGTCCCGGGCATGCACGCCTTCCCGCGGTCGCCGCGGCAGTGGGTCGCTTCCCTCTGGACCTCGGACGGGAAGCGTCCCCGCGCGAGCATGTCGCCGCTCGGCTGGCCCAGGCATGGACGGCGCGGCACCAGGCGGCGAACCATCGAGACGTCATCGGCGTGCTCCTGCCCGATCTGATCCGCGACGCGCAACTCGCCGTGCGCCAGGCGGACACAGCCGCTGACCGGCGGGCCGCACAGGCCGTGCTGTCCGAGGTGTACTGCCTGGCGCAGTTCTTCGTCGCCTACCAGCCGGATCCGGCGTTGCTGTGGCGCATCGTCGAGCGTGCCATGGTCGCCGCGCAGGAGTCGGAGGATCCGCACGCCATCGGTGTCGCCGCGTGGCTCACCGCCCAGGCTCACCGCGACTCCGCACAATTCGATGCCGCCGACGCCGTCACGATGGGCACCCTGGAGTACCTCGAGTCCGGCCTTCCTGACGCCGGTCACGAGGTTCTCGCCATCGCGGGGGCATTGGAGTTCGAGGCGGGATACACCGCGGCCCGGCGGGGCGACACCGGATCGGCGTGGGGATGGTGGGACAAGGCCCGTGCGAAGGCCCTTCGGCTGCCTGAGACGTACTACCACCCGGTCACGTCCTTCTCGCGACCCATCATGGACGCCCACGCCCTGACGATCGCCGTGGAGCTCCACGCAGGTGGCGAGAGTGCGCGGCAGGCGGCCGCTGCGGACGCCACCACGATCCCCTCCCGGCCCCGCCGCTCCCGGCACCGTATCGAGGAGGCGCGTGGCTACCAGTTGGACGGGCAGCCGGAGGCGGCGCTGGCCACGCTGGACAAGGCGTTCGAGGCGGCCCCGGAAACGATCCGCTACAACGGCTACGCGCGGCGGATCGTGCTGGAGGAGACAGAGGCCAGGAGCCCGGAGCGGCGGCGCAGGGCCGCCGAACTCGCGGTGAGGATCGGCGTCCTGGCGGCCTGAGCGTCACCCGTATGGAGGGGGCACATTCTGTGTCTCCTCTTGCTCGCTGCGACTCCTACGTTCGGTGACTGTCTGATCACTCAGCAGAGGAGTCGTCATGGATGCCGAACGGCAGGACACCCCGCGCCACAGGCGTGGTGACTATGTGGTGGATGAGGCGACGCGGCAGGTGGTGCCGTCCGAGGTGCCATGGGTGGGGCGGGCCCAGCTTGTCTGCGGTGGTTCTCCGGCGCGGTATGTCCTGGTGGCTCCGACCGGCGGTGAGTGGCGGGCTCGCCCGGAGGACGTGCGTCCTGCCACGGCCGGGGAGTGTGCGGAGCACGACGCCGCGTTGGAGCGGAGACTTCGCGGGTTGCGTGAGCTTGGACGGCGGTTGGTGGGGAGTCGTCGGGTATGAGCGCGCTGCGGGTCCGGGTCTCCCGTGATGGAGGTCGCACCTGGGGGCGGTGGCGCCGACTGCGGGGCCGTGGACGTTGCGCTGTCAGCTCGGCGTGGCCGCCGTGTCGGTGTGCGCGTTGCTGGGGAGGGGGCGTTCGCGGTGTCGGCTGAGTCCCGGGCGAGAGTGCCTCGGCGCGGTGCCTGGTACGGCACCTGCCGTCGTTGCGCGCAGCCCCTCGAACTGACCAGCAACCGTAAGGGGAAGGGGCGCGTGGTCAGTGCTCGTTGCCGATACTGCCTGCCCGAGGCCGCCGCTCGGGAGAGTGAGTCGTGACCGCTGGCCAGGATGTGCCGCTCGTTCTGTTGGGGGTCGTGGTCGAGGGGCTGGGACAGCACGGGGACGGCGCCGAGGTGGCCGCCCCCACCGTGTGGACGGATGCACCGCTTGCCGAGAGGACGGCGGTTCTCTCGCATCTGGCGTGGCGGGCTCGGGGTGCGGAGATCCGGTATCCGGCCACGCATCCGGCCAGTCGTCTGGCGTTGGCTGCCGAGCGGGAGGCGTGGGCGTGGGGAGTGGCCCGCGATGCGGGCGTGGGTCTTCCGCCGGTCCGCTTCGGTCTGTACTGGCTGGCGCATGATCCGCCACCCGTGCAACTGGAGGCGTGTGTGCGGCTTCTGGCCGCTGCCCGCACCGGGGCGCTGCCCGCAGCTCCCTACCGCTGTGCGGTCTGCCCCGCCAGGTGGGATCTGCGCCTGGTCATCCATGCCCGGTGCACCGGTCCCGGTTTGGAGGAGTGGCGGTGCGGGGTGTGTGCCCGGCTGCCTGTCGATCCCGATGCCGTTCCGGAGTCGGTCGACGCCCTCTATCGCCGCAACCGGCACCACGAATGACGGCCAGAACCCCGCCCCGGTCGAAGCATCAAGGGCGCGCATCCCTCCGGGACGGGGGGGCGGCCGGGGCCGGGGGCTCTGTTCAGCCGCGGGGTACGGGGGTCACTCGCCCACGCCCAACTCGCGGGCCACCAGCATGCGCTGGACCTCGCTGGTGCCCTCGCCGATCTCCAGGATCTTCGCGTCCCGCCACATGCGTGCCACCGGGTACTCGTTCATGAATCCGTAGCCGCCGTGGACCTGGGTGGCCTCACGGGCGTTGGTGACGGCGCTCTCGGAGGAGTACAGCTTGGCCAGCGCCGCCTCCTTCTTGAACGGCTCGCCGGCCAGCAGCCGGGCGGCTGCGTCCCGCCAGGCCACCCGGGAGGTGTGAGCCCGCATCTCCATGTCCGCGATCTTGAATTGGATGGCCTGATTGGCGCCGATGGGCTTGCCGAACGCCGTACGGGTGTTGGCGTAGCGGACCGACTCGTCCACACAGCCCTGCGCGAGCCCGGTGGCCAGCGCGGAGATCGCGATTCGGCCCTCGTCCAGGATCCGCAGGAACTGGGCATAGCCGCGGCCCTGCTCGCCGAGCAGATTGGCGCGGGGTACGCGCACATCCGTGAAGGACAGCTCATGGGTGTCCGACGCGTTCCAGCCGACCTTCGAGTAGGCGGGCGCCACCGTGAACCCAGGGGTGCCGGAGGGGACGATGATGGTGGAGATGCGCGGGCCGCCGTTCTCCTTGCGCCCGGTGACAGCGGTCACCGTGACCAGGCCCGTTATGTCCGTGCCGGAGTTGGTGATGAAGGACTTGCTGCCGTTGATCACCCATTCCCCGGCTTCCTCGTCCAGGACAGCGGTGGTGCGGGTGCCGCCCGCGTCCGAACCGCACTCCGGCTCGGTCAGTCCGAAGGCGCCCAGCAGCTCGCCCGCGCACAGCCGGGGCAGCCACTCCTGCTTCTGCTCCTCGGTGCCGAAGAGGTACACGGGCATCGCGCCCAGCGACACCCCCGCCTCCAGCGTGATGGCCACTGAGGAGTCGACCCGGGCCAGCTCCTCCAGGGCGAGGCAGAGCGCGAGGTAGTCGCCGCCCATCCCGCCGTACTCCTCCGGGAAGGGCAGGCCGAACAGGCCCATGGAGCCCATCTGCTGGACGATCTCGTACGGGAACTCGTGCCGCTCGTAGAACTCACCGATCTTGGGGGCGACCACCTCGTGGGCGAACTCCTCGACGGTGCGGCGCAGTTCCTCGTGTTCGGGGGTGAGGCGGTGGTCGAGTGCCATGCTCACTGCTCCTTGCGGGCGGGGGAGTCCGGGGTGTTCCGGGACTCCGCGGAAGAGGGGGAAGCGGAGGAAGCGGCCGGGCCGGCGAGGGCGCGAACCGTCCGGGAGGGGCTGGGGCGGCCCAGCTGCTGCGCCATCCAGGTGCTGGTGGCGCTGAGCCGGGCCAGGTCGACACCCGTCTCGATGCCGAGGCCGTGCAGCATCCAGACCAGATCCTCGGTGGCGAGGTTGCCGGTGGCGCTCCTGGCGTACGGGCAGCCGCCCAGCCCGCCGGCCGAGGCGTCCACCGTGGCCACTCCGTGCTGGAGTGCCGCCAGGGTGTTGGAGAGCGCCTGGCCGTAGGTGTCGTGGAAGTGCACGGCGAGCGTGGGGCCGCCGGGCGGAGCGGAATCGGCGGGCACGCCCGAAGCGGGCAGCCCTGCCGTACCGAGCGCCGTGAGCAGCGCGTGGACATGGCCGGGAGTGGCCACGCCGATCGTGTCACCCAGGCTCAGCTCGTCGCAGCCCATCCCCGCCAGCGCCCGGCACACCCGCACCACCTGGTCGACCGGGACCGGGCCCTCCCACGGGTCGCCGAAGCACATCGACAGATAGCCGCGCACCCGGAGGCCCGCGCTCTTGGCGCGCGCCACCACGGGCTCGAACATCTCCAGCGCGCCGTCCACCGTGCGGTTCAGGTTGGCCTTGGCGAACGACTCCGTGGCGCTCGCGAACACCGCCACCTCCCGCGCGCCCAGCGCCGACGCGCGCTCCAGGCCGCGCGCGTTGGGCACCAGCACCGGCAGCCGCACCCCCTCCAGCTCTGCCAGGCGCGGATACAGTTCCTCCGCGTCGGCGAGTTGGGGGACCCACTTGGGATGCACGAAGCTGGTGGCCTCCACGGTGCTCAGCCCGGCCGCGGCGAGCCGCCGGATGAACTCCGCCTTCACCTCGACCGGGACGATCGCCGACTCGTTCTGCAGCCCGTCCCGCGGCCCGACCTCGTGGATCCGCACCCGGGTGGGCAGCCCCTCCATGGGGAAGACCATCGGCAGCTCACCCGGGGTGCCGCCGCTGTCCGCCGGGCCGGCGGCCGGAGCCGCGGGGCGCCCCGGAGCGGTGTGTTCCGCAGAGTTCGTCGCGTCCGTCATCCCATCGCCTCCGTCGCCGCTTCCGTTCCGGTCGCCGGTGCGCCGTCGGCGGCCGGGTCCACGACGGCGAGCACCTGGTCCATCGCCACGGTGCTGCCCGCCGTGACTTCCAGTTCGGCCACCCGGCCCGCGTGCGGTGCCGTGATCACGTGCTCCATCTTCATGGCCTCCACCACCAGCAGGCTCTGGCCCGCGGCGACCTCGTCGCCGACGGCCGCCTTGACCACCGTGACGGTGCCCGGCATGGGCGCGGTCAGCGCGTCGGCACCGTGTGCGCCACCGGCCCGCCGCAACGCGTCCGCCACCGGGTCGTGGTCGCGCACCTGCCAGGCTTCGCCGTCCCTGCCCAGCCACACGCCCGGGGTGTCACCGTCCCCGCATCGGACGCGGCTGAGGGTGCGGCTCATGCCGTCCCAGTCGAGCCGGACGGTCGGGCCGTCGGTCTCGGTGCCCGGTGCCAGCCGCGCCCGTACCGGGGTGGCGCCGTCGACGCTGACCTCCATCTCGCCCGGCGCCGGTAGTTCCTCGGGGCGCCTGCCGTCCGGTGCGGTGGGCCGGACCCGGACCGCCACGGGGTCGCGGCCCGGTACCCGCAGCGAGTGCACCGTCCATGCCCGCTGCCCGCCGAGCCGCCACCCGGACGGCACGGAGAACGGGCTGACCCAGCCGCCGGCCGCGGACGCGGCGGCCGCATTCTGCGGCGGGCCGATCGGGGGCTGTGCCGTCCCGGCCCCCGGAGCGAGCGCCGCCTGCCGCAGCAGTGCTGCGGCGCCGTACACCTCGTCGGGCACGCTCCCGGGCAGCAGTTCGGCCGCCACGCGGTCCACCAGACCGGTGTCCAGGTCGCCGGAGGCGACCTCGGGGTGGCCGAGCAGGGCGCGCAGGAACGCCGTGTTGGTCTCCACCCCGAGCACCGTCGTGCGGGCGAGTGCCGCGCGCAGCCCGCGCAGCGCGGCGGCCCGGTCGGGGCCCCAGGCGATGACCTTGGAGAGCATCGGGTCGTAGGTCGTGCCCACTTCGGTGCCCTCGGCGAGCCCGGAGTCGGTGCGCACCCCGTCGCCCTGCGGCTCCTCCAGCAGCAGCACCCGCCCGGCCGAGGGCAGGAAGTCCACGTGCCCGTCCTCGGCACCGGGCGTGCGCCGCGCCGTCTCCGCGCAGATCCGGGCCTCCACCGCGTGACCGTCGAGGGCGATCTCCTGCTGCCCGAAGGGCAGCGGCTCCCCGGCGGCCACCCGCACCTGCCACTCCACCAGGTCCAGCCCGGTGATCAGTTCGGTGACCGGGTGCTCCACCTGGAGCCGGGTGTTCATCTCCATGAAGTAGTAGGACCCGGAGCCGTCGCCCGGCACGATGAACTCGACCGTGCCCGCGCCCCGGTAGCCGCACGAGCGCGCCGCGTTCACCGCCGCCTGCCCCATCGCCTCGCGTGTCGCCGCGTCGAGCAGCGGGCTGGGTGCCTCCTCGATGATCTTCTGGTGGCGGCGCTGGAGTGAGCACTCGCGCTCGCCCAGGTGCAGGACGGTGCCGTGGCCGTCCGCCAGGACCTGGATCTCGATGTGCCGCGGTCGGTCGATCCACCGTTCCACGAGCAGTCCGTCATCGCCGAAGGCGCCCTTGGCCTCGCGCCGCGCCGCGGCGATCTCGTCGGGCAGTGCCGCCTCGTCCCGCACCAGCCGCATGCCCTTGCCGCCGCCGCCCGCCGACGGCTTGAGCAGGACCGGCAGACCCGTCTGCCGGGCTGCGGCGGCCAGTTCGGTGTCGGTCAGCCCGGTGCCCGCGGAGCCGGGCACCACCGGCACCTCCGCCGCGGACACGGTCTCCTTGGCGCGGATTTTGTCGCCCATCAGCTCGATGGCCTCCGCGGGCGGGCCGATGAAGACGAGGCCCGCTTCGGTGCAGCGCCGGGCGAACGCCGCGTTCTCGGCGAGGAAGCCGTACCCCGGATGGACAGCTTGGGCGCCGCTGCGGCGGGCCGCCTCCAGCAGCCGGTCCGCGCTCAGATAGCTGTGGACCGCCGCAGCGGGCCCGATCCGCACGGCGGTGTCGGCCTCCCGCACATGGCGGGCGTCGGCATCCGCGTCGCTGTGCACCGCGACGGAGCGGATGCCGAGCCTGCGCAGCGTACGGATCACCCGCACCGCGATCTCGCCGCGGTTGGCGACCAGCACCGTGTCGAACATCGGCCCTCTCCTCGTCCTCACGACCCCGTGGCTTCCGGTCCCGGAGGGCTCCGCCCCGGTGGTGGATCCGGCCACGTCCGCGGTCCGTTTCGCGTTCGGCTGTGTCACGTCCGGCCCCTCACATCCGGAAGACGCCGAAGCGGGGCGCCTCCGGATCGCGTCCGGGCAGCGGGGCGTTCGCGCAGGCGGTCAGGGCCAGCCCCAGCACCTGTCGGGTCTCCAGGGGGTCGATCACCCCGTCGTCCCACAGCCGGGCCGTGGCGTAGTAGGCGTTGCCCTGGGATTCGTACTGTGCGTGGACCGGTGCGCGGAACTCCTCTTCCTCCTCGGCGCTCCACTCCTCGCCGCGGGCCTCCAGCTGGTCCCGCTTGACGGTGGCCAGCACCGAGGCCGCCTGCTCTCCGCCCATCACGGAGATCTTGGCGTTCGGCCACATCCACAGGAAGCGTGGGCTGTAGGCCCGGCCGCACATCGAGTAGTTGCCGGCGCCGTAGGAGCCGCCGATCACGACTGTCAGTTTCGGCACCCGGGCGCAGGCCACCGCGGTGACCATCTTGGCGCCGTGCTTGGCGATGCCGCCCGCCTCGTAGTCCTTGCCGACCATGAAGCCGGAGATGTTCTGCAGGAAGAGCAGCGGGATGCCGCGCTGGTCGCACAGCTCGATGAAGTGGGCGCCCTTCTGGGCCGACTCGGAGAAGAGGATGCCGTTGTTGGCGACCACACCGACCGGGTGGCCGTGTACGTGGGCGAAGCCGGTGACCAGGGTGGTGCCGTACTCCGCCTTGAACTCCTGGAACCGCGAGCCGTCCACCACGCGGGCGATGACCTCGCGCACGTCGTAGGGGGTGCGGGAGTCGGCGGGGACCGCGTCGTAGAGACCGGCCGGGTCCAGGGCCGGTTCCTCGGCGGGGCGCACGCACCAGGGCAGGGCCGCGGCGGCGGGGGGCGCGGGGAGGGTGGCGACGATGTGGCGGACGATGCGCAGCGCGTGCGCGTCGTCCTCCGCGAGGTGGTCGGTCACTCCGGAGATCCGCGAGTGCGTCTCGCCGCCGCCCAGCTCCTCGGCCGTCACGACCTCACCGGTCGCCGCCTTCACCAGTGGCGGCCCGCCGAGGAAGATCGTGCCCTGCCCGCGCACGATCACCGCCTCGTCGCTCATCGCGGGGACGTAGGCGCCCCCCGCGGTGCAGGAGCCGAGGACCGCGGCGATCTGCGGGACACCGGCGGCGGACATCCGGGCCTGGTTGTAGAAGATCCGGCCGAAGTGGTCCCGGTCGGGGAAGACATCGTCCTGCATGGGCAGGAACGCGCCGCCGGAGTCGACCAGGTAGAGGCACGGCAGCCGGTTCTCCAGGGCGATCTCCTGCGCGCGCAGGTGCTTCTTGACCGTCATCGGATAGTAGGTGCCGCCCTTGACCGTGGCGTCGTTGGCGACGACGACCACCTCGCGGCCGGCCACCCGGCCGATCCCCGCGATCACTCCGGCGGCGGGCGCCGCGTCGTCGTACATCCCGTCGGCCGCCAGTGGCGCGATCTCCAGGAAAGGGGAGCCGGGGTCCAGCAGCGCGTCCACGCGATCCCGCGGCAGCAGCTTTCCGCGCGCCGTGTGCCGCTCGCGTGCCCGGGCTCCACCGCCGAGCCGGGCACGCGCGAGTTTCTCCCGGAGCTGTCCGGCCAGTTCGCGGTGGGCCCTGCGGTTCTCCCCGGCGGAGTCCGAGCCGGGGTCGAGGGTGCTGCTCAGGCGCGGCGCCGCGGGTCCGTGCCCGCTCACGTCCCGCACTGCTCGCTCGTTCATCCGACCGGCCCCCTCGCTCGCACGACACCACGCCCTTTCCGCCGCACCACCTCATGTCCGGCACGGCGCACCACGAGTCGACGCGGCCAACGCGATCACCGTGGCCGGCGAAGGCGGTTAGTCATCGTTAACTCGACGCCTCAAGGTTAACGCTGACTAACGCGGCTGTCTAGAATGGTCCGCATGAGCACGAAGACGGCAGGCACGGCCGCACCCAGCCGGCGGGAGCAGATCCTGCGGGAGGCCGCACGGCTCTTCGCCGAGCGCGGCTTCCACGGGGTGGGGGTCGACGAGATAGGGGCGGCGGTCGGCATCAGCGGCCCCGGCCTCTACCGCCATTTCGCGGGCAAGGACGCGATGCTGGCCGAGCTGCTGGTCGGGATCAGCCGGCGGCTCTACGACGGGGGGCGCCGCCGGGCCGAGGAGTCGTCGGCGGCGGATCTGCCGCCGGGTGCCGCGCTGGACGCGCTGATCGAGGGGCACATCGACTTCGCGCTGGACGACCGCGAGCTGATCACCCTGCACGACCGCGAGCTGGACCGGCTGCGGGAGGCCGACCGCAAGCAGGTCCGCAAGCTCCAGCGGCAGTACGTCGAGCTGTGGGTCTCGGCCGTCCGTGCGCTGTACCCGGGACTGACCGAGCTGGAGGCCCGGGTCTCGGTGCACACCGTCTTCGGGCTGCTGAACTCGACGCCGCACCTGAGCGGCCCCTCGGCGCTGCCGGACCGGGAGACGACGGCGGCGCTGCTGCACCGCCTGGCCCGGGGTGCGCTCTCGTCGGCCGCGCCCGCGCCGGAGGGGCCGGGCGGCGGCCCCGTGGTGCGGGCCGCGTACCCGCCCGCGGGGCACGGGGAGCCGGGCGCCCCGGTCTGACGGCAGGCGAGGCGGTTCTCCTCCGGGGGTGGGTCGGCCACGGCCCGCGGCCGGCTCCGGTTCGCCCTGGACAGCTGAGGTGACTGCTCGGTAGCTTTGACGCGTGTAGGCTGAGCAAGCGCTTAGCCATGCCGAGGCGACGAGGAGGCGTGCTGTGCGCCGCACGGTGTTCAACGAGGACCACGAAGCGTTCCGCCGGACGATCCGCGACTTCATCGCGGCGGAGGTCGTCCCCCACTACCCGCAGTGGGCCGAGCAGGGCTACGTCCCCAAGGACTTCTACAAGAAGCTCGGCCAGCTCGGCGTCTTCGGCATCGAGGTCCCCGAGGAGTACGGCGGCGCGGGGGAGACGAGCTTCAAGTACAACGCGGTGATCACCGAGGAGTGCGCCCGCGCCGGGGTCAGTTTCGGCGGCTCCAGCGTGCACACCGCGCTCTGCCTCCCCTACCTGCTCAAGTACGGCTCCGAGGAGCAGAAGAAGCGCTGGCTCCCGGCCTTCGTCTCCGGTGAGATGATGACCGCGATCGCCATGACCGAGCCGGGCACCGGTTCCGACCTGGCCGGGATGAAGACCACCGCCAAGCTGTCCGAGGACGGCACGCACTACATCCTCAACGGCGCCAAGACCTTCATCACCGGCGGCGTCCAGGCCGACCGGGTGCTGGTCTGCGCCCGCACCGCGGCTCCGGACCCCGCCGACCGGCGCGGCGGCATCTCCATCCTCGTGGTGGACGCCAGGAGCGAGGGCTACGCGGTCGGCCGCAAGCTGGAGAAGCTCGGGCTGCGCTCCTCCGACACCGCCGAACTGTCCTTCACCGACGTCAAGGTGCCGGTCGAGGACCTGCTGGGCGAGGAGGGCAAGGCGTTCTCCTACCTCACCCACAATCTGCCCCAGGAGCGGCTGGGCATCGCGCTCGGCGCCTACGCGATGTCGGCGGCGGCGGTGCGCTTCGCCCACGAGTACGTCAAGGAGCGGACGGTCTTCGGCAAGGAGGTGGCCTCCTTCCAGAACACCAAGTTCGTGCTCGCCGACTGCAAGTCCGACGTGGACGCGATGCAGGCAGTCGTGGACCGCGCGCTGGAGGCGCTGGACGCCGGTGAGCTGACCCCCGCGGACGCCGCCTCGGCCAAGCTGTTCACCACCGAGACCGCGGCCCGGGTCATCGACAAGTGCCTCCAGTTGCACGGCGGATACGGCTACATGCTGGAGTACCCGATCGCCAATCTGTACGCCGACACCCGCGTCTCGCGGATCTACGGCGGCACCAGCGAGGTCATGCGCTCCATCGTCGCGAAGTCGATGGGCCTGTGAGCGGCCCGGCGCCGACACGGCTGCACCGGGCGGCCGCGGCGACATGAGCCAGGAACTGACCGACCTGCTCGATCTGCTCGACCTGGAGCGGATCGAGCAGGACATCTTCCGGGGCAGCAGCCGCGCCTCCCTGGTGCCCCGGGTCTTCGGCGGGCAGGTCGCGGCGCAGGCGCTGGTCGCCGCCTGCCGCACCGTCCCGGCCGGGCGGCTGCCGCACTCTCTGCACGCGTACTTCCTGCGTCCCGGGGACCCCGGGGCGCACATCGTCTACACCGTGGACCGGATACGCGACGGCCGCTCCTTCACCACGCGCCGCGTGGTGGCGGTGCAGCACGGGCAGCCGATCTTCCATCTGTCCGCCTCGTTCCAGACGCACGAGGAGGGGATGGAGCACCAGGAGCCGATGCCCCCGGCGCCCGATCCGGAGACGCTGCCGACGGCTGAGGAGACGGTGCCGCGCTACCGGGAGCTGTTCGTCGACCCGCAGGTGCCCGAGCGGCTGCTGCGGGCGCGGGCCGCGGTGGATCTGCGGTACGTCGAGGAGCCGCCGTTCGCCCGGGTCGGCAGCCGGAGCGAGCCGCGCTCCCAGGTGTGGTTCCGCACCAACGGGAAGCTGGACGGCGAGCTGGACGACCCGATGCTGCACATCTGCCTGGCGACCTACGTCTCGGACATGACGCTGCTGGACTCCGTGCTGCTCGCGCACGGCAGGGGCGGCTGGGCCGTCGGTGACGTGGTCGGGGCCTCGCTGGATCACGCCATGTGGTTCCACCGCCCGTTCCGGGCGGACGAGTGGCTGCTCTACGACCAGGAGTCGCCCACGTCGCAGAGCGGCCGGGGGCTCGGCAAGGGACGGATCTTCACCCGTGACGGGCGGCTCGTCGTCTCCGTCATCCAGGAGGGTGTCGTCCGGGTTCCCCGGGCACGGCGAGCGGAGGAGCCGGGTGCCGCGGCGGGGCGGGCGGCGGCTCAGCCCGCGAGCCCCGCGGCGGACAGCAGGTAGGCGGTCATCGGCTCGTAGTAGCGCGGGTCGACCACGTGGTCGTCCAGGGGCACGGCGACCTCCAGCGTGCCCTCCGCCTCGCCCAGGAAGAGGGCGGGGTCGTTGCAGTCGGCGAATCCGACGGTGGTCAGCCCCTGCTGGGCGGCCCGGCCCGCCCAGCCGTGGTCGGCCACCACCAGGTCGGGCAGCGGTTCGCCGGCCTGTTCCAGGCCCAGCAGGACGCCCGCCATCGGCTGGGGGGAGTGCGTGTGCCACAGGGAGGCGCCCCGTTCGTAGACGGCGACGCCCTGGAACTGGACGATGACGCCCTCGTCGGCGAAGACCCGCAGCGGGGTGCGGACGATGTCGCAGCCGGCCGCGCGCAGCGCGGTGGCGAGGGTGCCGTGCATGTCCAGCAGCGCGCCGGGGTGACCGGTGGCGAACAGCACCCGGGCGCGTGCCTCCGCCGCCTTCCGGAGTTCGGCGGCTGCCCGGTCCAGGGCCGCCACGGTCAGCTCCGGGTCGATGGTGTCCTGGCCGGTGCGGTAGTCCGGGTCGTCGTTGACGCCGCAGCGTTCCGCCATCACCGCGAGGACGTCCTGCTCGTCCGCCCAGCGTTCGCCCAGTTCCAGGCCGAGCCAGTAGTGGCGGTCGCCGTTGGCGAGCTTGCGGTAGTGGGAGAGGTTGTTCTCCCGCGGCGTGGCGACGTCCCCCGCGATCCGGGCGCGCACCAGGTGGCTGGTCAGCTCGGCACGGGAGGGCGCCGGCGGGAGCGGCAGGGCCAGGGGCACGGGCGAGAGCGGCTGCGACATGTACCCATTGTGGCTCGTACTGTCGCTCGATGGACGGAGTGTCCAAAAGGCGGGGAACGCTCCTGCGAACCGTCCAACGGCGGACGCATGCGTTCCGCCTAGGCTCGACGGTATGACCAGCAGCGACATACCTACCCCCGACAGCGCTCCGACTCCCCGCGGCCCCGTCGACTCCTCGCGGGTGCCCCGCTACGCCGGTCCGGCGACCTTCGCGCGGCTGCCGCGGATCGACGAGACGGGCGGCCGTGCCGACGTCGCCGTGGTCGGCGTCCCCTTCGACACCGGTGTCTCCTACCGGCCGGGTGCCCGGTTCGGCGGCAACGCGATCCGGGAGGCGTCCCGGCTGCTGCGGCCCTACAACCCGGCGCAGGACGCCTCGCCGTTCGCGCTGGCGCAGGTCGCGGACGCCGGGGACATCGCCGTCAACCCGTTCGACATCGGCGAGGCCGTCGAGACGGTGGAGGAGGCGGCCGGCTCCCTGCTGGACTCCGGCGCCCGGCTGATGACGCTGGGCGGCGACCACACCATCGCGCTGCCGCTGCTGCGCGCGATGGCGCGCAAGCACGGCCCCGTCGCGCTGCTGCACTTCGACGCGCACCTGGACACCTGGGACACCTACTTCGGTGCCGCCTACACGCATGGCACTCCCTTCCGGCGGGCGGCCGAGGAGGGGCTGCTGGACACCGCGGCGCTCTCCCACGTGGGCACCAGGGGTCCGCTGTACGGGAAGCGCGATCTGGACGACGACGCGAAGATGGGCTTCGGCATCGTCACCTCCGCTGATGTGATGCGTCGCGGCGTGGACGAGGTGACCGACCAGCTCCGGCAGCGCATCGGTTCCCGTCCGCTGTACGTGTCGGTGGACATCGACGTGCTCGATCCGGCGCACGCTCCGGGTACGGGCACGCCGGAGGCGGGCGGGATCACCTCGAGGGAGCTGCTGGAGATCCTGCGTGGACTCTCCGACTGCCACCTCGTCTCGGCCGACCTGGTGGAGGTCGCTCCCGCCTACGACCACGCGGAGATCACCTCTGTCGCGGCTTCCCACACGGCGTACGAGCTGACGACGCTGATGACGCGGCAGATCGCGGCCGCTCGGAGCTGACGGAAGCGCCCCGGATGAGTGGGTTCCGGCCGTGTTGCGGCCGCGGCCCCTCCGGCCGTTCGTACGTGTGCGGACGGTCCCCGCGCCCGGCGGGCGGACCGCTCCCGTTCGGGACGCCGAACGGCCCAGGTCGGCGGGGGCTTGACGGGGTTCTGGAAAACATCCGCTCAGTCACGCAGCGCCACTGGTTTAATACGGGACGTTACTGAATTTGATCGGTCGATGTGCATTTCGTGGAAGTTATCGACAGACTGCACAAGCGATCCCGCGGGAAGACGGCGCGGAGCGGTCGCGGAGCTGGCCTCGTGGGGGGTGCCGGCCCGCACGCACCCAGGGACGCGCCGTCGGTGGCCGGGGCGGCCACGGTGGAGCCACGCGCTCCCCTGGCCGCCTTCGGCCACTCTTCGTCCCTTCCCGGCCCCCGCTCCGCCTCCCGGCAGACTGTTCCCACCCGCTCCGGCGCGGTCCGGAATGAAAGTCCGCTCTCCCGATGTTGGGCACTCGGCAGGAACGGTAGGGCGCGGGCCGACGTGAAGGGACTGGGGACGCGGTGACGGAGGAGAGTGCGGGTGCGCCGGGCTGGGCCCGGCGACTGGCCGGATACTGCTGGCGGTACAGGCGCGCGGTGGTGCTCGCACTGGGCGCCTCGCTCGGCGGCATGGCCGTCATGGCGCTCGTCCCGCTGCTGACGAAGGTCATCATCGATGACGTCGTGGTCGGCGGACAGGGCGGCCTGTGGGTCTGGATCGGGCTGCTCGTCGCCGCGGCAGCCGTCATCTACGTACTGACCTACGCCCGCCGCTACTACGGCGGGCGGCTCGCGCTGGACGTCCAGCACGACCTGCGCACCGAGATGTACCGCTCGATCGTCCGGCTGGACGGCCGCAGCCAGGACGAGTTGTCCACCGGCCAGGTGGTCGGCCGCGGCACCAGCGACCTCCAGCTCGTGCAGAGCCTGCTGTTCATGCTGCCGATGATGATCGGCAACGTGCTGCTGTTCCTGGTGGCGCTCGTCGTGATGCTTGTCCTCTCGCCGCTGCTGACCCTGGTGTCGGTCGCGGTCTTCCCGCTGCTGTGGTGGGTCGCCGACCTGAGCCGCAAGCGGCTCTTCCCCGCCACCTGGTACGCGCAGCAGCAGGCCGGAGCGGTCGCCTCGGTGGTGGACGGCTCGGTCAGCGGCGTCCGCGTGGTCAAGGGCTTCGGCCAGGAGGCGCAGGAGACCGGGAAGCTCCGGGCCGTCAGCCGGAAGCTGTTCGCGGGCCGGCTGCGCACGGTGCGCCTCAACGCGCGCTACACCCCGGCCCTGCAGTCCGTACCCTCGCTCGGCCAGGTCGCCATGCTCGCGCTCGGCGGCTGGATGGCCACCCGCGGCGAGATCACGCTGGGCACCTTCGTCGCCTTCTCCACCTACCTGGCGCAGCTGGTCGGCCCGGTCCGGATGCTGGCCATGATGCTCACCGTCGGACAGCAGGCCAGGGCAGGTGTCGAGCGGGTCTACGACCTGATCGACACCGAACCGCAGATGGCCGAGAGCCCGCACGCCCGTGACCTGCCCGCCTCCGCGGACGCCTCCGTCGAGTTCGAGGACGTCAGCTTCGGGTACGCGGCGGACACCCCCGTGCTGGACGGCTTCAGCCTGCGCATCGAACCCGGCGAGACGGTCGCCCTGGTGGGGGCCAGCGGCAGCGGCAAGTCCACCGTCTCCATGCTGCTGCCGCGCTACTACGACGTCACCGGCGGCGCGGTGCGCGTCGGCGGGCGGGACGTGCGCGAGCTGACCCTGGACTCGCTGCGCTCCGCCATCGGGCTCGTCCCCGAGAATCCCTTCCTGTTCTCCTCCTCCCTCCGGGAGAACATCGCCTACGGCGCTCCCGACGCCACCGACGAGGAGATCCGCACCGCAGCGCGGGCCGCCCAGGCCGACCGGTTCGTCCGGGAGCTGCCGGACGGCTACGAGACCGCCGTCGGCGAACAGGGACTGACCCTCTCCGGCGGCCAGCGGCAGCGCATCGCGCTCGCCCGCGCCCTGCTCACCGACCCGCGGCTGCTGCTCCTGGACGACGCCACCTCGGCCGTGGACGCGCGCGTGGAGCACGAGATCCACGAGGCGCTGCGCGAGGTCATGGCCGGCCGCACCACCCTGCTGATCGCCCACCGCCAGTCCACCCTGGCGCTGGCCGACCGGATCGCGGTACTGGACGGCGGCCGGCTGGCCGACATCGGCACCCACGAGGAACTGGTCGAGCGCTGCGCCCTCTACCGGCGGCTGCTGACCGACCCGGACGAACTCGGCGACGTGGAGCGCGACCCGGCCGGAATGGCCGTGCACGACGCGCACGACACCGTCGACGGGGTGACCCCCGAGCTGTGGGTGCGCGAGCAGGAGCCCGGGACCGAGGGCGCTCCGCCGGGCGGCGGCAGCGGAACCGCCGCCGCGCAGGCCGGCCGGCCCGGAGCCTTCGGCGCCGAACTGGCGGGCCTGCCCGGCAGCCCCGAACTGCTCGCCAGAGTGGCGGCGCTGCCCCCGGCCGACGACCTCCCCGACGTGGACGAGGAGCGCGCGGAGCGGCGCGAGGACTCCTACGGGCTACGCCGCCTGCTGCGCGGCTTCGGCGCCGCCCTGCTGGTCGCCCTGGTCTTCGCCGCGCTGGACGCCGGGTTCGGGCTGGTGCTGCCCGTGCTGATCCGGCACGGCATCGACGACGGTGTGGAGAAGGGCGCGCTGGGCGCGGTCTGGTTCGCCTCCGGGCTGGCGCTGGCCGTGGTCGTCGCGCAGTGGGCCGCCCAGACCGGCTCGCTGCTGCTGACCGGACGCACCGGCGAGCGGGTGCTGTACGCCCTGCGGGTGAAGATTTTCGCGCAACTGCAGCGGCTGGGCCTCGAATACTACGAACGGCACCAGGCGGGTGCCGTGATGACCCGGATGACGACCGACGTCGACGCGCTCTCCACGTTCCTGCAGACCGGGCTGGTCACCGCTGTCGTGTCGCTGTTCACCTTCCTGGGCATCCTCGGCGCGCTGCTGGTGCTCGACGTCCAACTGGCGCTGGTGGTCTTCGCGACGCTGCCGCTGCTGGTCGTCGGCACCTACTTCTTCCGCCGGCAGAGCGTCAAGGCGTACGAACTGGCGCGGGAGCGGGTCAGCGTGGTCAACGCCGACCTGCAGGAGTCGGTCGCCGGGCTGCGGATGGTGCAGGCGTTCCGCGGCGAGGAGCGCGGCGCCGAGCAGTTCGAACGCCGCAGCGACGGCTACCGCCGGGCGCGGGTGCGCGGCCAGTGGCTGATCTCGGTCTACTTCCCCTTCGTACAGCTCCTGGCCGCCATGGCGACCGCCGCGGTACTCGTCGTGGGCGCCGGACGGATCGAGAACAACACGCTGACGGCCGGGGCCCTGGTGGCCTACCTGCTCTACATCGAGCTGTTCTTCGCGCCGGTGCAGCAGCTCTCGCAGGTCTTCGACGGCTATCAGCAGGCAGCCGTCTCGCTGCGCCGCATCCAGGAACTGCTGCGCGAGGAGAGCAGTACGCCCGTCGCCACCTCGCCGCAGGAGGTGACCGCGCTGCGCGGCGGGATCGAGTTCCGGGACGTGCACTTCCACTACGGCACAGAGGACCCCTCCGGCGCCCAGGGGGAGCAGGCGGCGCTCTCGGACATCCGGCTGACCATTCCGGCCGGGCAGACGGTCGCCTTCGTGGGCGAGACCGGTGCGGGCAAGTCCACTCTGGTCAAGCTGGTCGCGCGGTTCTACGACCCGACCCGGGGCGCCGTCCTGGCGGACGGCCGGGACCTGCGCGGCATCGATCTGACCGGCTACCGGCACCGGATCGGTGTGGTGCCCCAGGAGCCCTACCTCTTCCCCGGGACGGTGCGGGACGCCATCGCCTACGGGCGGATGGACGCGACGGACGCGGAGGTGGAGGCGGCGGCCCGGGGCGTCGGTGCGCACGACATGATCGCCTCCCTGTCGGGCGGCTATCTGCACGAGGTGGACGAGCGGGGCCGCAACCTCTCGGCCGGACAGCGGCAGCTGATCGCGCTGGCCCGGGCCGAACTGGTGGACCCGGCGGTCCTGCTGCTGGACGAGGCGACGGCGGCGCTCGACCTGGCGACCGAGTCGCTGGTCAACCAGGCCACCGACCGGCTGGCCGGGGAACGGACGACACTGGTGGTGGCGCACCGGCTGACGACGGCCGCGCGCGCCGACCGCGTGATCGTCCTGGACCAGGGCCGGATTGCCGAGGACGGCACCCATGAAGAGCTGGTGGCGCTCGGCGGGCGCTACGCCGAGCTGTGGCGGACCTTCGCCGGGGAGACGGCGGGCGGCTCCGAGCACGCCGTGGTGTGAGCCCGCGTGGTGCGGCGCCGTGGGCCCGCACCACGGGTGCCCGGCTGCCCGCGCCGCGGGCGCCGGGCGCTTCGCCTGGTGCGGTCAGCGTCCGCGGTTGCGCGGGTGCGCCCGGGCGGTGCGCTCGTTGCCGCGCTTGTAGTTGCCCGTCCAGCGGGCCATGACCAACTGCTCGTCTCCCGCAGCCACTTCCTGGAGGAAGCGCTGCGCCCGCCCGTCGCGCAGGGTGGTGACCGGGCGGCCTCTGTGGCTGATCACCACCGTCCCGGCGGGTCCGCGCTGCTCATAGGTGAATCCGTGTGGCTGCGGCATGCGCCGACAGTACGCCTCAGGCGTCGCACAGGCCGACCAGATATTCGTCCACTGTCTGCACCTGCCCGTAGGGCAGCGGCTCCGAACCGCTGCGCCAGTGCAGCGCGGAGATCTCCTCGGTCGGGGTGAAGGGCAGCACCTCGGACAGTTCGCCGGTGAAGACGGCGCCGTAGAGCACCCGCTGCTCGGGCCCCAGCGAGGTGCGTGCGAACCCGGCGAAGCGCAGGGCCGCCGGGTCGACCGCCTGGCCGGTCTCCTCGCGCAGCTCGCGGACGGCGGCCTGACGTGGGCTCTCGTCCTCCTCGATGCCGCCGCCGGGCAGCTCCCAGCAGGCGCGGCTGCGTACGTGCACCATCAGCAGCTTCTCGGCGTGCCGCACGACCAGCAGGACGTAGCCGACCGGGGCGTCCGGGAAGCGGGTCTCCTCGGGTTCGGAGTGGAAGGAGAGCAGCCGCATCTCGCGCGGGCCGGTGGCCAGCGGTGCGGGCGGGGTGGGAAGCGCGGAGTCGTCCATGGGCGGCAGCGTAACGGCGACCGCCGACAGGCCGGTTCGCACCGCTGAGCGGTGCTCGTTCACCCGTATGCGTACAGCGGGTCGGTGTCGGGGTCTGGCAAAGCCGGTCGGACGCCGATAGGTTCACGACGACTTTTGACGTAGTAAGGGGAGGGTGAATGCGTAAAACGCTCAGATGGCTGCTGTCTCTGGTGGTGCTGATAGGCACCTTCAGTGTCGGCAGCGCCTCGGCGGGGGCTGCCACCGCGGCCGATCCCGCGGCGGGCAAGGACATCAAGGACCGCATCCTCGCGGTGCCCGGGATGAGCCTCATCGAGGAGAAGCCCGTCGACGGTTACCGCTTCTTCCTGCTCAACTATGAACAGCCGGTGGACCACCGGCGTCCTTGGAAGGGCACGTTCAAACAGCGCATCTCCATCCTGCACAAGGACACGAACCGGCCCACGGTCTTCTTCACCAGCGGCTACAACCTCAACACCAACCCGAGCCGCAGTGAGCCGACGCAGCTGACGGACGGCAACCAGGTCTCCATGGAGTACCGGTTCTTCACGCCCTCCAGGCCCGAGCCCGCGGACTGGTCGAAGCTGACCATCTGGCAGGCGGCCAGCGATCAGCACCGCATCCACCAGGCGCTCAAGAAGATCTACCGCAAGAACTGGATCGCGACCGGCGGCAGCAAGGGCGGCATGACCGCGACGTACTACCGCCGCTTCTATCCGCGTGACATGGACGGGACAGTCCCCTACGTGGCGCCCAACGACGTCCGCAACGACGAGGACTCGGCGTACTACCGGTTCTTCCGCAACGTCGGCTCCAAGGAGTGCCGGGACCGGCTCAACGGCGCGCAGCACGAGATCTTCGAGCGGCGCGGCGCGATGGTCTCGCGGATCAAGGCGTGGGCCAAGGAGAACGACTACACCTTCAAGCTGGCAGGCAGCGCAGACCGGGCGTTCGAACTGGTCGCGCAGGACCTCGTCTGGGGCTTCTGGCAGTACCACCTGGAGAGCGAGTGCGACCAGGTGCCCGCCACCGACGCCTCCACGGACACGCTCTACAAGTGGGCCGACGAGATCGGCGGCTGGTCGGCCGGCACCGACCAGGGCATCACCCCCTACGTGCCGTACTACTACCAGGCGGGCACCCAGATGGGGTCGCCCGACTACGAGGAGCCGCTCCTCGACGACGTGCGCAAGTACCCGGGCCTGAACGTGCCGAGCACCTACGTGCCGCGCAGCATCCCGGTGGAGTTCAACAAGCACGACAGGGCGATGCGCGACATCGACCGCTGGGTGCGCCACCGCTCCTCGCAGATGCTCTACATCTACGGTGAGAACGACCCGTGGGGCGCCGAGCCGTTCCGTCCCGGCCGGCACACCGAGGACACGGCCGTCTTCTGGGCGCCCGGACAGGACCACGGCGCGCGGATCGCCACCCTCGAGGACGACGACCGGGCCGCCGCCACCAAGATGGTGCTGGAGTTCGCCGGACTGGACCACGACGCGGACAAGAAGAAGCCCGAACGTCTGACGAAGTACGACAGGAAGCTGGACAAGCCCCGGAAGCAGACGCTGGAACTGCGTCCCTGACGGGGAGCCGGCGTCCCTGACGCGGCTGCCGGCGGCGCCCTCCCTCTCGCGGCGGGGCGCCGCCTTCGCGTTCCGGACCGGACCGCCCCCGTCCGGGCCGCCCGGGCCGGGCGGTTCAGGCCGCTTCGGCCAGCAGGCCCAGCAGATGGTCGCGGACCCCGGGCAGCAGCACGGGCAGCTCACGGGCCTGTGGGAACCAGCGCTTCTCGTACTCCCAGCACAGCCACTCGGTGCCCGCGCCCGCCTGTGCGTCCGTCGCCCGGGTCAGCACGTCCGCGACCTCGGTGAGCGGCAGCACGCCCTCGCCGGGCGCCAGCGGCGCGGGGTCCTCCCGGGAGGCGATGTCCTTCACCTGCACATAGCCGAGGTACGGGGCGAGCAGCCGGTAGGTCTCCTCCGGGTCCTCGCAGCCTCGCCAGGTGTGCATGACATCCCACAGGGCTCCGGCGCCCGGGTGGTCGACCGCGCTCAGGATCCGCGCCGCGTCCGCGCCGGTGGCGTGCGAGTCGTGCGTCTCCAGCAGCACCCGCACCCCCAGATCGGCGGCGATGACGGCGGCCTGCCGCAGCCGCCGTACGGCGTTCGTGTCGCCTTCCGCGACGTCCGGGCCACCGCCGGGGAAGACCCGGGCGTACGGCGCGCCCACGTCGTGGGCCAGCTCCAGCAGGGCGCGCACCTCCTCCAGCACCGGCGCGTCCTCGCCGCTCTCGGCCATCCGCGGGTATCCGGCGACGCTCAGCGGCGCGAGACCGGCCTCCGCGAACTGCGCCGCCACCCGTTGCCGCGCGGTGCGGTCGAGGCCGGGGTGCACGGGCTCCTCCGGGTGGGCGCGCAGTTCGACGCCGTGGAAGCCCGAGTCGGCGGCCAGCCGCAGCACTTCGTCGACGGGCATGCCGGGCACGCCGAGCGTGGAGAACGCGAGTCGCATGCGCTCACCCGACCAGATGCCTTCCCTCGCGGCAAGGCTTCGGGAGCTCGTGTCGGCGCGCGGGCCGGTACGGGCGCGGCGGCTGTGTCCGGCCGCGCCCGCGAGGGGCTCACGCTCCGGCGCGGGGCGGCGCGGTGGAAGCGCGGACCACCAGCGCGTGCGGCATGGTCGTCGTCCCGCCCGGCGGGGGCGGCCGGGTACCCAGGGCGAGCTGTCCGGCGCGGGCACCGGCCTCGCGCAGCGGCAGCCGCACGGTGGTCAGCCCCGGCGCGGCGTCGGCGCTGAAGGGCAGGTCGTCGAATCCGGCCACCGACACGTCCTGCGGGACGCGCAGCCCGGCGTCGCGCAGGGCGGAGCAGACGCCGAGTGCGACGGTGTCGTTGGCGGCCAGCACAGCGGTCGTCTCCGGCGCCCTGCACAGCAGCTCGACCGCGCCCCGGTAGCCGCAGGACCGGTCGTAGCCGCCCGCGTGCACGGTCAGCCGCTCCGCCTCGTCCGGACCGGCGGCCCCGTACGCGGCCAGTGCCGCCACATGGCCCGCCAGCCGGTGCCGGGTGGTGGTCCGCTCCGAAGGCCCGGCGACATAGCCGATGTGCCGGTGGCCCAGCGCCAGCAGATGCCCGGTCAGTGCGTGTGCGCCGCCGCGGTTGTCGAAGGCCACGGTCAGGAGGGCACCGCGCGCCGCGCGCCGGGCGCTCCTGCCCCGTGTCGCCGCGACCCGCCGCGCGTCCGCCCGTGCGACCGGCCGCGCGTCCGGCCCCGGAGGCGCAGCAGCTTCCGCGCCCGGCTCCGGGGGGTCCAGCGGCGGTCTGCCGCACAGCACGATCCGGGTGCCGTCCGCGGCCAGCCGCCTCAGGCGTGCGGCCAGGGAGGCGCGGTGTGCCGGATCCTCGAGCGCTCCGCCGGTCAGCACGATCGCCGCCGCCCGCTGTCGCTGCAGCAGGGTGAGGTAGGTCAGCTCCCGTTCGGGTGACCCGCCGGTGTTGCAGACCACCGCGAGTCTGCGCGGCACCGGGGCGTCCTCACCGCTGTCCAGTTCGCCCTGCACGGCTCCGGCGATGATGCCGAAGAACGGGTCGGCGATGTCGTTGACGAGGATGCCCAGCAGGTCGGAACTGGCGGCGGCGAGCGCGCTGGCGGGGCCGTCCACCACGTACTCCAGCTCGGCCACGGCGCGCAGCACGCGGCTCCGGGTGCCGCCCGCGACGGGGTAGTCGCCGCTCAGCACGCGCGAGACGGTCGCGGAGGAGACACCGGCGCGTGCGGCGACGTCCGCCAGGGTCACTGCCATCCGTCCGCCCCTCGTTCCTCGCCTCGCCCCGGGTCGACGACATGTTCCCATGCGCTCCGCCGGCCACCGCGCGGTTCGCCAACTCCCTTGCAGAGCAGTGCTGCTGGAGCTAACGTGGTCCGTTGGCCGCTAGAAAGCGCTTACTACGTGTCGATGCCACCGCGCGGACGCGCTCGCCGAACCGGGCGCCGCGACAGCAGGGAGACGAGCACACGTGTCACGCAGGACGCTCCGCATCGCCATGAACGGCGTCACCGGCCGGATGGGCCACCGTCAGCACCTCGTGCGCTCCCTGCTCGCGCTGCGCGAGGAGGGCGGACTCGACCTGGGCGGCGGCCGGACGCTGTGGCCCGAACCGGTCCTGGTGGGCCGCAGAGAGGACGCGTTGCGCTCCCTCGCGCAGCAGCACGGGCTGGACCCGCGGGCCGTCTCCACCGACCTGGACGCGGTGCTGGCGGACGACAGCATCGAGGTCTACTTCGACGCACAGATCACCTCCGCGCGCCTCGCCGCACTGCGCAAAGCCGTCGCGGCCGGAAAGCACGTCTACGCGGAGAAGCCCACCGCCACCTCGCTCGACGGCGCCCTGGAACTGGCCAGGGCGGCAGCCCGGGCCGGAGTCGAGCACGGCGTCGTCCAGGACAAGCTCTTCCTGCCCGGACTGCGCAAACTCGCCCGGCTGGTCGGGAGCGGCTTCTTCGGCCGGGTGCTCTCGGTGCGGGGCGAGTTCGGCTACTGGGTCTTCGAGGGCGACTGGCAGAGCGCCCAGCGGCCCTCGTGGAACTACCGGGCCGAGGACGGCGGCGGCATCGCCGGTGACATGTTCCCGCACTGGGAGTACGTGCTGCACAACCTCTTCGGCCGGGTCACCTCCGTCCAGGCCCACCTGGCCACCCACCTGCCGCACCGCTGGGACGAGCGGGGCGAGCCCTACCTGGCCACGGCGGACGACGCCGCGTACGGCATCTTCACCCTGGAGGGCGGCGTCGTCGCTCAGATCAACTCCTCCTGGGCGGTACGGGTGCACCGCGACGAACTGGTCGAGTTCCAGGTGGACGGCACCGAGGGCTCCGCCGTCGCCGGTCTGCGCGGCTGCCGCTACCAGCACCGGGCCGGCACCCCCAGGCCGGTGTGGAACCCGGACCTGCCCGCTGCCGAGCGCTTCCGCGACCAGTGGCAGGAGGTGCCCGACAACGACGGGGACGAGGAGACCAACGGCTTCAAGGCCCAGTGGGAGCTCTTCCTGCGCCGCGTCGCCGACCGGGACGGCACCGCCCCGGTCGGCGGCGACGAGGGCGACGCCGGCGACGGCGCCCGGGGGGAGGCCGCCGGGCCGTGCCCCTGGGACCTGCTCGCGGGCGCCCGCGGCGTGCAGCTCGCCGAACTGGCCCATATCTCCTCGGCGGAGGGCCGCCGCGTCGAGGTACCGGAGCTGGTGCTGTGATCCGGCTGCCCGACCCCGCCACCGGGGGCCTCCGCACCCGCGCATCCCGCCGCCGCCCCGCCCCGGCCGTACGCGGACCCCACCGGGAGGGCGCCGGGGCCGGGCCGCAGCCCGCGAGTCGCAGGCTCCTGGCCGCCGCCCATGTGGTGGCCGACCCGTTGGCCGACGTGCCGCCCGACGGCCCCGCCGCGCTCGACTGGGACGCCACCCTCGCCTTCCGGCACCACCTGTGGAGCCACGGGCTGGGGGTCGCCGAGGCCATGGACACGGCACAGCGTGGTGCGGGCCTGGACCGGGCGGGTGCCGGTGAGCTGATCCGGCGTACGGCCGCCGAGGCGAAGGCGGTCGGCGGGCAGTTGGTCTGCGGTGTGGGAACCGACCTGCTGGACCCCCGGGTACCGGGCCGGGGCCGGGCGGCTGCGCCGGCGGCGACGTCCGCGGTCGTCGCCGCCTACGAGGAACAGTTGGCGCTGACCGAGGAGGCGGGCGCGCAGGCCGTCCTGCTGGCCTCCCGCGGACTGGCGGCCGTCGCGCGCGGTCCGGAGGACTACGAGCACGTCTACGGCACTCTGCTGCGCCAGGCGAGCAGCCCGGTCGTGCTGCACTGGCTGGGGCCCGCGTTCGACCCCGCGCTGGAGGGCTACTGGGGCAGCCGTGACCCGGACGTGGCCGCCGATACCCTGCTGCGCATCGTCGCGGCGCACCCCGGGAAGGTGGACGGGGTGAAGGTCTCGCTGCTGGACGCGGACCGTGAAGTGGCACTGCGGCGGCGGCTGCCGGCCGGGGTGCGCTGCTACACCGGGGACGACCTCCACTACCCGCAGCTGATCGAAGGCGACCGGGCGGGCCACAGCGACGCGCTGCTGGGGGTCTTCGATCCGCTGGCGCCGTTCGCCGCGCACGCCGCGGCACTGCTGGACGCGGGCGACGCGGCGGGATTCCGGACGGTGCTCGACCCGACGGTCGCCCTGGCCCGGCACCTCTTCCAGGAGCCGACCCGGTACTACAAGACCGGTGTGGTGCTGCTCGCCTGGCTCTGCGGGCACCAGGAGCACTTCACCATGGTCGGCGGGCTCCAGTCGGCCCGCTCGCTGCCGCATCTGGCGCGGGCCTGGGAACTCGCGGACGAACTCGGCCTCTTCCCCGACCCCGAGCGCGCCGAGCACCGGATGAAGCAGCTGCTCGCGGTGGGGGGAGTGGTCCAGTGAGCCGGACGCACACCACCAGGGAGGGCCTGGCGCGGCTCTCGGTGAACCAGGAGACCGTGCGCCAGCTCTCGCTGCCCGAACTGGCCCGCGGCGCTGCCGAGCTGGGCATCGGCGGCGTCGGACTGTGGCGTGAGCCGGTGCGGGCCCACGGTCCGGCTGCCGCGGCCCGTCTCATGCGCCGGCACGGGCTGGCCGTCACCTCGCTGTGCCGGGGCGGATTCTTCACCGCGCGGGAGCCCGCGGCGCGGCGCGCCGCGTTGGACGACAACCGCGCGGCGCTCGACGAGGCGGCCGAACTGGGCACCGGCGTCCTGGTGCTGGTCTCCGGCGGGCTGCCGGAGGGGGAGCGGGATCTCGCGGCGGCGCGCGAGCGGGCCGCCGAAGCGCTCGCCGAACTCGTCCCCGCCGCCCGGGAGCGCGGTGTGCGGCTGGCACTCGAACCGCTGCACCCGATGTACGCCGCTGACCGGTGCGTGGTCTCCACTCTCGGTCAGGCTCTCGACCTCGCCGGGCGGTTCCCCGCCGAGGAGGTCGGGATCGTGGCCGACGCCTACCATCTGTGGTGGGACGAGCGGGTGCCGCGGCAGCTCGCACAGGCCGGTGCGCAGCACCGGATCGCGCTCCTCCAGCTCGCGGACTGGGTCACCCCGCTGCCCGCCGGGGTGCTGCTGGGGCGCGGCCAGTTGGGAGACGGCGCGGTCGATCTGCGGGCCTTCCGCGGATGGGCGGACGCCGCGGGCTACCGGGGGCCGGTGGAGGTGGAGATCTTCAACCCGGCGCTGTGGGAGCGGGATGGCGCCCAGGTGCTGCGGGAGACCGCGGCGCGGTATCTCCGGCACGTCCTGTAGCGCGGCGCGGACCGCGACCGGGCGCCGGGCCCGGGCTCAGCTGTCACCCGCGCGCGGTGCACCCCTGTCGGACAGTCGCGGGTCGACACCGGTGTCGGCTCTCCCCGGGGGCAGCAGTGGGAGGCCGAGGGGATGCGAGGGGCCCGGTCCGTGGACCGGGCCCCTCGAGACCTCCACCTGCCGTGTCAGAACGGCACGCCGCAGCGCAGCACCACGTTCGCGTAGGGCTTGGCCTCGCCGGTGCGCACCACCAGCCGGGCCTGCCGGGTCAGCGCCTTCAGCTCCTCGTGCGGCACCAGTTCCAGCTCCGGGAAGTGCCCCTCCAGCAGGGCGCCGCACTCGGGGTTGGCCTGTCGTACCTCCGCGGCGGCACGGGCACCCTCCACCTCCAGTTCCTCCAGGAGGCCGGCGAGTACCTCGGCGAAGCCGGGCACCCCGGCGCGGAAGGCCAGGTCCACCACGTCGGGGCCCTCCGGGACGGGGAGGCCGACGTCGCAGACCACGACCAGGTCGGTGTGCCCGAGCCGGGCCAGGGCGCCGCTGAGGTGGCGGTTGAGGATTCCGGACTTCTTCATGCCGCGCTCTCCTGGTCGGCGGCCTCGACGTCCGCCGCGCTCGGGTAGGACTCCTGGGCACCCGGGCGGGTCACCGCGAGGGCACCGACGCGTACTGCGTAGCGCACGGCGTCCACCAGCCCGTCGCCGCGGCCCAGTCGCCAGCCGAGCGCGCCGGTGAAGGCGTCGCCCGCACCGGTGGTGTCCACGGCCCGCACCCGTGGACTGGGCACCCGCACCGTGCCGGTGCCGTCCGCCCCCTCGGAGCCCGGTGCGGAGCCCACTCCGGGACCGGCCACCAGCGCGCCTTCGGCGCCCAGGGTGACCACGACACTGCGGGGGCCCAGTGCGAGGAGCGCGTTCGCCCACTCCTCCGGATCCGAGCCCGGGGATCGCCCGGGGTCCGAGTCCGGCTGCCCGCCGGCCAGCAGCAGCCGCGCCTCGTGCTCGTTGAGCACCAGCGGATCGCACAGGGCCAGCACGTCCGAGGGCAGCCGGGCGGGCGGGGAGGGGTTGAGCACCACCCGCGCCCCGTGCTCGGCGGCGGCTCGCGCCGCTGCGGCGACCGTCTCCAGGGGGATCTCCAGTTGGAGGGAGACGACGGCGGCGGCCTCGAAGAGGTCGCGCGCCGCTGCCACGTCGTCGGGCGTGAGGCGGGCGTTGGCACCGGGGGAGACGACGATGCTGTTGTCGCCGGCCGCGTCCACGGTGATGAGGGCGACGCCGGTCGGAGCGTCCTCGCCCTCGGCGGCACCGCCGGTGCCGCCGTCGTCCACCGTGCCGGGCGCGCCTGCTCCGGTCAGGAGCCCCGCCGGGTCGGCACCCGCCGCCCGCTGTGCGTCGGCCAGCATGCGGCCGTACGCGTCGGCACCGACGCGTGCGAGCAGGGTGGTGCGGGCGCCGAGTCGGGCGGCTGCCGCCGCCTGGTTCGCGCCCTTGCCGCCCGGGTGGATCACCATGTCCGACCCGAGCACCGTCTCGCCGGGGCCCGGTCGGCGTTCGAGGCCGATGACCAGGTCGGCGTTGGCGGAACCTACGACCAGCAGGTCGTATCCGTGCATCCGGGGTGCTCCTTCTCGTCCCGCGCGGGTACGGGTGTCCGCTGCGGGCCGTTCAGCCTGTCGTCCGTCCGGCTTCCGGTCAGGAGTACCGGTCGACGTTCTTCTTGGTGACGACCTTCACCGGGACCTTGATCTGCTTGTCGACGCTGGAGCCGTCGATGACGCGCATGGCGTTGCGGACCGCCATCTTGCCGAGTTCGGCCGGCTGCTGGGCAACGGTCGCGTTGATGGTGCCCTTCTTGATGGCCTTCATCGCGTCACCGGTGCCGTCGAAGCCGACGATCTTGACGGACTTGCCCGCCTTGGAGCCGAGCGCCTTGACCGCGCCGAGCGCCATCTCGTCGTTCTCCGCGAAGACCGCGTCGATCTCCGGGTGCGACTGCATGGCGTTGGTGGTCACGTCCAGGCCCTTGGTGCGCTGGAAGTCCGCGGGCTGCTTGGTGACGACCTTGATGCCCGGGAACTCCTTCAGGCCCTGCTTGAAGCCCTTGCCGCGCTCCCGCGACGCGGAGGTGCCGGTCTGGCCCTGGAGCCACAGGACCTGGCCCTTGCCGTCGAGCTGCTCGGCGATCTCCTTGGCGGCCTTCTCACCGCCCGCCACGTTGTCGGAGGCGACGGTCGTCTTGATGTCGGCCTTGTTGACGCTGCGGTCGGCGGCGATGACCGGGATCTTGGCGTTGTTGGCGGCCTTGACCGAGGGGGCCGCGGCATCCGAGTCGACCGGGTTGATGATGATCGACTTCACCTGCTGGGAGGTGAAGTTCTGGATCTGGTTGGCCTGCTGGGAGGCGTCGTCCGAGGCGTTCTGGACGCTTAGTTCGGCGCCCTGGGCCTTGGCCTCCTCCTCGGCGCCCTTCTTCATCTGGACCATGAAGGGCTGGTTGAGCGCGGATATGGCGAAGCCGATCTTGGGCTTCTCCTTGCCGTCGCTCGAGCCGCCGCCCGAGCCACAGGCCGTTGCGGTCAGCGCGACTGCCGTGGCCATGACGACGACAGACGTGTTCGTTCTCTTGCTCATTGCTGCATTCCTTGCAGTCGGCAGATGGATGAACTACGCGAGCTCCCCCGTCGCATAAAGATCATGCGCGGCGACGCAGTGTATCGAGGAGCACGGCGAGCGCAATAACTACCCCAATGACGACCTGCTGCCAGAAAGCGGAAACATCGAGCAGGTTGAGTCCATTGCGCAGAACAGCGAGGATAAGGGCCCCGATCAGCGTTCCGGAAGCCTTGCCCACGCCTCCGGCCAGACTGGCGCCACCAATGACGACGGCGGCAATCGCGTCCAGTTCGTAACCTTCGGCAGCCGTCGGCTGGGCCGAGGCGAGCCGCGAGGCCAGGACGATCCCGGCGACGGCGGCGAAGGCGCCCACCAGGGTGTAGATCACCAGCTTCTGGCGGCGGACCCGGATACCGGACAGGTGCGCGGCCTCCTCGTTGCCGCCGATCGCGTACATCGACCGGCCGCTGTAGGTGCGGTTGAGCACCAGCGCCGCCAGCAGCCCCATCACGATCATCACGATGACCGGCACCGGGAGCCACTCACCGATCGTCTTGCCGATCCAGGAGAGGGAGTCGGGCAGCACGACGGGGCTGCCCTCGGAGACGACCTGCGCCAGGCCGCGCGCCGCCGAGAGCATCGCCAGGGTCGCGATGAACGGGGGCAGCTTGCCGTAGGAGATCAGGATGCCGTTCAGCAGTCCGCAGGCGGTGCCCGAGAGGATCGCCAGCAGCACGCCGAGGAAGACCGGCATGCCCTGGGTGGTGGTGAACCAGCCCAGCATCACCCCGGAGAAGGCGGCCACCGAGCCGACCGACAGGTCGATGCCCCCGGAGACGATGGCGAACGTGACGCCGAAGGCCAGGATCGCGGTCACGGCCGCCTGGACGCCGACATTGAGCAGGTTCGTCGCGGTGAAGAAGTTGCTGGTCCAGAACGACAGCACCAGCACCAGGACGAGCAGCGCGACCAGCGCGCCGTTGTCCTGCAGTACGCGCCCTGTGTCCTCCACGACGCGACGGGCCGGGTTCGGCCCTCGCTTGCCGCCGGGGCGCTTGTCCAGGCGGTGACCCGGCTGCGTGTCAATGGCCACGGGGAGAGTCCTCCATCTCGCTCGTTCCTGGCGCGGAGGTGCCGACGGCCAGGGCCATGACGGCGTCCTGGGTCGCTTCCCGCGCGGTCAGTTCACCGGCGATCCGGCCCTGGGACATCACCAGGACCCGATCGCTCATGCCCAGCACCTCGGGGAGGTCGCTGGAAATCATCAGCACCGCGTGGCCGGAGGCCGTCAGCTCGTTGACGAGCTGGTAGATCTCGACCTTCGCGCCCACGTCGATGCCGCGGGTCGGTTCGTCGAGGATCAGCACGCGGCTGTTGGCGAGCAGCCACTTGCCGATCACGACTTTCTGCTGGTTGCCGCCGGAGAGCGTGCGCACGTGCTGGTCCAGGCCGGCCATCCGCACCCCGAGCCGCTCGGCGATCCGGGACGCCGCCCTGCGCTGCCCCGCCCGGTCCACCAGGCCGCCCTTGCTCGCCTCGCGGAGGGTGACCAGGCCGAGGTTCTCCGAGACCGAGGCGTCCGGCAGCAGGCCCTGCCCCTTGCGGTCCTCGGGGACCAGCCCCAGCCCGGCCGCGTGCGAGGCCCACACGTCGCCGCCGGGCAGCCGCTTGCCGGCGACCTCGACGCGGCCGGCGTCGTAGCGGTCGGCGCCGAAGACGGCCCGCGCCACCTCGGTGCGGCCCGCGCCGACCAGCCCGGCGATGCCGACGACCTCGCCGGCGCGCACCTCGAAGGAGACGTTGTCGAACGCGCCCTGCCTGCGCAGCCCGGTCACCCGCAGCAGCGGGGCGGCGGACCCGGCGCCGGCGCCCTGGGCCGGTGCGGCCTGGCGCGGGTACTGCTGCTCGATGCTGCGGCCCACCATCAGCCGCACCAGCTCCTCCTGCCCGGTGCCGGCCGGGACCTGGCCGACGCTGCGGCCGTCCCGCAGCACCGTGACCCGGTCGCCGATGGCGGGGATCTCCTCCAGGTGGTGGGTGATGAAGACGACGCCCACGCCCTCGGCCCGCAGCTTGCGGACGATGGTGAACAGGCGGTTGACCTCTTCGGCGGTGAGCACTGCGGTCGGCTCGTCCATGATCAGGATGCGGGTGCGCAGGCTGAGCGCCTTGGCGATCTCGACCATCTGCCGGCCGGCGATGCCGAGCCTGCCCACCGGGGTGCGCGGCGAGGCGGTGATCCCGACCCGGTCCAGCAGCACCTTCGCGTCCGCCTCCATCTTCCTGCGGTCCACGAGGCCCAGGCGGCGCGGCTGCCGCCCCAGGAAGATGTTCTCCGCGACGGACAGGTGCGGCACCAGGTTGAACTCCTGGTGGATGGTGGCGATGCCGAGCTTCTCGGCGGCCTCGGCGTCGGCGATCCGTACGGTTCGGCCGTCGCAGAGCACCCGCCCCTCGTCCGGGCGGTAGGTACCGGAGAGCACCTTGATCAGCGTGCTCTTGCCGGCGCCGTTCTCGCCCAGCAGGACGTGCACTTCACCGGCGCGCAGGTCGAAGTCGACACCGTCGAGCGCGACCACGCCGGGGAAGGTCTTGCGGATGCCTTCCGTGCGCAGCAGTTCCCGTGCCGGGGGCGGGTCTGGGGTGGTCAACGACGCGTCCTTTCGTCTTCGCCGCAGGAGCGGCGCGCTGTGAGGTGGGCGGAGAGCGTGACGGAACCGGCGCTCCGGCCCTCCACCAGGTCGGTCAGTGCGGCGACCGCGCGGTGGCCCAGTTCCTGGGTGGGTTGGGCGATGGCGGTGATCGGGGGGTCGGTGTGCAGGAACCACGGGATGTCGTCGAAGGCGGCGAGCGACACGTCGTGCGGGACCCGCATCCCGAGGGTGCGGAGCTGCTCCATGACGCCGAGCGCCATCAGGTTGTCGGTCGCGAAGATCGCGTCCGGTGGCTCCGGGAGGGCGAAGAACGCGTCCGTCGCCCGCCGCCCGCTCGCGGTCTGGAAGTCGCCCTGTCCGATGAGACTCTCGGGCAACGGAAGGCCGTGCGCGTGCAGCGCCGAACGGAAGGCGTCCACCCTCTCGTTGCTGGTGGTGCTGGCCACGGGCCCGGTGATGATAGCCAGCCGCCGGTGTCCGAGCGCGTACAGATGGGCGACGAGATCGTGAACCGCGGGCCGCCCGTCGGCGCGTACCAGGGGTACGTCGAGTCCCTCGATCCAGCGGTCGACGAAGACCATGGGGATGCCGAGCAGTGCGGCCTCGCGCAGTGCGAGGGAGTCGCCGTCGGCGGGGGAGACGAGCAGTCCGTCGATCCGGCGGTCCAGCAGGGTGCGCACGTGGTGGTCCTGGAGCGTGAGCTGTTCGTCGGCGTTGCCGATGATCACGCTGTAGCCCCGGTTGCGGGCCGCGTCCTCGACCGCGCGGGCCAGCTCCGTGAAGAAAGGATTCAGCACGTCGCTGATGACCAGCCCCAGGGTGCGGGTCTGGTCGGTACGCAGCGACCTGGCCAGCGTGTTGGGCCGGTAGCTCAGCTCCGAGACGGCGGACAGCACCCGGGCGCGGGTCTCCTCGCGGACCCCGCTGTGGTCGTTGAGGACGCGCGAGACCGTGGCCACGGAGACGCCCGCGCGGGCTGCGACGTCCTTGATGCCTGCCATTGCCGTGCCGTGTTCCAGAGGTGAGGGACGCCGCGTCGGCGCGGCATCAGGCGGGGGAGGGGAAGAGCGGTCGGGGTTCCGGGAGCGGGGGGCCGTGCTGGCCCGGTCCGGAACGGTGCGAAGTGCTCCCGGTGCGCACGGGCGTACCAGGAGGCGCCGCACCGCGCATGGAAACGATTACATCGGTAATGGAAAGTGATGTGCGCATGGTGATGCAAGCTGAGGACATCGACGATGCACGATCGTGATGATGCGCGTGCAGACGTAACTGCGGTGGCCGTGCGGACAGTTCCGGGAGGGGCGGGGAGGGGGCGCGGAGTTGTCCACAGGGCTGCCCCGGTGTCGGTCCGCAAGGCTACCGTCGGTGACATGACGTTCCAGCCTGCGGTGCTCGAAGGGGTACTAGAGCGCATCACCTACGCCAATGAGGACAACGGGTACACCGTGGCCCGGGTCGACGCCGGCCGCGGCGGTGGCGAACTGCTCACCGTCGTGGGTGCGTTGCTCGGCGCCCAGGCGGGCGAGTCGCTGCGCATGGAGGGCCGCTGGGGCTCCCACCCGCAGTACGGACGTCAATTCCATGTGGACAACTACGTCACGGTGCTACCGGCCACCGTCCAGGGCATCCGGCGCTATCTGGGCTCCGGCCTGGTCAAGGGCGTCGGGCCGCGCATCGCGGACCGGATCGTCAGCCACTTCGGCGTCGACACGCTGGAGGTCATCGAGGCCGACGCGGGCAGGCTCATCGAGGTGCCCGGCCTCGGCCCCAAGCGCACCGGACTGATCGCCGCGGCCTGGGAGGAGCAGAAGGCGATCAAGGAAGTGATGGTTTTCCTCCAGGGCGTGGGCGTCTCCACCTCCATCGCGGTGCGCATCTACAAGCAGTACGGCGACGCGTCCATCTCCGTGGTCCGCGGCAACCCCTACCGGCTGGCGGCCGACGTGTGGGGCATCGGCTTCCTGACCGCCGACCGCATCGCGCAGGCGGTCGGCATCCCGCACGACAGTCCGGAACGGGTCAAGGCGGGCCTGCGGCACACCCTTTCGCAATCCTCCGACCAGGGCCACTGCTATCTGCCCGAGGAGCGGCTCATCACCGAGGCAATCAAGCTCCTCCAGGTGGACACGGGGCTGGTCATCGACTGCCTCGGCGAGCTCGCGGCGGACGAGGAGGGCGGGGTCGTCCGCGAACCGGTGCCCGACCCGGAGCAGCCGGAGCACAGCCTGACCGCCGTCTACCTCGTTCCCTTCCAGCGCGCCGAGGTCGCCCTGGCAGCGCAGCTCAAGCGGTTGGCGCGCACCCCCGAGGACCGGCTGCCGTGGTTCCAGGACGTCGACTGGGAGGCGGCGCTCGGCTGGCTGGCCCGGCGCACGGGCGCCCGGCTGGCGCCCGAGCAGGAGGAGGCGGTGCGGCTCGCGCTCACCAGCCGGGTCGCGGTGCTGACCGGGGGGCCGGGGTGCGGCAAGTCCTTCACCGTGCGTTCGGTCGTCGAGCTGGCCCGGGCCAAGGGGGCCCGGGTGGTGCTCGCCGCGCCCACCGGCCGGGCCGCCAAGCGGCTGGCGGAGCTGACCGGGGCCGAGGCGTCCACGGTCCACCGGCTGCTGGAGTTGAAGCCCGGCGGGGACGCGGCCTACGACCGGGACCGCCCGCTGGAGGCCGACCTCGTGGTGGTCGACGAGGCGTCCATGCTCGATCTGCTGCTCGCCAACAAACTGGTCAAGGCAGTCCCGCCCGGCGCGCATCTGCTGCTCGTCGGGGATGTGGATCAGCTCCCCTCGGTGGGCGCCGGTGAGGTGCTGCGCGACCTGCTGGCCGAGGGCGGACCGGTCCCGGCGGTGCGGCTGCGCCGGATCTTCCGCCAGGCCCAGCAGTCCGGTGTGGTGACCAACGCGCACCGCATCAACTCCGGCACCCCTCCGCTCACCCGGGGCCTGTCGGACTTCTTCCTCTTCGTGGAGGAGGACACCGAGGCCGCCGGGCTGCTGACGGTGGACGTGGCGGCCCGGCGCGTCCCGGCGAAGTTCGGGCTGGATCCGCGCCGCGATGTGCAGGTGCTCGCGCCCATGCACCGCGGCCCGGCCGGCGCCGGGGCGCTGAACGGTCTGCTCCAGCAGGCCGTCACCCCGGCTCGGCCCGACCTGCCGGAGAAGCGGTTCGGCGGCCGGGTCTTCCGGGTGGGCGACAAGGTCACCCAGATCCGCAACAACTACGAGAAGGGGGCGAACGGCGTCTTCAACGGCACCGTCGGGGTGGTCACCGCGCTGCACCCGGACGACCACCGGCTCACCGTGCTGACGGACGAGGACGAGGAGGTCGGGTACGACTTCGACGAGCTGGACGAGCTGTCCCACGCCTACGCGATGACCATCCACCGCTCGCAGGGCAGCGAGTACCCGGCAGTAGTGATCCCGGTCACCACGGGTGCCTGGATGATGCTCCAGCGGAATCTGCTCTACACGGCCGTGACGAGAGCCAAGCGGCTGGTGGTGCTGGTGGGGTCCCGCAGAGCCCTCGGACAGGCGGTCCGCACCGCCTCGGCGGGGCGCCGGTGCACGGCGCTCGACCACCGGCTGCGCGCCTCCGCGCCGGTTCCGGGAGGCGGGATGGGTGCCGGGGGGTGACCATGACGGCCAAGAGGGTGCAGGATGTTCAGATGGACGGCACTGCGTGCCACCATGGAGCCCTCTGGCTGACCCCCAGTGCACCGCACAGCGCTGGATAAGGGAGAGTGGAAAGAGTCAGGGCACCTCGAAGAAGAGGCACTACGTCGGTGAGGGATGACGTGAGCGAACACCGCGACAGCGAGAACTCCGTAGTACTCCGCTACGGGGACGGCGAGTACAGCTACCCGATCGTCGACAGCACGGTGGGCGACCGTGGCTTCGACATCGGCAAGCTGCGCGCCCAGACCGGTCTGGTGACCCTGGACTCGGGATACGGCAACACCGCCGCCTACAAATCCGGCATCACCTTCCTCGACGGTGAGCAGGGCATCCTGCGCTACCGCGGCTATCCGATCGAGCAGCTCGCCGAGCGCGGCACCTTCCTGGAGACGGCGTACCTGCTCATCAACGGCGAGCTGCCCACCGTCGACGAGCTGAGCGGGTTCAAGAACGAGATCACCCAGCACACCCTGCTGCACGAGGACGTCAAGCGGTTCTACGACGGCTTCCCGCGCGACGCGCACCCGATGGCGATGCTCTCCTCGGTGGTCAGCGCGCTGTCGACGTTCTACCAGGACAGCCACAACCCCTTCGACGAGGAGCAGCGGCACCTCTCGACCATAAGGCTGCTGGCCAAGCTGCCCACGATCGCCGCCTACGCGTACAAGAAGGCGATCGGCCATCCGGTCGTGTATCCGAGCAACGATCTCGGCTACGTGGAGAACTTCCTGCGGATGACCTTCTCGGTCCCGGCGCAGGAGTACGCGCTGGACCCGGTCGTGGTCAACGCCCTGGACAAGCTGCTGATCCTGCACGCGGACCACGAGCAGAACTGCTCGACCTCCACGGTGCGCCTGGTCGGCTCCTCGCAGGCGAACATGTTCGCCTCGATCTCGGCCGGTATCAACGCCCTCTGGGGTCCGCTGCACGGCGGCGCCAACCAGAGCGTGCTGGAGATGCTCCAGGGCATCCAGGCCTCGGGCGGCGACGTCGACACCTTCATCCGCAAGGTGAAGAACAAGGAAGACGGCGTCAAGCTCATGGGCTTCGGCCACCGCGTCTACAAGAACTTCGACCCCCGGGCGAAGATCATCAAGTCGGCCGCCCACGATGTGCTCTCCGCGCTGGGCAAGAGCGACGAGCTGCTGGACATCGCGCTCCGCCTGGAGGAGCACGCCCTCTCCGACGACTACTTCGTCGAGCGCAAGCTCTACCCGAATGTGGACTTCTACACCGGCCTGATCTACCGCGCCATGGGCTTCCCGACCAGCATGTTCACGGTGCTGTTCGCGCTCGGCCGGCTGCCGGGCTGGATCGCCCAGTGGCACGAGATGATCAAGGAGCCGAATTCGCGGATCGGCCGCCCGCGGCAGATCTACACCGGCATCGTCGAGCGCGACTACGTTCCGGTCGAGGCGCGCTGAGCCGCGGAGGCGTACACATCCAGCTCCCGCCCCCGGCACAAACGGAAGGCCCCAGTCCGAACGGATTGGGGCCTTCCGTTTGTGCGGATTGACGAAGAGACGTAGGTCACAGAAATTAGGGGGTAACCATAAGCGGGGCTCGTAGGTCTAACCGGGTGGCGTCGGCCTCCCGGCGGAGCCTTCGCCGCTGCTTCACATCTGTCTTGGGGGACCGATGGGGAGTGAAGAAACGGTGAACGTGCGCGGGGAGCTTGAGCGGCCCTCCCGCAGCACGGGCACCCAGAGGCGCCCGGCCAGGATCCCGTGGGGGGAATCCATGACCGGGAATCGGAAGCGCCCCGTCGACGGGCCCGTGGGGGGACCTGGTCGGCGGGGCGCTTTCTGCCGTTCGGAGTGCCGGGCTGTCCGACGGTGCGGAGCTGTCTGACGGCCGTACTGCGCCGGGCGCGCTGCGGGTCGATACTGGAGACAGGCCGATGCCCGCGAGCCGGTGCCCGGCCGTTGTCAGGCCCGGCCCACCAGCTCGTACCCGGCCTCGTCGACGGCGTCGCGCACGGCGGTGTCGTCCAGTTCGCCGGAGGAGGTGACGGCGACCTCGCCGGAGGCGGCCACGGCCCGCACTGCCGAGACGCCCTCGATCCGGGAGATCTCCTCGGAGACCGCTCCCTCGCAGTGGCCGCAGGTCATTCCGGAAACCTTGTAGGTGGTCGTGACGCTGCTCATGACCCGCTCCTCAACTCTCGGTACGCATGTCTCCTCGGGAACCCGGCGCGGGCTCCCGCACGGGCAGCGTCGGAGGGTCGGCCCTCCCGGCGGTGTCCGCGGAACAGACGATATACCCCCGCAGGGTATCCACCAAAGCGTGCTCCCGGAGCCGCTCGGGCTCCCGGCGGTCGGAGCCGCCGGGAGCCGCGTCCGGCAGGGGCACGCCCGCCGTGGGTGCTCGGCGGAAGGCAGGTGGTCGGCGTGGAGGGCGCGCTGCTGATGACGCTCGCCGTGGTGGGTCTGACGACCCTGCCGCCGCTGGTGCCCAACTCCGCGCTGATCGCGGCGGCCGGGGCGCTGGCGGCGGCGGGCCGGATCCCGCTGCCGCTGCTGCTGCTGACCGTGGCGGGCAGCGCCCTGGCCGGGGACGCGCTGATGTACGGGCTCGGGCGGCGCACCGGGGCGCGGCTCCGCCGTCGACTCTCCCGTGGCCGCCGCCGGGCCGCGCTGGAGTGGACGCAGCAGCGCGTCGGCCGGTACGGGGTGCCGTTCGTGATCGCCGTCCGCTTCCTGCCCAGCGGACGGGTCATCGGCGGGCTGGCCACCGGAGCGGTCGGCTATCCGGTACGCCGCTTCCTGCTCGGCTCCGGCCTGGCGGAACTGCTCTGGGCGGTCTACTCGGTCGGAGTCGGCTACTGGGGCGGACGGGCGCTCGCCGGGACGCTGTCCGGTGCGCTCGTCGGAATCGGCGCCTCGGCGGTGCTGGCCGGAGCCGCCGGGGTGGTGCAGCGGCTGCTGCGGCGTCGGGCCCCCGCCCGGCCGGGGCCGCACCGGCCCGAGCTCCCGCCGGGTCCGCCGCCGTCCCGTCCTGCTCCCCTGGCGGGGCCCCGGACGTCGGCCGGGGCGGCACCTGTGGTGCCGCCCCGGGGTGATGGTGCTCCGGGCGGCGCGCCCGAAGTGGCGGCCGGGGCCGCGTCAGTGGCCGCCGCGGTGCCCCGGCCTCCGGGTCACCCAGTCGCGGATGGTGTCCGCGTACCAGTACGGCCTGCCTCCTTCCACGAGGTCGGGTTGCGGTAGCAGGCCGTGTTTCCGGTAGGAGCGCACGGTGTCCGGTCGCACGCTGATGTGCGCGGCGATCTCCTTGTACGACCAGAGGGTTCGGTCGGCCATCTCTCGCACCTCCCAGGGTGACTGGTGATCACTCAGCCTGTGCCTGGTGAACGACGGAGAGTGACCCTGGGCCGGGCGCTGTGCGGCGCTGTGACACCGAACCCGTGAAACGGTGACATTGGTGACGCGGCTGTCGTCCGGTGCTATGCCCCGCAGCTGCGGAGGAATCGGCGGGTGCGTTCGGCGATGGGGAAGGGCTGGTCCGGCGGGCACGGGTACATGTCCTGCTCGACGATGGCGAACAGGTCCACGCCCAGGTTCTGGGCCGCGGTCAGGACAGGCTCCAGCTCCGGCACACCCCCGGGGGGTTCACACATCACCCCGCGGCGCACCGCGGGTCCGAAGGGGGTCTCCTCGCGGACGACGTCGGCGAGGATCTCCGGGTCCACCTGCTTGAGGTGCAGGTAGTCGATCCGCTCACCGTAGCGCTCGATCAGCTCGACGCTGTCGCCGCCGCAGTAGGCGTAGTGCCCGGTGTCCAGGCAGAGGTTGACCAGTCCGGAGTCGGTGGCGTCGAGGAAGCGGACGACATGCTCCTCGGTGTCGATGTGGGTGTCGGCGTGCGGATGCACGGCGATGCGCAGCCCGTACTTCTCGCCGACCTCCCGCGCCAGCCGTTCGGTGCCCTCGGCGAGGTGGCGCCACTGCCCGGCGGTCAGCTCGGCGGGTTCGATCAGTTCGGCCGTCCGGTCGTCGCGCCAGAAGGACGGGATCACGACGAGGTGGCCGGCTCCCATGGCGCGGGTGAGTTCGGCGACCTGGGAGACGTGGGCCCAGGTCTCGTCCCAGACGTCGGGTCCCCGGTGCAGGGAGGTGAAGACCGTGCCCGCGGAGACTCTCAGGTTGCGGGCGGTGACCTCGTCGGCCAGCCGGGCCGGATCGGTCGGCAGGTAGCCGTAGGGGCCGAGTTCGATCCAGTGGTAGCCCGCCTGCGCCACCTCGTCCAGGAAGCGCTGCCAGGGCACCTGCTGAGGGTCGTCGGGAAACCACACGCCCCAGGAGTCGGGTGCCGAGCCGACCCGGATGCGGTCGAGGGAGGGGGAGGGGGCGGAAGTGCCAGTCATGGCACAGAGCCAATCCGGTCCGCAGGAGTCAGGTCAAGAGTTTGTCAGGACAACGCTTCATCCTGCCGAAGCTGACCGGCCGTCGCGCCGGGCTTCGGTGCGCAACCCTTCCGTTCGCCTCGACGTCAATATGTAAGGACAAATTATTGACACTGGTCGGCACCGCGACGGACGATGAGCCGGGCACCTGCGCACACCGCGGGCCACCAGCCGACCGGCGAGGGAAGAGAGGCACCGGAGAGATGACCGAGCCGCAGCCGCGCGCGCCGCACGATCCGGACATGCCGCACGACGTGCTGACCATGGGCCGCATCGGGGTGGACCTCTACCCCCTCCAGACCGGCGTCCCGCTCCAGCACGTGGAGAGCTTCGGCAAGTTCCTCGGCGGCTCGGCCACCAACGTGGCCGTCGCCGCGGCGCGGCTGGGCCGCTCCGCCGCGGTCATCACCCGCACCGGCGACGACCCGTTCGGCGTCTACTGCCACGAGGCGCTGCGCGGCTTCGGCGTGGACGACCGATGGGTGACGCCCGTGGCCCAGTACCCCACCCCGGTGACGTTCTGCGAGATCTTCCCGCCGGACGACTTCCCGCTCTACTTCTACCGCCAACCCAAGGCGCCCGACCTGGAGATCCGCACCGGGGAGCTCGACCTGGCGGGTGTCACCGGCGCCGCCGTCTTCTGGGCGACCGGCACCGGGCTGTGCGCGGAGCCCAGCCGGGCCGCCACTCTCGCCGCGCTCGCCGCCCGGGCGCCCGGCCGCGACGACACGGTCGCCACCGTCCTCGACCTGGACTGGCGGCCGATGTTCTGGGGCGCGGGCGCGGCCGGCCCGCTCACCGGGGAGGAGGCGGCCGAACAGGCGCGGCCCCACTACCGGCAGGCCCTCGCGCACGCCACCGTCGCCGTCGGCAACCTCGCCGAGTGCGAGGTCGCCACCGGCGTCCGCGAGCCGCACGCCTGCGCCGAAGCGCTGCTCGCGGCGGGCGTCGAATTGGCCGTCGTCAAGCAGGGTCCGAAGGGGGTGCTGGCCGTGCACGCGGACGGCACCGCCGTCGAGGTGCCCCCGCACCCGGTGGAGGTCGTCAACGGCCTCGGTGCGGGCGACGCGTTCGGGGGCGCCCTCTGCCACGGGCTGCTCTCCGGCTGGGAGCCGCAGTACACGATGCGGTACGCCAACGCCGCCGGCGCCCTCGTCGCCTCCCGACTGGCCTGTTCCTCCGCCATGCCCGCCGCAGCCGAGGTCGAGGAGTTGCTGCGCGCCTGACGGCCACCGGGCCGCCGTCCCCGCGCGTCCCCCGGCGGCACGACGGCGAGTTGCCCCGCGCCCGTCCCGCACCCCGACGCCCGAAAGAGAGTCACCCTTGACCCCCAGCAGTGTCAGCATCTCCGAGCTGGCGGCCCTGCGGACCCGGCATCCGGAGGCCATCGCCGAGGCGGCGGCGCGCCGCAGGCGCCGGCCGCTGGTGCGGGACGGTTCCCGGCTGATGATCGTCGCCGCTGACCACCCCGCCCGCGGCGCGCTGGGCGTCGGCGGCGACGAGCTGGCCATGGCCGACCGTGCCGACCTGCTGGAGCGCCTCGTCCTGGCGCTCTCCCGGCCCGGAGTCGACGGGGTGCTGGCCTCCGCGGACATCCTGGAGGACCTGCTGCTGCTGGGCGCCCTGGAGGACAAGGTGGTGCTCGGCTCGATGAACCGCGGCGGACTGGCGGGCGCCTCCTTCGAGCTGGACGACCGCTTCACCGGGCACCGCGCCGAGGACCTGGCACGGGCCCGCTTCGACGGCGGCAAGCTGCTGTTGCGGATCGACCTCCAGGACCCCGGCTCGCTGCGCACGCTGCACTCCGCGGCCCGTGCCGTCGACGACATGGCGGCGCATCGGCTGCCGGTCTTCGTGGAGCCGTTCCTGAGCACCCGCAGCGGCGGCAGGGTGGTCAACGACCTCGGCGGCCCCGCCGTCGCCCGCTCGGTCGCCATCGCCTCCGGACTGGGCGGCACCTCCGCCTACACCTGGCTCAAACTGCCGGTCACCGACGACCCGGAGGACATGGCGTGGGTGTGCGGGGCCTCCACGCTGCCCGTCGTGCTGCTCGGCGGAGAGGTGCACGGCGACCAGGAGGGCGCCTACGAGAAGTGGCGCAAGGCCCTCAGCCTGCCGACCGTGCGCGGACTGGTCGTCGGGCGCTCCCTGCTCTATCCGGCCGGCGGCGACGTCGGCTCGGCCGTGGACACCGCCGTCGGACTGCTCTGAAAGGGGCTGCAAGGAGATGACAGACACCAGCTCGGGTTTCCATCTGCGGGCGGGCAGCGCCGCCTCGGGCCCGTACACGCTCGCCGTCAGCCCGGAGAGCGCGGAGTGGGGCTACTCGTCGCTGCGGGTGCTGGAACTGGCCCCCGGCGCCGGGCACACGTTCGCGACCGGGCCGAGCGAGTGGATCGTGCTGCCGCTCAGCGGCGGCTGCACCGTGCGGGCCGACGGGCACACCCTGGAACTGCGCGGACGGGAGAGCGTCTTCGCCGCCGTCAGCGACTTCGCCTATGTCCCGCGCGACACCGAGGTGGAGATCAGCAGCGCGGCGGGCGGCCGATTCGCGCTCACCGGGGCGCGCTGCGAGCGGCGGCTGCCGGTGCGCTACGGCGCCGCCGGGGACGTGCCCGTGGAACTGCGCGGCAGCGGCACCTGCTCGCGGCAGGTGAACAACTTCGCTGCAGCGGACGTGTTCGAGGCCGACCGGCTCATCGCCGTCGAAGTCCTCACCCCGGGCGGGAACTGGTCCTCCTACCCGCCGCACAAGCACGACGAGGAGCGGGCCGGAGCGGAGAGCGCGCTGGAGGAGATCTACTACTACGAGATCGCCCCGCACGGCTCCACCGAGGGTCTGGGCTACCAGCGGGTGTCCCCCAGCGGCCGCGGCCGGGGCACCGACGTGCTGGCCGAGGTGCGCGGCGGGGACGCGGTGCTCATCCCGGACGGCTGGCACGGGCCCTCCATGGCGGCGCCGGGTCACGACATGTACTACCTGAACGTGATGGCGGGCCCGGGGGTGGATCGCGCGTGGCATATCTGCGACCATCCAGATCACGCGTGGATTCGTGGCGCCTGGAGCGAATCGCCTATGGATCCAAGGCTTCCCCTGTATGAAGCGAAGGATTCCGCAGAATCGCGCGGTGGTACGCAGAACGAGGAGGGCGAGCGATGACGACCGTCAGGCTGACCGTCGCACAGGCCCTCGTGCGCTTCCTCGCCGCACAGCACACCGAACGCGACGGGCAGCGGCACCGGCTGATCGACGCCTGCTGGGGCATCTTCGGACACGGCAACGTCGCCGGGCTCGGCCAGGCGCTCGTGGAGAGCGGACAGGGCTGGTCCGCGAAAGAAGCGCCGCTCCCCTTCCACCAGGGCCGCAACGAACAGGCGATGGTGCACGCCGCCGTCGGCTTCGCCCGCCAGCGCAACCGCCTCTCGGCGCAGGCCGTCACCACCTCCATCGGCCCCGGGGCCACCAACCTGACCACCGGCGCCGCGCTGGCCACCGTCAACCGGCTGCCCGTCCTGCTGCTGCCCGGCGACGTCTTCGCCGGCCGCGCCCCCGACCCGGTCCTCCAGCAGCTGGAGGTGCCCTACGCGGGCGACGTCTCGGTCAACGACGTGCTGCGCCCCGTCTCCCGCTACTTCGACCGGGTGCTGCGGCCCGAGGCGCTGATCCCGGCCGCGCTCCAGGCCGTGCGGGTGCTCGCCGACCCCGCCGAGACCGGCGCCGTCACCCTCGCGCTGCCGCAGGACGTGCAGACCGAGGCGTACGACTGGCCCGAGGAGTTCTTCGCCGAGCGCGTCTGGCGGGTGCCGCGCCCGGTCCCCGAACCCGAGGCGCTCGCCGCGGCGGCCGAGGCCGTCCGCGGCGCCCGGCGGCCGCTGCTGATCGCGGGCGGCGGCGTCCACCACAGCGAGGCCGAGGACGCGCTGCGGGCCTTCGCCGATGTGACCGGCATCCCGGTGGCCGCCACCCAGGCGGGCAAGGGCTCACTGCGGCACGACCACCCCTGCGAGGTGGGCGGCGTCGGCCACACCGGCACCGCCGTCGCCGACGAGTTGGCCCGCACCGCCGACCTGGTGATCGGGGTCGGCACCCGGTACACCGACTTCACCACCGCCTCCCACACCCTCTTCCCGTCCACCGCGCGCTTCCTCAACCTCAACATCACGGCTTTCGACGGGCACAAGCTCGGTGCGACCGCCGTCGTCGCCGACGCGCGCGCCGCGCTGGAGGCGCTGACCGGCGCGCTGCGCGGGCACCGGGTCTCGCCCGACTACGAGGCCGAGTACGGGCGCGGCAGGCAGGCTTGGGAGCGCACCGTCGCGGAGGCGTTCGCACCGCACCCGTCCGACGCGCCGGCGCGGCCCTCCCAGACCCAGGTGCTCGGTGCCCTGGACTCCGTCGTCGGGGACGAGGACGTCGTCATCAACGCCGCCGGGTCGATGCCCGGGGACCTGCACAAGCTGTGGCGGGCCCGCTCCCCGCGCCAGTACCACGTCGAGTACGGCTTCTCCTGCATGGGCTACGAGATCCCCGCGGCGCTCGGCGTCCGGCTGGCGGCACCGGAGTGCCCGGTGTGGGCGCTGGTGGGCGACGGCACGTATCTGATGCTGCCCACCGAGCTCGTCACCGCGGTCCAGGAGGGCATCAACATCAACGTCGTCCTGGTGCAGAACCACGGCTACGCCTCCATCGGCGGCCTGTCCGAGCAGGCCGGCGGCGAACGCTTCGGCACCGCCTACCGGTTCCGGGACGCGGACGGCGGCTACACCGGCGCGCCGCTCCCCGTCGACCTGGCCGCCAACGCCGCCTCGCTCGGCATGGTGGTGCACCGGGCCGCCACCTGCGACGAGCTCCGCGAGGCGCTGGCCGCGGCGCGCGCGTCCGAGCGGCCCACCTGCGTCTACGTCGAGACCGACCCGGACCCGGCGGTCCCCGCCCCCGGGCCGCAGGCGTGGTGGGACGTCGCCGTCGCCGAGACCTCGCAGCGTCCGGCCGCGCGCCGGGCCCGCACGGAGTACGAACGGCAACGCGCCGACCGGAGGCGGTATCTGTGACCGTGCCTCGGCGCCGGTGCCCGCGCCGCGGCACCCGCGCCCCTGCTCCCTCATCCGCACCACGAAAGGTCCCGTCCCCATGAAGACCCTCGGCCACTGGATCGGCAACGAGTCGGTGGAGTCCGCCTCCGGCAACGTCGGCCCCGTCTACAACCCCGCCACGGGCGCGCAGCCCACCCAGGTCGCGCTCGCCTCCGTCCAGGAGGTGGACGCGGCGGTCGCCGCCGCGGCCGCGGCCTACCCCGAGTGGTCGCAGTCCTCGCTGGCCCGGCGCACCGCCTTCCTGTTCAAGTACCGCGAGCTGCTGGACGCGCGGCGCGACGAGATCGCCGCGCTGATCACGGCCGAGCACGGCAAGGTGCACTCCGACGCGCTGGGCGAGGTCGCCCGCGGCATGGAGATCCTGGAGCTGGCCTGCGGCATCCCCGAGAAGCTCAAGGGCGAGCTGTCCACCCAGGTCTCCACCCGGGTGGACGTCTCCTCCATCCGGCAGCCGGTCGGCGTGGTGGCGGGCATCACCCCGTTCAACTTCCCCGCGATGGTGCCGATGTGGATGTTCCCGCTGGCCGTCGCCTGCGGGAACACCTTCGTCCTCAAGCCCAGCGAGAAGGACCCCTCGGCCGGCTACCGGCTCGCCGAACTCGCCGCCGAGGCCGGGCTGCCCGCCGGCGTGCTCAACGTCGTCAACGGCGACAGGACGGCCGTCGACCGGCTGCTGTCCCACCCGGACGTGGCCGCCGTCTCCTTCGTCGGCTCCACCCCCATCGCCCGGCACATCCAGGCCGAGGCCACCGCCCACGGCAAGCGGGTGCAGGCCCTCGGCGGCGCCAAGAACCACATGATGGTGCTGCCCGACGCCGACCTCGACCACGCGGCGGACAACGCCATCAACGCCGCCTACGGCTCGGCCGGCGAGCGGTGCATGGCCGTCTCCGTCGTCGTCGCCGTCGGAGGCACCGGCGACGAACTGGTCGCCAAGATCGCCGAGCGGGCCGCGGCGCTGCGCATCGGCCCCGGCGACGACCCGGCCAGCGAGATGGGCCCGCTCATCACCCGCGAGCACCGCGACAAGGTCGCCTCCTACGTGGCCGGCGCCGCCGACCAGGGCGCGAAGGTCGTCGTGGACGGCACCGGCTTCCGGGTCGAGGACCACCCGGAGGGTTTCTTCCTCGGCGTCTCGCTGCTGGACGACGTCCGGCCCGGCATGGCCGCCTACGACGACGAGATCTTCGGCCCGGTGCTGTGCGTGGTGCGCGCCGAGACCTACGACGAGGGCATCGCGCTGATCAACGCCAGCAAGTGGGGCAACGGCGCCGCCGTCTTCACCCGGGACGGCGGCGCGGCCCGCCGCTTCCAACTGGAGGTGGAGGCCGGAATGGTGGGCGTCAACGTGCCCATCCCGGTCCCGGTCGGCTACCACTCCTTCGGCGGCTGGAAGCAGAGCCTCTTCGGCGACCTGCACATCTACGGCAACGACGGCGTGCAGTTCTACACCCGCGGCAAGGTCGTCACCACCCGCTGGCCCGACCCCGCCGACAGCGGTGGCATCAACCTCGGCTTCCCCAGCAACCACTGACGCCTCCCCGGTATCCCCTGCGGCCCCGGAGGCCACCTCCCGCCGTACCGACGGGAGTTCGCGGAACCGGTCCGGCCGCCGCCCGGCGGCCGGACCCGGCACCGTGCGGCGCGGCGCCCTGCCCCGTCCGGCTGCGTCACCAGCACGTTCGCCTTCGGTAGGGTCGATCGCATGCTCGGGTACTTGAAGGCCGCACCACTGCCCTGGCTCCGGGCGCTGAAGGACACCGCGCGCTCCGGACTCAGCGTGGAGCGCGCCTCGCTGACACCGCTGACCGCGGTACGCGGCGCGTGCGGTGTCGGACTGGTCGTCGGACTGGCGCTGCTGATCGGCACCCCGCAACTGGCCGTCTCCAGCGCCTTCGGCGCCTTCGCCTCCGGTATCGCCACCTTCCAGCGGAGCTGGCGGCCCCGGCCCGTACTGGCGCTGGCGGCCTCGACCGGCCTGGCCGTCTCCACCTTCCTCGGCTACCTGCTGATCGGCATGCCCTGGGCGTTCGTGCTGCTGCTGGCCCTGTGGGCCTTCCTGGCCGGGATGGCCTGGGGCATCGGCCCCACCTCCGGCGTGGTGGCCGCCTTCAACATCTCCGTGATGCTGATCACCGTCCACCTGCCCACCAGCACCCTGGGCGCGCTCAACCACGCCGCGCTCATCGCCATGGGCGGCGTGGTGCAGGCCGGACTGATCGTGCTGTTCCCCGTACGGCCCTGGGGCGCACACCGCGACACCCTCGCCGACGCGCTGGCCGCCGTCGCCGACTACGCGCGGCGGCTCCGGCACGACCCGATGGCGCCCTTCGACCCCGAACCGCTCATCCAGGCCCGCAGCGCCGCCGCCGTCACCCCGCGTCAGGCCCGCCGCAGGCCGCGCCAGTTGCACGGCTACCGGGCCATGGCCGAGCGCTTCCGCCCCGTGCTGGCCTCCCTCGCCGACCCGGTGGTCGGCGGCGCCCCGATGGTGGGGCCCGAACGGGACCGGGTACGCGAACTGCTGGCCGCCGCCGCGACCGTGCTGGACGCCTCAGCGCGCGCCATCCGGCGCGGCCAACGCGTCCGGCTGCCCGACCAGGCCCTGGACGTCCTCCAGGTGCCCAAGAGCGGCCCCGTCCTCAGCGGCCCCGCACGGCGCGCTGCCCTGCGCCTCATCGCCCTCACGGACGACGCGGTGGAAGCGGCGCAGGAGCCCGTGGAGGTCACCCGCGGCGGGGTGCTGGCCCGCGTCACCTGGCACGTGGCCGACCGCGAGGGCCGCCGCCGCGGCTTCCCCGACCAGCACCCCGAAGCGGACGCCAGCCTGGACGGCCCCTACGGCCCCGACCCGGACGAGGTGGCCGCCGAGGAGGCCGAGGCCCGGGACGCCGAGAGCACCCGCCGCAAGGCCGCCGGCGGCAAGCACACCCCCGCCGCCGGGCACGCGCTCGCCCGCCACCGCCACCTGTACATGCCCACCCTCGCCGGGCTGGTGCCGGTCGCCCTGCGCGCCCTGCGCCGCGAACTCCACTGGAAGTCGCTGATCCTGCGGCACGCGCTGCGCGTCAGCGCCGTCGTCTCGGTCGGCTTCCTGATCGGCAGAGCCCTGCCGCCCGCACACGGCTACTGGGTGCCGCTGACCGCCGTCATGGTGCTGCGGCCGGACTTCTCCCGCACCTACGAACGCGGCATCGGCCGCGCCGTGGGCACCTTCGTCGGCGTCGCCATCGCGGGCACCGTGATGGCACTGGCCGGACCCGGCCCCTACCTCAGCGCCGGGCTCGCCGTGCTCAGCGTCGGCTTCCTCTACCTGCTGCTGAGCACCGGATACGTCATCGCCTCCGTCTGCACCGGCGCCTATGTGATCTTCCTGCTCGGCATCCTGGGCACCGACTGGTACCAGACCGCCTACGAACGCGCCGGACTCACCGCGCTCGGAGGGCTGCTCGCCATGCTCAGCTACGCGCTCTTCCCCGCCTGGCACACCCCGCTGCTGCGCGACCGCCTCGCCGACTGGCTGGCCGCCACCGGCCGGTACGCCATCGCCGTGCTCGACGCCTTCGCGCAGCCCGCCGCACGCGCACCCCGCCAGGTGCGCGAAGCGCTGCTGGACACCCGGGCGGCCCGGCAGAACTGGGAGCAGACCCTCAGCCGCGCCGAGGCCGAACCCGTCCGCCACCGCGGCCGCCTCTCCCGCCGCTCCGCCGGCGACGCCCAGTCCGCACTGGTCACCATGGGCCGCGCCTGCATGCTGCTGGAGGCCCACCTCCCCGGCCCGGACGCCCGCCCCGACAGCACGGCTGCCGACTTCTCCGCGGCGGTGGCCACCGACATGTCCGCCGCCGTCACCGCCGTCCGGGAGAGCGAACCTCTGGAGTGGACGACCGTCCACGGGGCCCTGGCCCGCTGGTGGGAGGAGGCCGACCACCCGCCGCCGGTGGCCCTGCGCACGGCCGAACTCCTCACCGACGCCCTGGACGACCTCACCCAGGCGACAGCCCCGAAGAAATCCTGACGGGACCAGCTCTCGTCCGCGGACGCGCTCACCCCATGAAGGGCAGGCCCTCGTAGGCCTGTTCCGTCCAGATGGTCTTGCCCTTCGCCCGGTAGCGGCTGCCCCAGCGGGTGGCCATCTGGGCCACGAGCCAGAGACCACGGCCGCCTTCGTCGGTCTCCTCCGCTCTGCGCAACCGCGGCTGCGTGTTGCTCGCATCGGAGACCTCACAGATCAGCGCATGCGGCGCGCGGATCAGGCGCACCGAAACCGGCCCACCGCCGTACCGCACCGCGTTGGTGACCAGTTCGCTGACGATCAGTTCCGTGGTGAACGCCGTCTCGTCCAGGCCCCACGAGGCCAGTTGGCCGAGGACGTCGGAGCGGGCCTCGCCCACCGCGGCGGCCTCGGCCGGGTACTCCCACAGGACGGTGTCCCGCCTGGGGACGGCGCGAGTGCGGGCGACCAGGAGGGCGATGTCATCGGCATGGTCATCCTCCTGGTGCCCCAGCAGGTTGGCACTGATCTCCTCCAGCGGCTGGGAGGGCGGGAGAGCCCCGGAGGCGTCCGCAAGCCGCCGCATACCCGCGTCCAGGTCGTCACCGTGGTACTGCTTGAGCAGTCCGTCGGTGTAGAGAGCGAGGATGCTGCCGGGTTCCACGTCGACCGACCGTGTCTCGAAGGGCATGCCGCCCACGCCCAGGGGCGGGCCGGGCGGGACCTCGACGAGCCGTGCACTGCCGTCCGGTGCGATCAGCAGGGGAGGGGGATGTCCGGCGCTGGCCATGGTGCACCGTCGCTGGACCGGATCGTAGACGGCCACGAGGCAAGTTGCGCCGACCGTGTCCTGCTGCTCGGGGCGGGCTTCGGCCGCGAGCTGCTCGACCAGGTCGTCCACCCGGTGGAGGAGATCGTCCGGATCCAGTTCCATCGCGGCGAGGGTCTGGACGGCAGCCCGCAGCCGCCCCATCGCGGCGGTCGCGGCCAGCCCGTGCCCGATGACATCGCCCACCACCAGCGCCACCCGCAGTCCCGGCAGCGGGATCACGTCGAACCAGTCGCCGCTGATGCCGCCGCCCGACCGGGCGGGACGGTAGCTCCCGGTGGTCTCCACCGCCACGGAGTCGGTCGACCCCTGGGGGAGAAGCCGCTGTTGCAGCGTGACGGCCGCCCTGTGCTCATGCTGGAAGCGGCGCGCATTGTCCAGGGTGAGAGCGGCCCGGGAGCAGATCGCCGTCAACAGGGTCCGCTCCTCTTCGGAGAAGGGTTCGGGGTTGTCGATGCGCCACACGGCCGCATGGCCCAGGAGCAGCCCGCGCGCCCACAACGGCACCACCGCGAGGGAGTGGCCCCCGTCCGGAATGAACATCCCGGCCTGCTGCTCCCCGACCGCCTCGATCGCGCCCCGCAAGTCGGTGACGGTGGCTTCGCCGCGCTGCACCATGCGCAGATTGACATCGTCGCGGAGCGGCGGAAGCGCCGCTCCTGGCGGGAGCATGCCCTCGGGCCAGCCTCCGTCGGCGGTCGCCCCCGCGGCGCGTACGAGATGCTGGGAGCCGCCGCCGAGCAGCTTGGGCGGCTCGTCCCCGACCAGCACGGCCTCGGCCAGCTCCACCGCTGCGAAATCTCCCAGCCCCGGCACCAGCACGTCCGCGAGATCGCGAGCGGCCTGTGAGATGTCGAGTGTCGCGCTGATCCGGATGGCGGACTCGTGCAGCAGATGCAGATGACGACGTGCCCGCTCCTCCTCAGTGGTGTCCCGCCAGATGCTCAGCACACCGCTGCGGTGGCCCCGCGCGTGCTCCAGCGGGAACACCGAGTGGGCCACCGTGCGCCGCACCCCGTGCACGTACAGGTGCTGCTCCTCGTCGATCACCGGCCGTCCGGTCTCCAGCACCTGGCGCAGCAGATCCTCGAACGGTTCCGCACCGGACTCCTCCGGCCCTGCGGGCCCGGCGACGGAGACCTTCGGCATCGGAATGTCGCCGACCGGTTCGTTGACGCTGAGTACCCGCAGAGCGGCGTCGTGGACCGCCACCCCCAAGTGGTCCTGCGCCAGCAGAGCACGCAGCAGCGCCACTCCCTGCCCGCACTCGGTGGCGGACTCCGCGGGCGCTCCCAGCAGGACGAGCCCGCCGGCCTCACCCGCCGCCTCGGTCGCGTGCAGGAACACCTCCACCGCGCCCCCGCCGCCGTGCCGCAGGCGGGCTCGCACCTCTCCGCTGCGGGCCAGACCGTCGGGCGTGCACTCCGGGTGCTCACCCGGAGCGAGCAACTCGGTGGCCGGACGGCCGAGGACCTCATCCGCATCGAGCGCCAGGAGAGCCGCCGCCGCGCTCGACCAGTGCACCACTCTCCCGGCCTCGTCCAGTACGGCAGAGGCCAGGCTCGGGAGGCAGAAGCCCCAGTCACCCGCGGTGTCGGCGGGCATCGCCACATCGCCCTCCTCAGGCCCACGAGGCGGTGTCACTGTGTCTCACATCCATCCTGCAACCTGCGGTCACCGGCCGCGCGCCAGGAGACTGTCCTGGAGCCGACCGGTCGTGGGCTCACGGAGTTCCCTCGCGAGGCTGCGCAGCCGCAGCGGGGCAACTCGCGGGAGTGAAAAAGTAACACTCCGCAGTGGCCGGGAGGGCGCCCCAGAACGGGGAGGGCGTAAGGGGCTCGCGTTGCTCGCGTGGTCGATGTGGCGGAATGGTGACTTCGGAGGTCCGCCACGGCCGACCGGTTCTCCCCGGATCACACGAACGGGAGAATTCCCGGAATGCAAACGATCTCCCAGGAGTCCCTATGTCCACTCCCACGCTCGTCATCGCGGTCATCTCCATCGGCATCGTCATGGCCATCGCACTGAGCGTCTCCTGCAAGAACAAGAAGTGACCCTGCCGTACCGGGACCAGGGCGGGCTTGTCGCGCCGTGTCGTCACGTGGACCCGGCGTGCCGTCACGTGGACCCTGTGCGGACGCGGGCCCGGCGCAGCTGGTCGCCGTAACGGTAGATCATGATGGGCGGCCCGCCGGTGTCGTCCTCCTCCACCAGCACCCGGTAGATGAACGGTGCCGGGCCGGTCACCTGCACCACCGTCCCCGGCTTGCCCGTCTTCGCGTCCCGCGCCCTGTCGCCCTCGGACCACACGGTCACACGCTCCGCAGTCCGGGCCCGTCGCCCATCTCGCCCCCGCTGCCGCCGTCGCCGCTGCCGTGTTTGCGGCGCAGATGCGCTGCGAACAGCGCCTCCAGATCGGCACGCGGCTGCGGGTCCCACACCGCCCGCCTGATCATCGTGCGGAACCATGCACAGTCCTGGCAGTCCTGGCAGTCCTGGCAGTCAGGCACCTGCGGCCCGTCGTTCATGGATCGTCCTCGCGCTGGAATTTCCGGCTCACGGCAACAAGAGTGCGTCACGCGACGTAGTCTCAACAGCACTGACAGCTTTACTCGTTCCGTAATAGCCAGCCGGGGTGAGCCCATGGCCAAAACTCCACTCGACCCGTCGTCCAGCATGGCGGCCCTCTACGGTGTCCACCTCAAACGGCTCAGAGAACAGCGCGGCTGGACCCAGCGGGACCTCGCCGCCCGCGTGTTCGTCAGCCCCGGCCGGGTCGCCCAACTGGAATGCGCCTCCGGAGCCCGCCCCACCGCGGAGCTGACCCGCGCCCTCGACGATGCCCTCGACGCGGGCGGCCTGCTCGTCGACCTGTGGCCGCACGTGTACCGGGAGAGCTTGCCGGACTGGTCCCGGCGCTTTATGGAGCTGTCCGCTCGGGCAGTCGCCATTCGTACGTACGCGGCGCAAGCTGTCCCGGGACTCCTTCAGACAGAGTCCTACGCTCGGGCGGTGCTCAGCGTCGGACGGACGCTGACAAGCCTGCGAATGCTCGAAGAACGCGTCGAACTGCGGATGGCACGTCAGGGACGCCTCCGGCAGCCCGATGCTCCCACCCTGCGCGTGGTGGTGGATGAGGCAGTTCTCGCGCGTCCGGTCGGCGGTGACAGGACGATGCGTGAGCAATTGGAAGGGCTGCACCGTACCTGCGACCGGTACGCCCTACAGGTACTCCCGTTCGAGTCTGGCGCACACCCCATGCTGGGCGGTTCCCTGACACTGCTGACCATGCCTGACGGTACCGAGGTGGCCTACATCGAGGGATCGGATCAGGGGCAACTCTTCGAAGATCCAGACGACGTAGAGTCGTTCATTCGGGCCTACGATCAAGTGCGAGCGGACTCGATGCCCGAGCCGATGTCCGCACGAATGATTGCTGACGCAGCGGAAGGCTACAGACATGGTCGATCTGAGCGGCGCGCGCTGGCGCGCAAGCAGCTACAGCAACAAGGAGGGCGGCGATTGCGTGGAGGTGGCAGACGGCTTCCCCGGCATCGTCCCGGTGCGTGACAGCAAGGACATCGACCGTGCGCCGCTGGTGTTCTCCGCGCACACCTGGGCGGCGTTCGTCATGGACCTCAGCAGCAGCGGATCTTCGCCTCGGCCCGGTGGAAGTCGCCTGCCGCGAAGGCCCCGGCCGGGATCGTGAAGTAGAGGGTTCCGGCGTCGCCCCAGCCCCAGCCGAGATCCATGTCCTCCGCGAGCTGAAGCAGGTGGATCTCGGGGCCGTCGGCGTCGCGTTCGGTGACGTCTGACGCGTACGAGGTGTCGGGCCAGCCGAAGGCACGGTGCCGTCCGGCGGTGTTCCCGTCGAGGTCGGCCATCTCGGTCAGGATGAGCGAGGTGAGCCCCCAGTGCTGCTCGGGGTCGTAGGCGATGTCGTCATCGGCGAGATCCCAGCAGTCCGGGAGCATGGTGACCCCTGCGGCATGCAGGGGGCTGTCCGGATAGGCGTTGGCCGGTTCGGGTGCCGCCGCTTCGGCGGCGAGCAGCGGATCGGCGGTCAGGACCCGGCATGCCTCGGGGCCGAACAGCTCCAGGTGGCGGTATTCCTCGTACGGCACATCCGGATCGAAGCAGAAGAAGTTGAGCAGGCCCGGACGGGTGGGCAGTTCGTCGCCGAGCCAGGGGGCGAGCGCTTCGGTGTCGAGTACGGCATGGAGGGACAACGGGAAGCCGCCGTACTCAGGCCAGGGGGTGTCCGGTTCGAGCAGGGCCGGACCGCCGAGCCGGCAGCGTCCGGTGGCAGGCGCCGCGTCCGTCGGACGGTCGAGCCGGAAGCCGCGGCGGGCCATGGCCGTGAACTGCCGCCCGGACTCGTCGCCGAGCCGTTCGGCGCAGAGGCGGCGCATCGCGGCGGTGTCGTCGAACTCCATGCGCGGGATCCTCTCAACCTCCCGCCGGTGCGGGCCGGTCGGGGCCGGGTGGCAGGCGAAGTGGGTTCCAGATCGAGGTCACTCCCAGCTCGCCGTGTCGGGGTCGATGCCGTGGGCGCGGGCGTCGGTGTCCACCAGGTCGCGGAACCAGGTGGCGAGGCCGGGGCGGAGGGCGTCGTAGTGGGCGGCGAACCCCGGATCGGCCTCGTATCTGCGGGCGAGACAGACCTGCATCTGCCGGGTGAGGGGGAAGTACGCGGCGAAGACCTCGCGGTGCCCCTCGACGAGGCGGCTCGCCGCAGGGGTGCCGGGGGCCACGCCGGCGTCCATCGCCTCGGCGAGGGCACGGTCGAGGTCGGCGACCGCTTCGGCGACGGCCTGCCATTCCTCCGGGCGGCGCGAGGCCGAGCGCTCGGCGAACTGCCGCCACTGCGCCGTGTCTCCGTACTCCTTGCGGGCCTGTGCGGTCCAATCCGGATTCCAGTCGGGGCCGAAGAGCGTGGCCTGCTGCTCGGCGGTCAGCAGCAGGCCGTTCTCGTGGGCGTCGATCATCCGGTCCAGTCCGGCGCTCAGCCGCTGGAGGCGGGCGATGCGTTCCGCCACCTGGGCGCGCTGCGCGCGCAGCGCGCCGGGCACGTCCGCGGCCGAGTCGTCCAGGACGGCCTGGATCCGGTCCAGGCCGAGACCGATCTCGCGGTAGACGACGACGCGGTGCAGACGTTCCAGATCGGCCGCGGTGTAGAGCCGGTATCCGGCGGCCGTGCGCAGCGACGGGCGGGCCAGGCCGATCTCGTCCCAGTGGTGCAGCGCGCGTACCGTCACCTTCAGCCGGGCCGAGACCTGCCCGACGGTCAGGCCCTCGGCGTCGGTTCCCTCAGGCATGCTCCCCATTCTCGCCGCGACCGGCATCCGGTGCGGTGATCCCGACGGCCGCCAGGTTGCGTGCCTCCTCACTGTCCGGGTCGAAGGGCTTCGCCGCGGTGAGGACGATCCGGGCGTTCTCCGGCGTCGTCACCGTCACGTCGCGGGTGTTCCACGGGGTGTCTCGCGGGCCGTCGACGGAGTCCGGGCGCACCGCACGGCAGGCCCCGACGAGGGAGTCGAGCTGGCTGAGCACGCAGGCGAAACTCACGCTCATCGCCGGTGTCTGCTCCGGAACGCTCGTCGCCGGGACGAGGAGTACGTCCTGGAAGGCCCAGCGGCGCAGATGCACCACCGCGCCGGGGATGCTGAACAGTTCGAAGAACCCGAGCCCGCGTGTCCAGAAGTCCACCGAGGTGGTCAGATCGTCCGTGGGGATCGTCGCGAAGGCGGGCATGCCGTAGATGCCGTGGAACGGCTCCGGCGGGACCGCGTCCGGGCCGGGCGGGGGGACAGGGCTCATCTCGAAAGCGTTGTAGTAGTCGCTCATGGGCCCCACCATTCAGCCTCACGCAACGTGAGGGTCAAGGCGGCCCCGATGGTGCTTCTGATTCTGCCTCGGACGGAGGGACACCGGCGGTGTGTCCCTCCTCCTACGCAGACCGGGTGCTCAGGCGCGACCCCTGTAGAACTTGCAGGTGGTGTCCTGGATTTCCCCGTTGTCCTTCAGGCAGACGTAGAGGAAAATCTGCTTGCCCTCCGGCAGGTTGAAGTTCCAAGTCCTCGAACTACCGGCGCCTCCGCTGAAGGTCTTCGCACGGAGAGTCTTGTCGTTCATGTCGGTCAAAAAGCCGTACACGCTGGCGCCGTCGGCGGCGCGATCGGAGAGGGTCAGATAGTCGCCGTATTCCTGGTAGCGGGCGACACCGGCGCCCGACGTCCACGAGCTGGTTCCTACGGTGCCCACCTCAAGGTTGGCGGCGTACGCCTCGGTGCTCATGGTGCCGACGAGCGCACCTGCCGCAGCCATCGTCCCGACAGTGGTGAGCACGCGCCGCAGCCGGCCCGTTCTGCTTCTCTGCATCTCATGTCCTTTCTGCGCGCCTGCTCCCGAACCGTTTCGACGGGGGTGTCAGGCAACGCCGTCATAGTGTGTTGGCCTGTTCTGTTCGAACAAGCGAGTGTTTCCACGAGGACCGTAGCGCATCGTTCCGCATCCGCCCTGGCTGATCGGAGGCCCCTGATACCCCGACCGCTTCCTGCGCGCCCACTTTGTCTCGGGTTGCACTCGATTCCCGGCCACGCGGACATCGACCGGGGACGGCGCCGATACAGAATCCGTATACAACGACAACTCCTGGGTCACGCCGCCCGGAACCGGTTCACGGCCCTGTAGTCGAAATGTCCGCGAAGCAGAGGGCGGTGTGCGCGTCCGGGTTCCGACCGCTGTGCCGTCGCTCGAACCTCGGTGTCGGAGCCGGGACCAGGACATCGAGAGGACGGCCTCCTGTACGGCCGTGGCGGGGGAGCCGCCCCCCGGCGGCTCCCCCGCCACAGCGGTCAGGGGGTGATGCGGGTCAGGAGTGGGAGGTGATGACGCCGCCGGGGGTGAGCACGATGTAGACGCCGTTGGCGCTGGTCCCGGTGGCGCTCTCGTTCGCCTCGAGGGTGCCGTTGACCGCACCGTCGTCGCCCAGGATCTCCGCGCGGTACCGGTTCTGGCCGAGCTTGGTGACCTCGGCCTTCCAGCCGCCCTCCAGGTCGAAGGTGCCCGGCCCCTGCTGCTCGCCGCCCGTCCAGGAGTGGACCTTGCCGCCCATGGTGAGCACGAGATACATGCCGTTGAAGTTGGCGCCGTCGTCCGCGTCATGGGTGCGCAGCGTGCCGTACCGCTCACCGCCGTTGACGATCTCGGCGCGGTAGTTCTGGTCGCCGCTCCGGTAGATCTCGGCGGTGCTGCCGTCCACCAGGGTCTGGGTTCGCACAGGTGAGGCCGCCTTGCTCTCGGTGCTGTCGGCGACGGGTGTGCCGTTGTGCTCGCCGTTCGGGGTCTTGCCCGATGCGGACCCCGATGCGGACGAGGAGCCCCCGGACGAGGAGCCGCCGGACGCGGCCTTGTCCTCGCCGGTGGAGCGCGAGGCGGAGGCGGAGTCCTTCTTCTGCGAGCTGCCCGCGGCGTCCTGGTCGCTGCCCTGGCAGGCGGTCAGCGAGAGCGCCGCGGCGGCGGCGAAGGCGACCAGGCCGGTGGTGCGGAGAGTACGGCGGGTGCGGCGAGCGGTCATGGTGGAAATCCCCCAGGGGCTGTCAGGATGCGGTGTCGCCGCCCGTCTGCGTGGGCTGCGGCCGCATCGGCTGTGAGCTTGTACCCCATGAGATGGCGCGCGGGCCGGAGTTGTTCACGGAGTTCTGTCCGCATCCGGTAACAGCCTGCTCCGCCGCGCGGTGACCCGGCAGCCGGGGGCTCAGCCGGTGATCCGGCCGCCCGCCACATCGAGCGTGATGCCCGTGAGGTAGCTCGCGGCGTCGGAGGCGAGGAAGAGCGCCGCCGAGGCCACGTCCGCGGGTTCGGCCATCCGGCGGAGCGGGTGGCGCAGTGCGGTCCGGTGCTGCGCCTCCTTGGACATGGTGGCGGCGACCTTCTCCGTGCGGACCGTCGAGGGGGCCAGGCAGTTGACGCGGATGCCCTGCGGGCCCAGTTCGGTGGCGAGTTGCCGGGTGAGCGTGGTCACTCCCGCGTTGGCGACGCCGTGCGCCAGGTCGGGCGCGCCCGGGCGGGAGCCTCCGGAGGACGCCGAGGACGCAGCGGTCATGGTGAGGACGTTGCCGCTGAAGCGCTCGACCATGGCCGGGAGGAAGGCGCGGATCGTCAGGAAGGTGGCGGTCAGTCCCGTGTCGAGGACCTGCCGCCAGCGCTCCTCGGTCAGTTCCAGGGCGGGCACGGGGGAGCCCCGGCCGCCCGCGAAAGCGGCGAGGATGTCGACCGGGCCCAGCTCCTCCGCCACCCGCTCGGCCACCCGGTGCAGCGCGCCGGTGTCCGTCACGTCGGCGAGGGCGCCTATCGCGGTGCCGCCCTCCTTGCCGATGCCGTCGACGACCTCGAACAGGGCCGGGCGGTCCCGTCCCACCAGGCAGACGGCGACGCCCTGGGCGGCCAGCGCCCGCCCGGTCTCCGCGCCGATTCCCCGGGAACCGCCGGTGACCACCGCGACCTTGCCCGCCAGGTCCGGATAGACGGGGTGGGCGGGGACGGGGCCGCCGAGCGGGCCGGAGGGCGCGGGGCCGCCGCCCGGTGCGGAAGGTGTGGGACTGCCGTCCGGTGCGGCGGCGCCAGGGCTGTGCGTCATCGGGAGGACTCTCCGGTCGGTTCGCTCGTGTGCAGGCCCAACTCGCCGCGGCGGCGGTGGCCGTAGACCGCCGCAGCGATCGCGCAGCTCACCAGGACGCCGGTGGTGATGCCCCAGCCGACGATGAAGGCCCCAAGCTGTGTCGGCTCCGAGCGGCTGGGCCGCACCTCGCCCCGCGGGTCGGCGACGACCGACAGGGTCTCGCCCACCTCGCTCTCGCTGCACGGGAGGCGCAGGCCGTCGGTGCGGATCCCGTCCTCCGCGAGTGGACGCATGTCGCAGGTGGGGCCGCCCTTGGCGTGGTGGTGCACCTCCGTCAGCTCCACCCGTATCCACTCGCCGCGCTGCCCCAGGACCGAGGCGGTGTTGCCGCTCCCGGCGACGACCAGCAGCGCCAGCCCCGCGAGGATGATGAGCAGCAGATAGCTGGGTCGCGGCCCGTAGTAGGTCAACTCCAGCAGCAGCAGGACCAGATAGACCGCGGTGAGCAGCAGCAGCGTCCAGAACAGCGGCTCACCGCCGACATAGGTGGGCAGCACCATGGCGGCCGCGGCCAGCGCGCATCCCACCAGCGTCACGGTCGTCGCCAGGGCCGTGGCGGCGGGGAGCGAGAGCTGCTGGATGCGGGCGTCCAGCCGGGGGCTGAGCCGGTGCGGGGCGGCCGGGCGGGCGCCGAGGCGGGTGTAGAGCCCGGCGCCGGGTGCCAGCCGCGCGTCCCGCGCGCTGCCGCCGGAGCCGGACGTACCCGAGGGGCCGTCGGCGCGCGGCCGGTACCGGCGGGCCCGGGCTGTGCCCCCGCAGCCGGCGGCGGTCAGGATCGCGGCCCACGCCAGCAGCGCTCCGTAGACCGTGGGGTCGGGTTCCTCGTACGGGTCGGAGGAGAACGCCTGCATCAGACCCGAGAGGAGGAAGACGAAGGCGAGAAAGAGCGCGAGCACGGACAGCGCCGTCCATCCGGCCCGCCGCCCGCGCAGCCCCTGCCCGGCCTTGCCGCCGACCGGGCCACCGTACAGCTCGATCATCCGGTGCCGGTCGCGGCTGCGGCCGCGCAGCCGCAGCAGCACCACGAGCGCCCCGGGCACGAGGACCGTGCCGGTGCCCAGCGACAGGTTCGCGGCCAGGCCCTCGGGGCGGCCGACGTGCGTGTAGTCGTAGATGCCGGAGGCCAGCAGACCGCTGCCCGCGCAGAGCGCCACGACGAGTGCGGCGCGTGCCCACAGCTCGCCGGGTGCGAGCTGGGCGCGGATCAGCGCCGCGCTCCACGCGGCGTCGTCCGCGGCATCCTCCCCGTGCGCATCCGGGAGCCCGTCCGTGGCCGTGCTGCCGTCCGCCGTCCGCAGGCCGTCCCGGCCCGTCCTCGCCATTGTGCTGCCCCCGTTCGCCTCGGGCTCCGCCAGTCGGCTCCGAGCCCCGCGCCCCGCACTCTAGGGGCGCCACCGACAGTGTCGGGGGTCGGGGCCGGTGCGGAAAATCCCTGTGGATAAACCCGCCTCGGAGGAGTAGAGAGTCTGCTGTGTCTTCTTCTGCGTCCTCTGCCTCCTCTCCTGCCTCCAAGACCTCGGCTTCCCCGGCGTCCGCACCCCGCATCCGGCCGGCCGCCCTCACCGATCTGGCGGCGGTCGCGGACGTCTACGCGCACTACGTCACCCACACCGTCGTCACCTTCGACCAGACCCCGCCGTCCGCCGACGACTGGCGGCGGCGCTTCGAGGAGCTGTCCGGGCGGGGGTTGCCCTTCCTGGTGGCGGAGGTCGGCACCGAGATCGCCGGATACGCCTACGCGGGCCCCTGGCGCCCCAAACCGGCCTACCGGTACACGGTCGAGGACTCCGTCTACCTCGCTCCGGACCGCACCGGCCGGGGGCTGGGCTCGGCTCTGCTGGCGGGGCTGCTCCGGGAATGCGGACCGGCCGGCGTCCAACAGGTGGTGGCCGTCATCGCCGATACCGGCAGCGATGCCTCCACGGCGCTGCACCGCAGCCACGGCTTCACCCCGGCGGGACGGCTCATGGCCGTCGGTCGCAAACACGGCCGCTGGGTCGACACGGTCCTGATGCAGTACTCCTTCGAGGGCACGCGGGACGTGCGGGACGACTAGCACCGCGCAGGGCGAGCGGAGCAGCACGCTGCGCCCGGCGCCGACCGCTCGGCGCCGGGCCGCGCGTCACTTCTCGCCGCGCTCCTGTTTGCGGGCCTGCTCCCACTCCTGCCGGCGCTCCTGCTCGCGGGCGCGGCGGGCGGCCTCGGCGGGGCGGCGGACCGGGTCCAGCTCCTGGTCGATGTCCGGGATGGAGTCGCTGTCCTCGTCGCGGGTCTCCGCCTCCCACAGGGTCCGGTATTTCGCGTCCCGCAGTTTCAGCAGGAAGCAGGCCACCAGCGCGGAGAGCAGCGAGCCGAGGAGGACGGCGGCCTTGGTGTGCTCGGTGACGGCGGCGCCCTGGAAGGCCAGCTCGGACACCAGCAGCGAGACCGTGAAGCCGATCCCCGCGAGCATGGCGACCCCGGCCACGTCCGCCCAGGCCAGATCGGAGCTGAGGCGCGCTCGGGTGAACCGGGCCGCCAGATAGGTGCCGCCGAAGACACCGAGGAACTTGCCGACGAACAGGCCGAGCATCACACCGAGCGCTTCCGGTTGCCGGAAGGTCTCGCTCAGTGCCGAGCCCGAGACGCTGACGCCTGCCGCGAAGAGGGCGAAGACGGGCACGGCGAAGCCGGCCGACAGCGGGCGGACCAGGTGCTCGATGCGCTCGGCGGGGGAGACGCTGTTGGGGTCGTCGGGGTTGTCGGGCTTGACCCGGAGCAGCAGACCCATCGCGACGCCCGCGATGGTGGCGTGCACGCCGCTGTTGTACATCAGCGCCCAGATCACCACGCCCAGTGGTACGTAGATGTACCAGCCGCGCACCCGCAGGTTGACGTGGAGGACGCGGAAGAGCACCAGTCCGGCGACGGCGCCCGCGAAGGCCGCCCAGTTGAGGGTGGAGGTGTAGAAGACGGCGATGACGAGGATGGCGCCCAGGTCGTCGACGATGGCGAGGGTGAGCAGGAAGGCGCGGATGCCGGAGGGCAGGTTGGTGCCGATCACCGCGAGGACGCCGAGCGCGAAGGCGATGTCGGTGGCCATCGGTACGGCCCAGCCGTTCAGGTTTCCGTCGTCCGCCAGGTTCACCGCGACGTAGCACAGGGCGGGCACGACCATGCCGCTGGCGGCCGCGACCACGGGCAGTGCGGCCGCCGCGGGGCGGCGCAGTTCGCCGACGGTCAGCTCGCGTTTCAGCTCGATGCCCGCGACGAAGAAGAAGATCGTGAGGATGCCGTCCGAGGCCCAGTGCTCCACGGACAGATCCAGCCCCAGCGCGGGGATGCCGAAGTGGAAGGCCCGCACGCTTTCGTACAGATGTGCGAGCGGGGTGTTCGCCCAGACGAGTGCCACCACGGCGGCGATCAGCAATACCGTCCCACCGACGGTCTCCGTGCGCAGCGCGTCGGACAGCAGCTTGCGCTCGCGGGCCGAGGGGCGTGCGAAGAGCGACGTGTCGCCGCTGCCGCTCTGCTGGTCGCGGCTCTCGTCTGCGGTGGGCGGTGTCATGGGCGGCTCCTGGATCGGCGCGTGCAGGGATACGGGGAAGGTCCCCGTACCGCCGACCAGACTTCCCGGCACACCTGTGACAAACCTGGCGCGATCTTGACGCCTCTCCGACACCGTACTCGAACACCTGGGACCCGCACCCTCCGGTCTCCTGGCCGATGCCCGGCCGATGCCCGCCCGTAGCCTTGCCGAGCCCGGTGTTCCCCGCTTTCCCGGACGCCCGGATTCCGCCTTGCCGGCCCGTGGATTCCGCCCCACCGGGCCCCGCATCACGCCCCGCGGCGGCGGTCGGATCCGCCTTGAGGGGGTCGGGGGGTGTTGATACTGTGCCCGGGATCTGTAGGGCGTGGCCGCGTGTCGGTACGCGGGGGTATGTCCGCTCTGGGATAGCGCACGGCGGCGCGGGGGCAGGTTTCTCGACGTGGAACGACGTGAGACGCACACAGAACGGAACACGGGGGTGGTGAGGTGAAGACCCAGGAGCGGAGCTCCGCCGGAGTCGGGCGCGGAGCGGCACTCACCCCACCGGCCGGTGACCGGCTCCCCGCCCCGCCACGCGAGCGCAAGCCGGCGCTCGCCGCGCTCGCCGTCCTCCTCGTCCTGCTCGGCGCCCTCGGTGCCACCGTCCTGGTGATGCGCGCCGGCGACCGGGTCGAGGCCGTCGTGCTGACCAAACGGGTCCAGCAGGGCCAGACGATCCCCGACTCGGCCGTCGAACCGGTGATGGTCGCCGAGGACAGCGACATCAAATACGTGCGCTGGGACCAGCGCGGTCTGCTCAAGAAGTACCGCTCGACCACCGACCTGGTCGACGGCACCGTGCTGGTGGGCAGCATGCTCACCAAGGAGAAGGGCCTGGAGGCCGGCAAGGCCGTGGTGGGGCTGTCGCTCAAGAGCGGGCAGTACCCGCCGCGCCTGAAGGAGGGCGACACGGTCTCCGCCTACCGGGTGGGCCGCGAGTCCTCCGGCGGCAGCGACGACTCCGACAGCGGCACCGGGGACGGATCCGGGCAGCGGCGCGACTCCTCCGGCAACGCGACGATCGCCGAGGGCGCCAAGGTCCAGTCGATCAAGTCCGGCTCCGGCGACTCCTTCGCCTCCAGCGGCAACCTGCCCGTCTCCGTGGTCGTGGACAAGAGCGACGCCGCCGAGCTGACCGCGGCCGCGTCCAACGGCGAGGTGTCCCTCGTCCTCGACGCCGACGGCGGAAGCTGAGACGCACCCGCGCGCGGACCCACCGCGCCGCGGCCGCGTGGCGGACTCCCCGCCGCCGGGACGCCGGGCCCGCCCGTGGAACCGTCCCGCCGCGCGGTGTCGTCGTCGGCTACGGCAGGACACGACGACAGGCACCACGGGACGGACGACACCACACGGACACAAGGAAAGGCGTAGCCGGAATGGCGCTGATCGCACTCGCCGCCGACAAAGGCGCACCGGGGGTCACCACGACCGCCGTCGCCCTCTCGGCGGTGTGGCCGCGCCGCGCGCTGCTGGCCGAGATGGACACCGCGGGCGGTGACCTCGTCTACCGCAGTCCCGCAGCGGACGGGCGTCCGCTGGACCCCAACACCGGACTGCTGTCGCTCGCCGCTACCGCCCGCAGAGGGCTGGCCGCCGAACAGCTCTGGGACCACACCCAGCGGCTCTCCGGCGGCCTGGAGGTGCTGGTCGGGCTCGGCAGCGCCGAGCAGTCCGCCGGGCTGGCCGGGCAGTGGGACACCGTGGGCCGCGCCTTCGCGCACCTCGCCGAGTCGCCGCACCCGCAACTGGCCGCCGACGTGATCGCCGACTGCGGACGCATCGGTCCGGAGGCCGCCTCGGTGGCGCTCCTGCCGCACGCCGCGCTGGTGCTGCTGGTCGCACGCGACGAGCCGGAGCAGATCGCCCGGGTGCGGGACCGTGCCCTGGCCCTCACCGCACGGCTGCACGGCGCGGGGCACGCCGCCGGTCCGCTGGCCCAACCACTGCTCGGCGTGCTGCTGGTGGCCCGTACGCAGGGCGCCGGCAAGGTCGCGGGACAGGTCAACGACATGCTGGTCGCCTCCCGCGCCGGGGCCCGGGTCGTCGGCGTCCTCGCCCACGACGCGCTGGGCGCCGAGCAGTTGGCCGGCCGCCGCCGCGGCCGCGTCGAACGCTCACTGCTCGTGCGTTCGGTACGCAAGATCGCCACCGATCTGCACCAGCAGTACGGCGCCAACTGGGAGTCGGCCGCGCCGCCGCAGCAGTCCCTCACTCCGCCCGGGCCCGGCCCGCAGCCCCCGGGCCCGGCCCCGGGCAGTGGAGCCCCTCCGCACTCCGGGCCGGCCCCGCACCCCCGGCCCGGCCACCCCGGCGCGTCCGGCCACCCCGGCGCGGGCCCCGGCCCCACCCCGGCGTCCGGAGCCCCCGGATACCCCGCGCCCGGCCCGTGGACCCCCACCGACCAAGGTGCGCCCGGCCCGCAGGCATCCGCACCCGCAGCACAGACACCCCCGCCCCCGCAGGCACCGGGCGCGCTGCCGCCGGTCCAGGCCCCCCCGGCGCGGCCGGCCGCCGCACCGGCGCCGGGCGCCCCCGGGCAGGAGGCCTCCGCGCGGGCGCACAAGGGCCTGCGGGGGCGGCGCAGGCCGACAGCGCCCGAATCGACACCGCCGGTTCCGCTGCCCGGCACCCCCGGCAACGGGGACCCGCGGGATGAGGGAGCCGCCTCGTGAGCGCGAGCATGGTCGACCACCAACTGGTGAAGCGGTTCCGGCAGGAGGCCGGAGACCGCATCGCCGAACAGCGCCGCATGGACCAGGCGTCCGGCGTGGCGGCGATGTCCGCCGAGGACGAGCGGCAGTTCGCGCGCGCGGTGATCGCGCAGATCCTCGAGGAGCACGCGCGCACCGAGATCACCTCCGGCCGCACCCCGCTGGACGCGCAGTCCGAGGAGGCGTACGCGGCCGCGGTGCACGCCGCGCTGTTCGGCGTCGGGCGGCTCCAGCCGCTGCTCGACGACCCCGAGGTCGAGAACATCGACGTCAACGGCTACGACCAGGTCTTCGTCGGCTACGCCGACGGCCGCGAGGTGCGGGGCGAGCCGGTCGCCGAGTCGGACGAGGAACTGATCGAGCTGATCCAGATACTCGGCGCCTACTCCGGACTCTCCTCCCGCCCCTTCGACTCCGCCAACCCGCAGCTGGACCTGCGGCTGCCGGACGGCTCCCGGCTCTCCGCCGTCATGGACGTCACCCGGCGGCCCGCGCTGTCCATCCGGCGGGCCCGGATGGGCAAGGTCTTCATCTCCGACCTGGTGGGCAACGGAACGCTCACCCCCGAGCTGGGCAGCTTCCTGACGGCGGCCGTACGGGCCCGCAAGAACGTCATGATCGCGGGAGCGACCAACGCGGGCAAGACGACCCTGCTGCGCGCCCTCGCCAACGAGATCCCCCCGCCCGAGCGGCTGATCACCGTGGAGCGGGCGCTGGAGCTGGGCCTGGACCAGTTTCCCGAACTGCACCCGAACGTCGTCGCGTTCGAGGAGCGGCTGCCCAACTCCGAGGGGCAGGGCACCATCAGCATGGCCGAACTGGTCCGCCGCTCGCTGCGGATGAACCCCTCCCGGGTGATCGTCGGCGAGGTGCTCGGCGACGAGATCGTCACCATGCTCAACGCCATGTCCCAGGGCAACGACGGCTCGCTGTCCACCATCCACGCCAACAGCTCCAGCGAGGTCTTCAACCGCATCTCCACCTACGCGCTCCAGGCCACCGAGCGGCTGCCCATCGAGGCCACCCAGATGCTGATCGCCGGGGCCATCAACTTCGTCGTCTTCGTCGAACGACGCAACGCCTTCGCCAGCGGCGGGCGGCTGTCCCGCTCGGTCACCTCCGTCCGGGAGATCAACGGCGTGGACGGCCGGGTGCTCTCCAGCGAGGTGTTCGCCGAGGCCCCGGACGGGCGGCTGCTGGCGCACGCGCCGGTCTCCTGCGCCCAGGAGCTGGCCGCACACGGATACCAGCCGACCGGAAACTGGGGGTGAGACCGTGCCTGTGAGCGGCGGTACGGGCGGCATCTTCGCCCTGTCCACCCTCTACGCGCTGGTCTGCGGCGTCGCCGTCGGCGGCGGCCTCGCGCTGCTGATCGTCGCGCTGCGCGGGCTGCCCGCCAAGGCGCCGGACGAGCGGCGGGACGCGGGCAGGCGCGCCGCCGAACTGGCCCGGTTCATGAGCCGGCGCGGGTCGATCGCGGTGTGCGCCGCGGTGCTGGTGCTGCTGCTGACCCGCTGGCCGGTCGCCGCGATCGCCACCGGGGTGCTGGTCTTCCTGTGGGACCGGCTGTTCGGCGGCGCGGCCGAGGAGCGCGCCGCGATGAAGCGGGTGGAGGCGCTGGCCGCGTGGACGGAGTCGCTGCGCGACACCATCGCCGGTGCCGTCGGCCTCGAACAGGCCATCCCCGCCTCGGCCCGCGCGGCCGCCCCCTCGCTCCGCCCGCACCTGGACGCGCTCATCGACCGGCTGCGGGCCCGCACCCCGCTGCCCGCCGCGCTGCAGAACCTGGCGGACGAGCTGGACGACCCGTCGGCCGACATCGTCGTCGCCGCACTCATTCTCAACTCCCGGCTGCGCGGCCCCGGCCTGCGCGAGGTGCTGGGTGCGCTGGCCAAGTCGGCGCGCGAGGAGGTCGACATGCGGCAGCGGGTGATGGCGCAGCGCGCCTCCACCCGGCGCAGCGTGCAGATCGTCGTCGGAGTCAGCGTGGCCTTCGTGCTGGGTCTCGCCGTCTTCAACCGGGACTTCGTCGAGCCCTACGGCAGTCCGCTGGGCCAGCTCGTGCTGGCCGCCGTGTGCGCCATGTTCGCCTGCGGTTTCTGGTGGCTGCGCAAGCTGTCGCAGATCGAGACCCCGGAGCGGTTCCTGATCCGCGCCGACCAGCAGGCACCCGGAGCCGGTACGGGCCACCCGGGTGAGCGCGCCGAGGCGCCGGTGTCCGGCGCCGGAACGGAGGTGCCGCGCCGATGACCCCCTTCACCCTCACCGCACTCACCGGCGCGCTGGTCGGCCTGGGCCTGTTCCTGCTCGTCCGCGCCCTGGCCCCGGGCAAGCGGAGCACCGTCGCCTCCGTCGCCGAGATCGACGCGCTGCGCGCCCGCGCCGCCGCGCACCAGCAGGGTGCGCAGGGCGCCCCGGAGGAGAGCGGGCGGTTCGCCGCCCTCCGCGCCCGGATCGGCGCCCGGGTCGCCGAGCTGTATCTGCGGCAGGGCTGGGAGCAGCGCAGCCTCCGCTCCGACCTGGAGGTGCTGGAGCGCAGTTGGGAGAAGTTCCTCGCGACGAAGGTGCTGTTGGCCGCCGCGGGGCTGTTCTTCGGGCCGTTCCTGTTCTCGATCGGCTGGCTGATCGGGTTCGGCCGCAGCCCGCTGATCCCGCTGTGGCTGGCGCTGCTCTGCGCGGTGGTGTTCTTCATGCTGCCGGACCTGGAAGTGCGCCGGGACGCCGCGGCCAAACGGCGCGACCTGCGCCGCGTGGTCGGCGCCTATCTCGACCTGGTGGCCATGAACCTGGCCGGCGGACGCGGACTTCCCGAGGCGCTGAAGGCGGCCAGCGAGGTCAGCGACGGCTGGGCGCTGCGCCGCATCCGCGACACGCTGGCCGACGCGCGGATCACAGGACAGAGCCAGTGGGCGGCGCTCGGCGACCTGGGTGCCCGGCTGGGGGTCGACGAACTCAAGGACATGTCGGCATCCTTGGCACTGGTCGCCGACGACGGTGCCAAGGTGCGTGCCTCGCTCTCGTCGCGGGCCGAGACGATGCGGCACCGCGAACTCGCCGAGATCGAGGGCAGCGCGGGTGAGAAGTCCCAGTCGATGCTCGTGGCCCAGTTGATGCTCTGCGCGGGTTTCCTCGTCTTCCTCATCTATCCAGCGGCGATGCGCGTCTTCCAGATCTGACGCCTCCCGAACCTCCCCCGAAGACCTAGAAAGGACTGAGCACGATGCCGAATCCGCTTCGCTCGATCAGTCACCCCGCTGTCGACTTCCTCGTGACCTTCCTGCGCGGCCGCGTCCGGCGCGCGCGCTCCGGCGAGCTGGACCGCGGTGCGTCCGCCGTCGAGTGGGTGATCATCTCCGCGGTGGTGGTGGCCATCGTCGGCGTGGTCGCCGCCATCATCAACATGGCGCTGAGCGACGGCGCCAACAAGGTCAAGGACTGCATCGACGGCGCCGACCAGGACGGCACCTGCAAGTAGGAGCGGCATCGGTGAGAGCTCAGCGACGGTCGGCCGGATGGGCACGCCGCAGATGGGAGGCTGCCTCCCGGCGCGGCGAGAGCGGCATGACCGCGATCGAGTTCGTGCTGCTGACCCCGGTGCTGTTCTTCCTGATCTTCGCGACGGTGCAGTTCGCGCTGTACTTCTTCGCGGACCACGTGGCGCAGGCGGCGGCCCAGGCCGGAGCGCGCAAGGCCCGGCAGGAGGCCGACGCCGATCCGGGCGGCTGGCGCGCCAAGGCGCGGGAGACCTCCGGCTCCTATATTCAGCAGCTCGGCCCCGAGCTGATCCTCGACCCCGATGTGAAGCTGCTCGGCCCGCGGGACAACACCGTCGGGGTGGAGATCCGGGCGCGGGTGCCCTCCGTCTTCCCCGGCCTGGACATGGACGTGTACGCGATCTCCCAGGGCCCGATGGAGCGGTTCGTGCCGGACGGGGGCGGCTGATGAGACGCAGGACGAGTCGCACGTGCGGCGGTGACGCGGGGCTCTCGACGATCGAGGTCGTCGTCCTGGCCCCGGTGATGATCCTGTTCATCCTCGTGCTGGTCGCCTTCGGGCAGCTCGTGGACGGCCGGGGCGCGGTCGACGGCGCCGCCCGGGACGCGGCCCGGGCCGGGTCGCTCCAGCACGGCAGCCACGCCGCGGCGATGACCGCCGCTCAGCAGGCCGCCACCGCCACCCTCAAGGGCACCTGCGCGGGGGATGTGACCGTACGGGACGCGGGCAGCGACTACCGCTCCGGCGGACTGTTCACCGTCGAGGTGAGCTGCCGGGTGCGCGGTCTGGACATGCTCGGGCTGGACATCGCCAAGGACATCTCGGGCCGGTCCAGTTCGCCGATCGACCCCTACCGGAGGACGGGATGAGCCGGCGCGCGGCGGTCCGCGAGCGGGCCGCGTCCTGGCTGCGGGCCAGGGAGGCGGTCTGCGACGACCGCGGCTCCGGGGCCGCGGCGGTCATCATGTTCGCGCTGCTGTTCATGGCGCTGGCCGCGTTCGTGGTGGACGGCGGGCTGTCCATCTCGCAGCGCGAGCGTGCCGCCGACATCGCCGAGCAGGCCGCCCGCTACGCTGCGCAGGACATCGACGAGGAGGCGCTGCGCGCCAGCCAGGGCAACAGCGCCCCCATCAACTACGAGAACTGCGGGGCGCGGGTCCACGAGTTCGCCACCCGCTCCGGCCTCTCGGCGGCCGACGTGGCAGCCTCCGGCTGCGTCTCCGCCAGTGCCCAGCAGGTCCGGGTCCGCATCCGCCTCACCTACCGCCCCGTCCTGACCGGCCTGTTCTACAGCGCACCCCTCACCGTCCACGGCACGGCGACGGCGGAGTCCGTGACCGGGTGACCGGTCCGTGCGACCGCCCCTCCTCCACGTCCGCACTTCTCACACTGGGAGCACACGACATGGCGCGCCGCAGTTCGACACCGGCACCGGCCCCCGGCGGGTCCAGGTCCCGTGCACGCTCGCGCACGCCTGTCTCCGTGCGCACCCGCCGCACGTTCGGGGACGTACTCAAGGCGTGCGGTGCTTTCCTCGCGCTGGCCGCGCTGGTGGCCGGGGTGCCGGCGGCGCTGGCGTACGTCATCGGCTGGCCGCTGCCGCACCGGATGCCGACGCTGGACATGCTGCGGGACGAGGTGAGCGCCGGGGTCTTCATCGACGTGCTGACGGTCGTGGTCTGGCTGGCCTGGGCGCAGTTCACCGCCTGTGTGCTGGTCGAGGTGAAGGGCGCGCTCTCCGGGGTGGGGCTGCCGGCCCGGGTGCCGGGCGCGGGTCCGAGCCAGCTGCTGGCCCGGCAACTGGTCACCGCGGTGCTGCTGTTGGGCTCCAGCACGGCGAGCTTCGCGCCCGGGCTGGCCCAGCTCGGCCACCATGTCCAGCCGCACCAGCCCGCGCAGACCGTCGCCAGTGCCCAACTGCTGCCGGGGCAGCAGCAGTCGGCAGGGGCCGACGCGCTGCCGGGCGGCGGCGGTGCGCACGTGATGGGCGGAAGCGGCGGCGACACGGTGGTGCCGGCCGCCGCCGGCGGGAAGGGCGACGGCGCGGGGCGGCAGTCGGCGGGCGACGCCTCGGACCGGGCGGAGCGGACGAAGTTCTACCGCATCCAGCCTCCGGTGGGCCGGCACCACGACTCGCTGTGGGAGATCGCCGAGCGGCACCTGGACGACGGGCGGCGGTACAAGGAGATCTACCGGCTCAACAAGGACCGGGTGCAGCCCGATGGTTCCCGGCTCTCCGAGGCGAGCCTCATCCGGCCCGGCTGGATCATGGAGATGCCTGCCGACGCGCACGGCGGCGAACTGGTCGAGATGCCGGACGACGCGCAGCGGCTGGGCCAGCGGGAGCGTGCCCAGTTCGAGCGCTACCAGGACAGCGGCTCGGGCCGCGACGCGGGCGGCGGCTCCGGCGACCGGCGGCAGCAGCCACCGCAGCAGGACGAGGACCGCTCGGCGCAGGACGAGCCCACCGCGCCCGACGGGTCCGACCGCGATACGCCCGGCACCGACGAGCCCGGCGGCGACGGCCCCGGCAGCGGCGTGCCCGGCGGCGACGCGCCGGGCGGGGACAGAACCGACGAAAGTACGCCCGACCGGGACGCCGACCCGGTACCGGACTCCTCCGACGACGGCGCCGGGGACGACGACTCCGACCCCGAACTGCAGCCGAGCGTCCCCGAGGACCCGGCGGCCACCAAGCCGGACCAGGAGGTCCCCGACGACGGCGGCCCGGGCGGGCAGACCCCGGCCGACCGGGAAGCGGACGGCACCGGTACCGGCGCGGACCAGGGCAGCGATGCCGACGCCGACGACGACACCCGGGCCCGGCCGGACACCGAGGAGCGGCTGGACGTCCCGCCGGACGCGCACAGCCCCGACCGCCAAGGGCAGTCCGTCCCCGAGACCCCGGCCGAGCGGGAACCGACCCGCACCGACGACCTCGGGGACTCGGCGGACGACGACGGCCTGCCGGGTCCCGGCGTCCCCCAGCCCGACGACATCCGGCCCGGCGGAACCGACCCCGGCACCCCCCACGACTCCGCGCCCGGCGGGGGCGGCGACCGGCACGCGGCGGACCGCGACCGCGGCGGTGCCCAGGACGACGGCCGGGGCGAGGACGGCCGTACCGGCACCGCGGACCGCGCCGAGGACGACACCGCCGCCGACCTCGACCACGCCGGCATCCCGGAGGCCGACCGGAGCAACCGGCTCGACTCGTCGGGCCCGGCGCAGGACGGGGCGGGCGCGGACGACGGCGACGGCGTGCTCGGCCCGGTGGGGCTCCCCGAAGCCCTGCTGGGGGCGCCGCTGCTGGCGGCCGGCGTGCTGGCGGCGCTGGGGCGCCGGCGGCGGACCGCGCTGTGGAAGGCGGTCACCGGCCGGTCCCGGCGCGCGGCCGGCGACGACTTCGTGCCGCCCTCCGACCCGGCCGCGCTGGCCCGCGACGCGCTCCTCGCCGGAGCGGACCCCGGGGCCGTCCGGTTTCTGGACCGGGCGCTGCGCGGGCTGGCCGAGGACCTGGCCGAGGCGGGGCGGGCGCTGCCCGTCGTCTACGCGGCCTGGCTGACCGGCCAGGATCTGCATCTGCAACTGGCCGAGGAGGCCGGACAGCCGCCGGCCCCCTGGCGATTCGGCCAGAGCCCCACCTTCTGGACCATCCAGCGCTCGCACACCCGCTTCGACGTGGACACCAGCGGCCCGCCGCCCTACCCGGCCCTGGTCAGCCTCGGTCTGCGCGGCGCGGCGCGGCTGCTGCTCAACCTGGAATCGGTGCCCGGCCTGGTGTCGGTCGCGGGCGAGGAGGAGCGGCGCACCGCCGTCCTCGCCTCCGTCGCCGCCGAACTCGCCACCGGAAGCTGGTCGCAGGGGACCGGACTGACTCTCGTCGGCTTCGGCCAGGAGCTGCGCGCGCTGGCGCCCGACCGGGTGCGGCACCTGCCCGACGTGGCGGCGCTGCTGCGCGAGCGGGAGGCCGCGCGGGCCGAGGCGCCCGCCGCCCCCGGCGCGCAGGCGGCACCCCAGGTGGTGCTCGTCGGCGCCGAGCCCACCGAGGAGGAGGCGCACCGCCTGGCGGCGCTCGCCACCGAACGCGGCGGCCCGCGCGTCGGTTTCGTGGTCGGGGTGGCCGACGGGCGGCTGCCCAGCGCGGTGTGGGAGTTCACGGTCGACGCGGAGGGCACCCTCGCCGCGCCCCGGATGGGCCTCCAGGTGCGGGCCCAGCTGCTGCCCGAGGAACTGCGCGCCGCGGTGGTCGAGCTGTTCGCCGACGCCGACGGGGAGCGGTCCGAAGGCGGCCGGGGGCCCGGGTTCCGTGTCGATCTGAGCGAGGGCGGCCGCCCGGCCGTCTACGCCCGGATCATGGGCGACTACGACGTCATCGGGATCGAACCGCCCGAGGAGGCGCGCAGCGCGCTGCTGCACGAGGCGCTGGCGCTGCTGCTGCTCAACCGGGACGGGGTGCACCCGCGGGTGCTGGCCTCCGCGCTGTGGCCCAAGGGCGTCACCGACGACGTCCGGGACGCACTCGTCGAACGGCTGCGCGGCTGGCTGGGCATCGAGACCGACGGCACACCCCGGCTCTCCACCGACAAGGACGGACGTCTCGCGCTGCGGCCCTCCGTCGTCTCCGACTGGGACGTGCTGCGCACCCTGCACCACGGCTGCACCGGTGAGCGCGGCAGCAGGCTGGCGGCGCAGGTGCGCCGCCAGAAGCTCGCCGAAGCCCTGGGCCTCGCCCGTGGACCGCTGCTCGCCGACCGGCCGCAGGGCCGGTACGGGTGGCTCGCCCACGACGCGGTCGAGGCCCAGCACCCGCTGCTCGTCGCCGAGGTCGGGCTGGCGCTCTGCGCCGAGCACCTCAGGTCCGGCGAACCGGGCGCCGCGGTCGACGCGGTGTACGCGGCGCTGCGGAGCGCCTCGGCCGACGAACGGCTGTGGGACGCACTGCTGCGGTCCGCGCACGACACGGCGGAGCAGGCCGTCTTCGACGAGGCCGTGCGCCGGGTCACGGAGCGCGCCGCCGCGTTGCACGGCGCCGAGCGCGGCCTCCCCCCGCGGACCCGGGCCCTGCTGGAGGAGCTGGCCCCGGGCGCATATCCCCGGTGAACTCCCGTCGGCCGGGACCGGGTTGTCACCGAATCGCGACCTTCCGCACGAGTCCCGGCGGTGCCGTCTCCCGTCACACCGGAGGAACGCAACTGAACGCGACGGTGTGAGGGGGACGCGATGAGACGGGCACGGCTCGCGGGGGTCGCCATGGCGGTGGCGGTGGGAGTGCTGTCGGGATGCACCGGGGACATCCATGACACCAAGGCCACGAACCTCGACAAGGGCGGCGGCCGGGGTGCCCCCGGCTACGCGGCGGGCGGTGCCGCCCAGCCGCGGGACGGCGCCTCCGGAAAGCCCGAGGAACCGGCCGACTTCCGTTCGACGTTCGCGCTGGACGTCGACACGGCGTCCTACAGCTACGCGCAGCGCATGCTCCGGGACGGCGCCCGGCCGGCCCCGCGCACGGTGCGCACCGAGGAGTTCGTCAACAGCTTTCCGCAGGGCTACCGGCGGCCGAAGGGCGACGGGTTCTCCGTCTCGGCGGACGGAGCCCGCCTCGGTGCGGGCAACTGGTCGCTGATGCGGGTCGGGCTGGCCACCAGGAAGAGCGACCCGGACGCGCCGCGCCGCCCGGCCGCGCTCACCTTCGTCCTCGACGTCTCCGGCTCGATGCGCGGGCCCGGACGGCTGGACCTGGTCAAGGACGCACTGCGGACGGCAGCCGGCCGGCTGCGCGAGAGCGACTCCGTCTCGCTGGTGACCTTCAGCGGGAAGGCGGAGACCGTACTGCCCATGACCCGGCTGGACGACGGCGGTCGCGACCGGCTGCGGGCGGCCGTCGACGAGCTGGAGCCGCGGTCCAGCACCGATCTGGGCGCGGGGATGAAGGAGGGCTACCGGCAGGCGGCCGAGCACCGGCGCTCAGGGGCCACCAACCGGGTCGTGCTGATGTCCGACGCGCTCGCCAACATGGGGGAGACCGACGCGGACCGGATCCTCGACCAGGTCGCCCGCTACCGGAAGGAGCAGGGCATCTCGCTCTTCGGCGTCGGCGTGGGCAGGAACTACGGCGACGCGCTGATGGAGCGCCTCACCAACAAGGGCGACGGCAGCACCGTCTACCTCTCCACCCGTGCGGAGGCCCACGAGGTCTTCGTCAACCAACTGCCCCGCAACATCGAACTGCGCGCCCGTGACGCCAAGGCCCAGGTCGTCTTCGACCAGGACGCGGTGACCGACTTCCGGCTGCTCGGCTACGAGAACCGCAAGGTGGCCGACGACGACTTCCGCGACGACACGGTCGACGGGGGAGAGGTCGGCCCGGGGCACACGGTCACGGCGCTGTACGCGGTCAGGCTCGAAGACGGCGCGAAGGGAAGGGCGGCCACCGCGACGGTGCGCTGGCTCGACCCCGACAGCCGGAAGCCGCACGAGGAGGAACACACGATCGCCGCCTCGGAACTGGCGGGGGAGAACCTGTGGAAGGGCGAGGTCTCGCCGTATCTGCGGCTGTCCGCGGTCGCCGCCTACTTCGCCGAGGCGCTGCGTGCCGGAGGGGACGCCACCGCGCCCGGCCCCGAGCCGAGCCCGGCCGGCGCGGAGGCCGGGCCGCTGCCCGCAGCGCCGTCCCTGGAGAAGCTGCGCTCGGAGGCGGACCGGCTGGCGGAGGAGCCGGGGCTGCGCTCGGCAGCCGGGCTGGCGAAGAACATCAGCCGGGCCCGGAGCATCTCCTGACGCGCGGTGCCCGACGGCAGACGGCCCGCTGAGCCGGCGGGCCGTAAGGAGAGGGAGCCGTGGCCCGCGCCCTCGGGGGAAGGGGCACGGGCCACGGCGGTCTGGGGAAGCTTCGGCGGTCTCAGCCGACCTGGAGCTTCTGGCCCGGCAGGATCAGGTCCGCGTCGTCGCCGACGGTGGACTTGTTGTCCGCGTAGATCCGCTGCCAGGTGGTGCCGTGCGCCTCGGCGATCTCGCTGAGGGTGTCGCCCGGCTTGACGGTGTAGTTGCCGTGGCCGGTCTCGGGAGCCTGCTGCCGCGGCTGGGCGGGCTTGCTCGGGGCGGCCTGCTCGGGCTGGGCCTGCTTGGGCTCCGCCTTCTTCGGTGCGGACTTCTGCTGCGGCTGGGGCTGGTTGCCGTCGGGGTCCACCTCGGGGGCGGGGCCGCCGGCGGTCAGGCCGCCGGCTGAGGCGCAGGCCCAGGCGCCGGGGCCCTGCATCTTCAGGAGCTTCTCGGCGACGGCGATCTGCTGGTCCTTGGTGGCCAGGTCGGCGCGGGAGGCGTAGGCGGTGCCGCCTGCCGCGGCCCAGCTCGACTGGGAGAACTGCAGGCCGCCGTAGTAGCCGTTGCCGGTGTTGGCCTGCCAGTTGCCGCTCGACTCGCACTGGGCCACCTTGTCCCAGGTGTCGACGGAAGCGGCCTGCGCGCCCGTCGCGGAGACCAGCGGCACGGCGACCGCCGCGCCGGCGACACCGGTCATGGCGGCGATACGGGCGGCCTTGCTGGGGCGACGATGACGGCCCTTGCCGGAGAACAGCATGGTCTTTCGTTCCTTACGGTCGCGGCTGTCCGCCCACTGGTGCGGGGCGAACGTGTCGAGCGGGAGCGACCGTAAGCACGTCTGTCCGAATGCTCCAACGAGGGGCGCTAAAGATCGTTAAAGCCGCTTGACACCCAACAGCGGCATCTGTGCTGGTGATGCGCCTGCGCGAAGATCGGCACGGGTGGGTGTGACGTAGCCGTCGGAGACAAGCGTCACAAGCGGGGACGTTCCGCCGGGGGTGCGCGGCGGTGAGCGGCGGCCGGTGCCGGACGGTGCGGGGCCGGGGCGCACCCGGCCCCGCACCACGCGTCCTCAGGGCCAGATCGAGTCGGCCCACTCCGGGTGGTCGACGAACGGGTTGCGGTTGTGCTGGAACTGGTCGTATATGACGTCGTTCCGGCGCTTCTCGAAGGTGTCCGGCGGGTCCTGCTCGTTCCACTCCTTCAGCACCGAGAGGCGGCCCATGGCGGGCGCCGATCCGTTGTCCACCTCGTCGTTCGGCTCGAGGTCCGGGAACGCGTCGTCGCCCTCGTAGCGCACGGCCATGTAGAGGACCATGCGGGCCACGTCGCCCTTCACCTCGTCGCGCGGCTCGAAGGAGTCGTCGTCGGTGCGGTTGCCCGGCGCCTGGTCGACCTCCTCGCCGCCCTCGTCGAAGTCCTTGTTGCCGCGGGTGCTGTTGACCGAGACATCCGTGGGGCGCAGATGGTGGATGTCGGTGCCGGGACCGGTCGCGGTGCCGAAGTCGCCGTGCGACTTGGCCCAGACGTGCTCCCGGTTCCACTGGTCGGCGCCGCCGCCGTTGTCGTCGGCGCTCTGCGAGCGGCCGCTGTAGAGCAGCACGACGGACGAGGAGTCGTCCGGATCCTGGTCGGTGGCCTTGAGCGCGTCCCACACCTGGTCGTAGGAGAGCGCTTCGGAGTCCTCGATGATGCCGTGCAGGGCCGACTTCAGCTCGGAGCCGGACTTGCCCTCCGCGTCCTGGTAGTAGTCGGCGGGAGCGTCGTAGGCGGTGGCCGGGACGGCGGGGTCGGTGGGGGTCAGGGGCATGGCCGAGGCCGGTGCCTGCGGGGACAGCACCAGTAGGGCGGCGGTGCCCAGGGCGGTGGCCAGAGGAGCGTGAACAGCACGCATGGGGGGTCCTCTCGACGGCACGGAGCACCTGCGGAAGTCAAGACCCCCGAATGCGCCCCGTGTTGGCATGGGACGGGGGGAGCCTGCCAGATTTTCGAACACACGCAAGGGGGGCGACCCGGTGCGCGAACCCGGTCCGCGGCTCCCCGCGGCTCCCCGGCGGCGCCCTCCGGGCTTCCGGGCGACACCCTCCGGGCTTTCGGGCAGCGCCTCCGCCCGACACGGCCCCGCGGGTGCGCAGGCCGCGGGACCGGCGTTAACCTGGGGGCGCGGCGGCCGCCCCCGGCCCCGCACGGCGGTGGGGCTCGCCGGACACCAACCGCGGCGACGGCGCCGCCAACGGTCCCTGCTTGCGACGACGCGCGCCCACGGGCGCCCGGCGAGTGGGAGACAGGTGTGGAGAGGCTTTCGCGGCGCCCCGTGCGGCCCCGGCGCATGCCCGTGGCGCTGCGCGGCCAGGGCCCCGTCGTGGCAGTCGTGGCACTCGGTGGCGCACTCGGCGCCTGCGCCCGCTACGGTGCCGGACTCCTGTGGCCCACCTCGCACGGCGCCTTCCCCTGGACCACCCTCGGGGTCAACGTGGCCGGATGCCTGGTCATCGGCGTGTTCATGGTCCTGATCACCGACGTATGGGCCGCACACCGACTGGTGCGGCCGTTCCTGGGAACCGGGGTGCTGGGCGGCTTCACCACCTTCTCCACCTACGCGGTGGACATCGAGCGGCTGCTGGAGGCGGACGCGACCGGCACCGCGCTCGGTTACCTCGCACTGACGCTGCTGGGCGCGATGGCAGCGGTCGGGCTCGCGGCGGGAACCACCCGCCGGCTGATCTCAGGGAGGCAGGGATGACGGAGGCGGACCCGGCCCGGTACGGAAAGGCGCTGCGGCTGACCGTGCTGCTCGGCGAGAACGACCAGCACCACCACCGGCCCGTGTACGCCGAGATCGTGCACCGGGCCCACGCGGCAGGGCTCGCCGGTGCCGGCGTCTTCCGCGGCATCGAGGGCTTCGGCGCCTCCTCGATGGTGCACACCACCCGGCTGCTGTCGCTGAGCGAGGACCTGCCGGTGGCCGTCGTCATCGTGGACGAGGCCGACCGGATCCGGGCCTTCCTCCCCGAACTGGAGGACCTGACCGGAGAGAGCCCGGTGCTGCTCGACGAGGTGTGGACGGTCCGCCTGCCGGGCCGCGGCGCCCCCCGGAAGCCCGGCGGTGCGGGCGCGTGAACTGGCTGTACGTGTGCCTCGGCGCCGCCGTCGGCGCGCCGCTGCGCTACCTGACCGACCGGGCCGTGCAGGCCCGGCACGACGCGCTCTTCCCCTGGGGCACGTTCACCGTGAACGTCGCGGGCAGCCTGCTGCTGGGCCTGCTCACCGGAGCCGCGCTGGCCGGCGCCCCGGTCCTGGGGGCACCGCAGGCGCAGCTCCTGCTGGCCACCGGGCTGTGCGGCGCGCTGAGCACCTACTCGACGTTCTCCTACGAGACGCTGCGCCTCGCAGAGCAGGGCGCGGCGCGCTACGCGCTGCTCAACGTGGCGGCGAGCCCGGCAGCCGGACTCGGGGCCGCCTTCGCCGGCGTCGCACTGGCCCGGGCCGCCTGGGGCTGACCGGCCACGCGGCCCCGCTCACCAGCCCGCCGGCCTGGCGGTGCCCAGTGCCCGGGTGACGGCGATCTCGACGACGACCCGGTCCGGATTGGGCCGGGGCGGCTTGTAGCGCCGCGTGTAGCGCTCCTCGGCGTCGGCCACCGACTCCGGGTCGTCCCGCACCACGGCGGTGCCCTCCAGAGTGCACCAGCGGCGCCCCTCGGCCTGGCTCACCGCCGCGCGCGCCCCCTCGGATCCGGCGGCCAGCACATTGCGGACCTTCTTGCTGGAACGGCTGCTGATGACCCGGGCGATCCGGGTCTGCGGATCGTAGGTCACCCCGACCGGGACCAGGTGCGGGGTGCCGTCGGGGCGCGGAGTGGTGAGGAAGCAGACGCGGCGCTCCTCCCAGAAGCCGGGATCCACCCCGGCCGCGGACTGTGTACTCATGGGCGGAACGCTACCGGCCCGTTTCACGCGCTCAGCGGCGTACCGGGCCAGCCGAGCAGCCGGGCGCCGATCACCGCGGTCTGCAGCATGTAGCGGTGTGCGGGGTCGGTGGGGCTGGCCCCGGTCAACTGGTGGATCCGCTCCAGCCGGTAGGTGAAGGCCCGCACGCTGAGCGAGAGCCGGCGGGCCGCCTCCGCGGCCACACAGCCGGACTCGAAGTAGGCGGTGAGCGTCTCCAGCAGCGGTTCGACCCCGCCCCGGGCCGCACCCAGCGGACCCAGCGTCGCCTGCACGAGGTCGGCCATGGCCTGCCGGTCGCGGGTCAGCACCGGGTAGACCAGCAGCTCCGAGGCGTAGAGCACCGGTTCGCGCAACTCCAGCCGGGCGCCGAGATCCAGCACGCTGACGGCCTCTTCGTACGACTGCACCACCCCGCCCGGGCCCGGCTGGACGCGCCCGATCGCCACCTGGCCGCCTTCCATCGCGGCGTAGCACTGCTTGGCGAAGTAGGTGAGCACCTCGGGCTGGTCGCCCGGCGCCACGCAGAGCATCCGGCCCTCCTTGGTGGTCAGCAGGATGCCCCGGTCGTGGAAGCGGGCGATCAGCGCGCGTTCGACCCGGCGCGCCACCTGGTGGCTCTCGTCGTAGTCGGCCGGGCCGCGCGCCGCGGCCACCGCGTGGGTGTGCGAGAGCCGCAGTCCGAAGCGCTCGGCGCGCTCGGCCAGCCGGCCCAGGTCGCTGCGGCCGTGCAGCAGGTCGTCGATGAACTCCCGGCGAGTTGCCTCCTCCTGACGGACCGCCTGCCGCTGGGCGCGCTCGTACCCCTCGGCCACCGCGTCCACCACCTGGTGCATCACCGTCAGCAGGCTGTCGGCGTCGCCCGGCAGGGTCGGCCAGGCCGTCCGCGCGGCCGTGAGGTGGGCGCTGACCAGATCGCGCAGTCCGAACCCGGCGTCCGCCGCGCGCTCGCCCAGCTCGCGCCGGGTCTCCAGCTCGTCCCGCTTCAGTCGGCGGCCCGTCCGGCAGACCTCGTCCAGCAGCTCGACGTAGCCGTCCAGATAGGTCTCCGGTATGCCCGCAGCGTCACTCACCCGTATCTCCGCTCTCCTGGTGCCGCGTTGACGGTTCCCTGACGCCGTCCGGCACGCAGACCCTAGAGAACGCTGCCGGGTTCCGGCAATGCGGGGAGCGGCGCCCCCCGGCCAGAATGCTTGCCACGGGGGGAACCACGGGGGAATCCGGGGGGAACCGGGGGATGCCTCAGTGCCGCACACCGGCAGGGGGTGCCGCACACCGGCAGGGTGTGCGGCGCTGAGGCCAACGGGGGGCGACGGAGGGGACGGCCATGGGAACTTTCCTGGAAGCGACCACGGCCTTCCCCACCGTCGTGTTCTCCGCCGCGCTGCTCGTCGTCGTGCTCGGCTGGCTGCTCGCGGCCCTCGGCACCGTCGACCCGGAGGAGGCCGCCGCACCGTTCGGTTCGGTCTTCAACGGCCTGGCCGGACTTCCGGCCGCCGTCGGGGTCTCGCTGCTGACCGCGGTCGCCTGGCTGCTGAGCCTGGCGGGCGGGCTGCTGCTCGACGGGTCCGGGCTCGGGCCGGGGCAGCAGGCGGCGGCGGGCGCCGCACTGCTGGTCGCCGCGCCGGCGGCCGGCTGGCCGCTCGCGCGCGCCGCGGCGCGGGTCGCGGCCCTGGTGCTGCCGACCGGAACCGGCCCCTCACGCCACGACTTCGTCGGCCTGACCTGCACCGTGCGCACCCGCCAGGTGGACGGCCGGTTCGGCCAGGCCGAGGTCACCGCCGAGGACGGCTCCAGCGCGCTCGTCCAGGTCCGGCAGAGCGGGACCGCCCGGCTGACGCGGGGCAGCACCGGCCTGCTGTACGCCTACGACGCGGCGGGCGAGTTCTTCTGGGTCGCGCCCTTCGACCCGGCGCTCGACCCGCGCCGCACCTTCGACTGACCCTCAGACCACCGCAGCACCACAGCACCACAGCATCGCAGCACCGCAGCACCGCACCACCGGTCCGCCGCGCCGCCATGCGCGCGCACCGGCCCCGGCCGGACCGCGGGCCACCGGACCACCGCCGCACACCGGCTCCCCGAGCCGCTCCTTCTTCGTAGAGGTCGTCACATGGAAACCTTCAACCTGGGCCTCGGCGTGCTCGTCGCCGTCGTCCTGCTGATCGTGCTCGCCGCCCTGCTCGTCGTCTCCCGGCTCTTCCGCAAGGTGGAGCAGGGGCGCGCGCTGATCGTCTCCAAGATGCGCAAGGTCGACGTCACCTTCACCGGGCAGGTCGTGCTGCCCGTCCTGCACAAGGCCGAGGTCATGGACATCTCGGTGAAGACCATCGACATCTCGCGCACCGGCCGGGACGGGCTGATCTGCAAGGACAACATCCGCGCCGACATCCGCATCTCCTTCTTCGTGCGGGTCAACAAGACCGTCGAGGACGTCATCAAGGTCGCGCAGGCCATCGGCACCGAGCGGGCCAGCGACAAGGGCACGCTCCAGGAGCTGTTCAACGCCAAGTTCTCCGAGGCGCTCAAGACCGTCGGCAAGCAGCTCGACTTCGCCGACCTGTACACCAAGCGCGACGAACTGCGCGACCGCATCATCCAGGTCATCGGCACCGATCTGAACGGCTACAGCCTCGAGGACGCGGCCATCGACTACCTGGAGCAGACGCCGCTGGTCCAACTGGACGCCGCCAACGTCCTGGACGCACAGGGCATCCGGAAGATCACCGAGCTGACCGCCGCCGAACACGTGCGCACCAACGAGTTCCAGCGCGGCGAGGAGAAGGAGATCACCCGGCAGAACGTCGACGCGCGCGAGGCGATCCTGGAGCTGGAGCGCCGCCAGGCGGACGCCGAGACCAAGCAGAAGCGCGAGGTCGAGACCGTCCGGGCCCGCGAGGAGGCGGAGACCGCGCGGGTCGTGGAGGAGGAGCGGCAGCGCGCCCAGGCCGCCTTCCTGCGCACCGAGGAGCAGCTCGGGGTGCAGCGCGAGAACCAGAACCGCGAGATCGCCGTCGCCCAGAAGAACCGCGAACGCGTCATCGCCATCGAGAACGAGCGCATCGAGAAGGACCGCCTCCTGGAGGTCATCGCACGCGACCGGGAGACCGAGCTGACCCGCATCTCCGCGGAGAAGGAGGTCGAGGCCCAGCGCCGGGACATCGCCGAGGTGATCCGCGAACGCGTCGCCGTCGACCGGACCGTCGCCGAGCAGGAGGAGTCCATCAAGAAGCTGCGCACGGTCGAGGAGGCCGAGCGCGAGCGGCAGGCCCTCGTCATCGCGGCCGAGGCCGAGGCGCAGGAGAAGCTGGTCAAGGACATCAAGGCGGCCGAGGCCGCCGAGCAGGCCGCCACCCACCGGGCCGCCGAGGAACTCACCCTCTCCGAGGCCCGGCTCAAGGCCGCCGACCTGGACGCCAAGGCCAAGGCGCGACTGGCCGAGGGCGTGCAGGCCGAGAACGCCGCACCGGGGCTGGCCGAGATCCAGGTACGCGACAAGGAGGCCGAGGTCATCGAGAAGGCCGGCCGGGCCGAGGCCGAGGCCGTCGGGGCCAGGCTGCGCGCCGAGGCCGACGGCGCCCGCGCCCGGGCGGAGGCGGAGGCAGCAGCGGTCGGCGAGAAGCTCAAGGCCGAGGCCGAGGGCCTGACCGAGAAGGCGGCGGCGATGGCGGCGCTGGACGAGGCGTCCCGCGCCCACGAGGAGTACCGGCTGCGCCTGGAGGCCGACAAGGAGGTGCGGCTGGCCGGACTGGACACCCAGCGGCAGCTCGCCGAAGCTCAGGCCGCCGTGCTGGCCAAGGGGCTGGAGAGCGCCGACATCGACATCGTCGGCGGCGAGTCCGCCTTCTTCGACCGGATCGTCTCCGCCGTCTCGCTGGGCAAGAGCGTGGACGGCTTCGTCGACAACTCCCGGACCGCGCAGGCCCTGGCCGGGCCGTGGCTGGACGGCACCGCCGACTTCACCCGCGACCTCACCCGGGTACTGAGCTCCTTCAGCACCGGCGACGTGCAGAACCTGACCGTCTCCGCGCTGCTGACGAAGCTGATGACCGACGGCGGGCAGCAGTCCGGGCAGCTGGGCGAACTGCTGGAGAGCGCACGCCGGCTCGGGCTGGCGGACATGCCGCTGGCCGAGCTGAACGGGGACGGCCGCACCGCCGCCGCGCCCGGCGGCGGCCGGGACTGACCCGCAGCCCGCGACCGGCCTGCCCGGACCCACACGTCCCGGCAGGCCGGCACCGGCCCCGCACCCACAGCCCCCCGAGGAAGGAAGCCCGCGATGGAGACCGGTCCGGACACCGGAACGTACGAGGTGCTGCGCGACCGGCTCGCCGCGCAGGCCGTCGAACTCGCCCGCCGCGCCGAGGCGCTCGACACGCTGCGCACCGAGGAGTTCGGCGCCCGGCGGCTGGCGCTGACCGGCACCGGGCGGCTGCACAGCGAGCGCCCGAGCCTGCCGCGTGACGTGGTGGCGGTGGGGGACCGGCTGCTGTTCGGCCGCCACGCCGGGCCGCCCCCGGCGGACGGCCGGACCGAACCGGGCGATGTGCTGGCCCTCCACGACCGGGAGCTGAACCCGCTGCCCGCGGACGCGGTGCCCGGACTGCTGGACGACGCCGACTTCCGGCACGAGTTCGCCGCGCTCCACCGCTACTACCGGCAGGCCCGGCTGCTGCGGCTGCGCCCGGTCGAGGGCCGGCTGCTGGCCGTCTTCCAGACCGGCGAGAACCCCGCCGACATCCGGGTGCTGCGCTGGGAGCTCGCCCCGGACGGCGGCAGCGCCCGGTTCCTGGACGCGCGCGGCGAGCGCGACCACACCGTCCCGCCCGAGCAGGACCTGACGTGGACCGAGGCCACCCGCGAGGACCACGTCTCCGGACGCCGTCCGTACGCCGCGATCGGCGACGGGATCCACGTCTCCACGGTCGGTGGCTTCCTCACCGTCGGGTACGGGCACGGCTCCGGGGCCCGGATCGAGACGGAGGAGACCGGTACCGGGGGCGGCATTGGGGCAGCGGACGCCGACGAGCTGTACCGCGAGCCCGTCAGCGACCCCCTGCAGTCCCTCGCGGACGCGGAGATCGCACACGCCGCCGTCGGCCCGCTGGTCCTGCTGCGGGTGCGGCCCTACAAGGAGGAACAGCGCCGCTATCTGGTCGTCGACCCGCTCACCCGGCAGGTGGTCCGGCTGGACGGGATCGGTGCGGCCTGCCGCCGACTGCCCGGCGACGGCGGCGTGGTCTTCCCCGGCGGCTACTACCTGGCCTCGGGCGAGTGGAAGACCTTCGACGCGGTGGACACCGACGGGTTCGGCTTCGAGGCCGCGCTGCGGGCCCCCAACGGCGAGGACGTGCTGTTCGCCTTCCACGCGCCCCAGGACGGCGGCCGCGACCTGCTGCTGTCCTACAGCACCCTGCGCCAGGAGTTCGCCGCCCCGCTGGTCTGCAAGGGGCACGCGCTGTTCGGCGACGGCACCCTGGCCGTGCTGCGCGCCGACGGCGACGACGCTGCGGAGCCCGGCCGGGTGCACACCGTGCAGACCTGGGCGTCCCCCTACGTGTCCGACGCGTTCGAGGCCGGTCCCGGGGGAGCCGCCCCGGACGCCGGACCGCTGGCCCGGATCGGCAACCGGGACCTGGTCGGCGGCATCTCGGCGTGCCTGGCCGTCGCCCGCTCCGCCGCACCCGCACACGGCGAGCCGAGCGCGGAGCGCTACCGGGCGCTGGCGGCGGCCTGCGAGCGTACCGCGGACAGCCACCCCTGGCTCGGCGCCCCGGAAACAGGCGACCTGCACACCCCGCTCCAGGAGTTGGCGGGCACCGCCGCACAGGTCCTCGCCGAGTTCGAGACCGTCCGCGACCTCACCCGGCAGGCGGCCGGGGAACTGGAGGCCGCGGCCGCCGGACTGACCGCCGTGGTGCGGCGGGTACGCGGCGACGAGCCCCGCCCGGCCGCCGCGTGGGTCGAGGGGCTGACCGCGCTGCGCGCCGCCCAGGGCAGACTGCTCGGCTGCGCCGAGACGCGCCACGCCGACACCGCGCGCGCCGCCGAACTGGCGGCCGAAGCCGAAGCCGAACTGGCCGCCTTCGGCCTGCGCGCGGTCGAGAGCCTGCGCGAGGAGGGCGCGTTCGCGGACCAGCACCGCGAGATCGAGGAGCTGATCGCCGCCGGGCGGGAAGCCGGCACCGCCGCCGAGGCCGCCGCCGTCGCCGACCGGATCGGCGCCCTGGACCAAGGGCTGCGCACCGTCACCGAGGTGATCGGCGCACTGGAGGCGGGCGACGCGGCCGTGCGCACCGCCGTCCTGGAGCGCGTCTCGGAGGTGGCCGGGGGGCTCAACCGGGCCCGCGCCACGGCGGAGGCCCGCCGCCGCACCCTGCTCGCGAGCGAGTCCCAGGCCGAGTTCGCCGCGGAGTTCGCGCTGCTGGGCCAGGCGCTCACCGCCGCCCTCGCCGCGGGCGACACCCCGCAGCAGTGCGACACCCAGCACGCCCGGCTGCTGGCGAAGATCGAGGACCTGGAGCGGCGGTTCGCCGAGTCCCCGGACTTCCTCGCCGACCTCGACACCAAGCGCGCCGAGCTCAACGACGCCTTCGCCGCCCGCAAACAGACGCTGGCCGACGCCAGGGCCCGCCGCACCGAACAGCTCGTCGGCTCCGCCGAGCGCACTCTGGGCACCCTCGCCCGGCGCGCCGCCGAACTGGCCGACAGCCAGGAACTCGCCGCGTTCTTCACCTCCGACCCGATGGCGGAGGCCGTGCGGCGCACCGCCGGTGCCCTGCGCGAGTCGGGCGAGTCGGCCCGCGCCCAGGAACTGGAGGACCGGCTGTCGACCGCGCGTCAGGAGGCGGCGCGTGCCCTGCGGGACCGCGGCGAGCTCTACCTGGACGGCGGCAGTGTGCTGCGCCTGGGCCGTCACCGCTTCGCGGTCAACACCCAGCCGCTGGACCTGACCCTGGTGCCCGACGGGGACGGGCTGGCGCTCACCCTGACCGGCACCGACTACCGCGCGCCCGTCACCGACCCGGAGCTGCTGGCCGAACGCGCGCTGGGCGAGCGGCTGCTCCCGTCCGAGTCGGCGGAGGTCTACCGGGCCGAACACCTGGCGGCCCGGCTGCTGGACGAGCACGGCCCGGAAGCCCTCGGCGCGGTCGAGGACCTGCCCGGACTGGTCCGGCAGGCCGCCCGGGACGCTTACGACGAGGGGTACGAGCGCGGCGTCCACGACCACGACGCCGTCCTCGTCCTGCGCACGCTGCTGGAGCTGTACGAGGGAGCCGGTGCGCTGCGCCACGAGCCGGGCGCCCGGGCCGCCGCACAACTGTTCTGGGCCCACGGCGCCGCGCCCGGGCAACGCGACGCCTGGAAGCGCCGGGCCGTCTCGCTGGCCCGCGCGGACGAGACCTTCGGGCCGGTGCCGGCCCCCACCGGGCTCCGCGACGAACTGGCGGCCGCGCTCGCGTCGTTCGGCAGGGAATGGCCGGCCGCCGCCGGAACCGGCGTCCGGCCGGAGGCCGCCGCCGACTACCTGCTGCACGAACTGACCGGCTCCCCGGACGGGTTCGTGCTCAGCGGCGCGGCCCGCACGCTGCTGGAGAAGTTCCGCCACACCGTCGACCCGGACCTCCACGACGGCTACCTGGCCGACCTCGCCGCCCTGGACACCCTCGCCGAACGGCACCAACTGGCCACCGCCTGGCTGTCCTCCTATGCCCGCTCCACCGGCTCCGACCCCACCCCGGGCGACCTCGCCGAGGCGGTGGCCGCGCAGCTGTGCCCGGAGCCGGCGCGCTACGACGGCGACGCGCCGCTCACCCGCACCGCGACCGGACTGCTCGGCGCCCACCCGCGCATCCGGGACGGCGAACTCACCGTGCGGATCGACGAGTTCCTCGCCCGCACCGCCGCCTTCCGGGCCGAGGCCGTGCCCGCCTTCCGTGCCCACCAGCGGCGCCGCGCCCGGCTGGTCGCGCGGGAGCGGGACCGGCTGCGGCTGGCCGACCACCGGCCGCAGGCCCTGCCCGGATTCGTCCGCAGCAGACTCATCGACGAGGTGTGGCTGCCGCTGATCGGCGAGAACCTGGCCAAGCAGCTCGGTACCGACACCGGAGCCGGGACGCTCGGCGGACTGCTGCTCCTGCTCTCGCCCCCGGGGTACGGCAAGACGACACTGCTGGAGTACGTGGCCGAACGACTCGGGCTGCTGCTCGTCAAGGTGAACGGCCCGGCCCTCGGCTCCGAGGTGACCTCCCTGGACCCGGCCCAGGCGCCGCACGCGACAGCGCGGCAGGAGCTGGAGAAGCTCAACCTGGCGCTGAAGGCGGGCAGCAACACCCTGCTGTACGTGGACGACATCCAGCACACCGCACCGGAGTTCCTGGAGAAGTTCATCCCGCTGTGCGACGGCACCCGGCGGGTGGAGGGTGTCTGGGAGGGCGCACCGCACACCTACGACCTGCGCGGCAAGCGCTTCGCCGTCTGCATGGCGGGAAACCCCTACACCGGCTCCGGCAGCCGCTTCCGCATCCCCGACATGCTGGCCAACCGGGCCGACGTGTGGAACCTGGGCGAGGTGCTGACGGGCAAGCAGGACGCCTTCGCGCTCAGCTTCGTGGAGAACGCGCTGACCTCCCACCCGGTGCTGGCGCCGCTGGCCGCCCGCCCCCGCGCGGACGTCGAACTGCTGGTCGCACTGGCCGAGGGTGCGGCAGAGGCGCGGGCCGACCGGCTCTCCCACCCCTGCCCGCCCGCCGAGCTGGACCGGATACTGGCCGTGCTGCGCCACGTGCTGGCGGTGCGCGAGACCGTCCTCGCGGTCAACCGGGCCTACATCGCCTCCGCCGGGCAGACCGACGCGACCCGCACCGAGCCGCCGTTCCGGCTCCAGGGCTCGTACCGCACCATGAACAAGATCGTGCAGCGGGTGCAGCCGGTCATGAACGACGCGGAGCTGGGCGCCCTGGTCGAGGACCACTTCGCGGCCGAGGCCCAGACCCTCACCGCGGACGCGGAGGCCAACCTGCTCAAGCTGGCCGAGCTGCGCGGCGTGCTCACCGGCGACCGGGCGGACCGGTGGTCGGAGATCAAGCGCGGCTACGTCCGCACCCAGGCCCTCGGCGACACCGACACCGACCCGATGGCCCGGGCCGTCGCCGCGCTCGGCCTGCTGGCCGACCGGGTGGCCGCCGTCGAGGCGGCCCTCCGGCAGCCGCCCGCCGCGCGGGCGCCGGAGCGGGAGTGAGACCCCTCCTTCCGGTCCTTCCGGCACCCCTGCCGGCGACGGGACCGCAGCCGCGGCGGCCGCGCGGCAGGTCCGGGCACTCGAGGTGAGGCGCTGCGATCGGATAACGAGACGGCCGGGGCACCCGTGGCCCACTGCGACCGTTGCTTAGGGTGAAGTTCCGAGCGAAGGACCGCGGCGGAAGCGGTTCCGCAGGCGCGACGTCGCAAGGGAGCACCATGGCTGAGGGGCGCGAGCAGCGTACCTACACCGTGCTGGTACTGCTGCCGGTCCTGGTGATGGCGGTGGTGGCCGGTGTCGACATGCTGGCCGGCCCCGAGGTGGGTTTCCTGCCGCTGGTCTCCCTCGGCCCCGCCTTCGCCGGGCTGGTCGGTACCTGGCGGCGCACCCTGGTGGTCGGCGCGCTGGCGATGCTGCTCTGCGTCGGGCTGGGGATCTACGACGACCTTCTGCTGACCCGGCGCGGCTACACGGCCCTGGCCTCCGTCGCCGGGGTCACCGTCGCCGGTGTGGTGGCCGCGATCATGCGGGGCCGGCGCGAGCAGGAGCTGGCCAGCGTGCGGTCGATCGCGGAGGTCGCCCAGCGAGTGCTGCTGCGTCCGGTTCCGCGCAGCGCGGGCCCGCTGCGGGTGGCGGTCTCCTACACCTCGGCGGTGGCCGAGGCGCGGATCGGCGGCGATCTGTACGAGGTGGCCGCGTCCGCCGACCGGATACGACTGATCGTCGGGGACGTGCAGGGCAAGGGGCTGGCGGCGGTGGAGACCGCGTCCGTGGTGCTGGGCACCTTCCGGGAGGCCGCCTACGAGGAGCCGGACCTGGCGCAGTTGGGCGCCCGGCTGGAGCGCAGCGTGGGCCGGGAGTTGGAGGACGAGAAGTTCGTGACGGCCATCATCGCCGAGGTCCGCCCCAAGGAGCGCACCGTGGTCTTCCTCAACCACGGCCATCCGCCGCCGATGCTGGTCCGCCGGGGCGGCGTGGACTTCCCCCGGCCGGCCAGCTACGCGCTGCCGCTCGGGCTGGCCGCGCACGGAGGGGAGCCGCCCGCCACGTTCAGCGCCGAGTTCGCGCCGGGCGACCAACTTCTCCTCTACACCGACGGGGTGACCGAGGCCCGGAACGGTGAGGGGAACTTCTACCCCCTCAAGGACAAGGGCGGGCTGCTGCGCACCGGCGACGCGCAGGCGGCGCTGGACACGCTGCGGGATGATGTGGACCGCTACACCGGTGGCGTCCAGGACGACGACGCCGCGATGCTCCTGGTGCGCTACCGCCCGGGGCGCGGCCCCGGGCGCGACTGAGGCCCGCGTGACCGGGCGCGTGACCGGTCCGGGGCCGGCCCGGGAGACCGCGGGATGCGGAAGAGAAGGAAGCGGTAAAAAGGGGACATGACCGAGAGCGGAGACCCGCTGGAGGGTTTGGACGATGTGGACGCGGTCACCCGCGCCGTACTGACCGCGTCCAGGGTGCTGGTGGCGGTGTCGGCCAGTTCGCTGGCCGAGGTGGAGGACCGGGTGACGCTGCCGCAGTTCCGGATGCTGGTGGCCCTCTCCTCCCGCGGTGCCACCAAGCTGGTCGCGGTCGCCGAGCTGCTGCGGGTGGCGCCGTCGACGGCCATGCGGATGGCCGACCGGCTGATCACGGCCGGGTTCGTGGACCGCCAGACCAACCCGCACAACCGCCGCGAGACGCTCCTCACGCTCACCGGCGAGGGCCGGCGCATCGTGGGCAGTGTCACCTCCCGCCGCCGCCGGGAGCTGGCGGCGGTCGTCGAACGTCTCGCCCCCGACCGGCGTGCGGCGCTCATCGAGGCCCTGACGGACTTCAACCGGGCGGGCGGCGAGCCGCCGGTGCCCCCCACGGACGCCGACGTCCCCTACCCGCTGGGCTGGGGCGACCTGGCCGACCTCGCGGCAGCACCGACCGCGCCGGACCCCGCCGAGGGCCGGGCGCCGGAGGGGCCCCGTGAGCAGCCCGCGGACCGGTCCTGGGACCGGCCGTGACCTGAGACCGCTGCCCGGCGGCCGACCGGCCGGGCAGCCGTCCGGCGCCGGGTCCGCTCAGGCCGGGTCCGCTCAGGCCGGTACCGACTCCGGGGCCGGCGCTGCGGCCGGGGCGTGGAGGGCGCGCAGGGCGCTGCGGTGGCTGAGCCAGCCCACCGGGACGCCCCGTTCGGGGTCCAGCACCGGCATCCCGCTGCCCACCGAGTCCGCGAGCGAGTGCAGCGCCGTGGCCAGCGGCTCGTCCGGCTCGACGACCGGCGGCCGGTGGACCAGGTCGCCCGCTGTGGTGGGGGCGCCGTCCGGCTGCTCGGACAGCGCTTCGGCCACCGCCCGGGTGGTGACCACTCCCGCGTACCGGCCCGCCGGGTCCAGTACCGGGAGCGCCCCGTGCCCGGAGAGGCTCAGCACGTCGGCCGCCTCGGTGAGCGGGGTGCTGGCGCAGAGCGGTTCGGGCAGCGCCTCCATCACGGAGCCGACCGGCTGGCGGCCCAGCGGCGCGCCCTGGGCCGGGCCCTCCAGGTCGATGCCGCGGCGGCGCAGCTTGAGCGTGTAGACGGTGTCCCGGGACAGCAGCCGTCCGGTCGCCGTGGCCAGCGCGATCGCCAGCATCATGGACAGGATGATCGAGTACTCGCCGGTCAGCTCGAAGAGGATGACCACGGCGGTGATCGGGGCCCGGGACGCCCCGGCGAAGACCGCGCCCATCCCCACCAGCGCGTAGGCGCCGACCGCGCCCGCGCTGTGCGGCAGCAGCTGGTGCAGCACGGCGCCGTAGGCGGCGCCCAGCATCGCGCCCATGAACAGGCTCGGCGCGAACACGCCGCCGGAGCCGCCGATGCCGATGGTCACGCTGGTCGCCAGGATCTTGCCGACGAGCAGCAGGAGCAGGAAGCCCACCGCGTACTCGCCCTCGGTGGCGTTCTCCAGCACCGGGTAGCCCACTCCGTACATCTGCGGGAGGGCGAGCAGCAGCAGCCCCAGCACCAGCCCTCCGGCTGCGGGCCGCAGCCATTCGGGTCCGCGCCACAGCCAGTCGCAGGCGTCCTCGATCGCGTACAGGATGCGCGAGAAGCCCACCCCGACGGCGCCGGCGACCACTCCCAGCACCGCGAAGAGGCCGTACTGGCCCAGGTGGTCGACGTGGAAGGCCGGGAGTTCGAGGAAGGCCACGTCTCCGAACGCGGCCCGGCCGATCACGCTCGCGGTGACGCTGGAGAGCACCGCGGCGCCGAATGCCTCGGCGCTGAAGGTCATCAGGATGAGTTCCATGGCGAAGAACACACCCGCCAGCGGGGCATTGAACGTCGCGGCGATGCCGCCCGCGGCGCCGCAGGCCACCAGCAGCCGCAGCCGCCCCTCGTCGGCGCGCACCAGCCGGCCCATGGTGGCTCCGAGCGCGGAGCCGACCTGCACGATCGGTCCCTCGCGGCCCACCGAACCGCCGGAGCCGATGGTCAGCGCGGAGGCGAGCGTCTTGACGACCGCGACCTTCGGGCTGATCCGCCCGCCGCGCTGCGCCACCGCGAGCATCACCTCGGGCACTCCGTGTCCGCGCGCCTCCTTGGCGAAGCGCTGGACGAGCGGGCCGTAGAGCAGCCCGCCCACCACCGGCGCCAGCACCACGAAGAACGGCCCCAGCCAGGACAGGTGCGGGTGTGCCGAGCCGGGGTCGGCGGCGTAGTCCTCGTGCCCGGAGAAGAGCCGGGTGAACTGCTCGATGCACCAGCGGAACACGATCGAGCCGAGGCCCGCGCCTGCTCCGGTGAGGACGGCCAGCAGCATCAGCCCCCATGGTGCGGAGCGCACCCATGCGCTCGTCGTACCTCTGCTGCCACCAGCCCTTATGCCGACCATCACTGCTCCCTTCTTACTTTTGCATTATGCAAAGCTTGTCAAGTGCACGGACGGTGACAGAGGACTTGCAAAAATGGAAAGTAGATGCCTAGTCTGAAAGAACGTGAACGGCCGACAACACGGGAGGCGGGTCATGGAGGCAGCGCAGGCGCGGGCGGCACTCGCCCGGCGGGACGCGGTGCAGGGGGCCGGTCAGCGGGCTCACGCCGACTGGTACGCGCGCTATCTGCTGGGCTTCCTCGGGTTCACCGTGCTGCTGCTCGGCGCCGCCGCGGCGGCCCGGACGGCTCCCGCGGCCGCTGTCACGCTCAACGCGGTCGGGGCCGCCCTCGGCATGGCGGCCATGGGGTACGCGGGCACCCGGCCCGTCGTCACCCGCCGCTTCCGCCGCTTCCACCTCGTCTTCAGTGCGGGCTGGAGCGCGCTGTACGTGGCAGCCGTCGTCATCGGCTCGGTCTGGCCGGGCGGCGCACCGCTGCTGTGGTGGTCGGCCGCGCTGGCCGTGCTCGCGGCGTGGACGCTGGGCGCGGCACTGCTGGCCCGCCGGGCGGGTGCGCGGTGAGCAGCACCGCACGCCACCCGCGTCACCGGCTGGAGCCGCTGCTGCAGTCCCCGGTCCGGTTCTCCGTACTTGCCGCGCTGGCCTCGGCCGAACGGCTGGAGTTCCGCTTCGTCCGGGATGTGGTGGAGGTCAGCGACTCGGCTCTCTCCAAGCAGTCGGCGGCGCTCGAGGAGGCGGGCCTGATCGAGGTCGAGAAGGGGTACCTCGGGAAGCGTCCGCGCACCTGGCTCAAGGCCACCCCGAAGGGCAGGCGGATCTTCCAGGAGCACTGCGAGGGCCTCCAGGCCATCGCCCGGGGTCCGGAGGCGGAACCGCCGGCGGACTCCGGCGAGCGGTAGCCCCGCCCGTCCCGACCGCCGCGGGAAATCCGCGCGGGGAAAGCGCCGCACCGAGCGGGAACCCGCATATGCGAAGGCGGGGAGCGATGCTTCGCCCATCGCTCCCCGCCTTCGCGCACGCCGCTGCGTGAACTTCTGGCTTTTCCTTCGCGAACGCGATTCGTGAATGCCCGCTGATTCAGGCGGTGCGGTGCACGGCGTGCACTTCCCGCAGTGGTGCGGAATGGTGGCCGCGGCGCCGCCTGCCGCGTCCGGGCAATTCCTCGCAGCGGCAGAGCAGATCCATCCGCGAGAGAATGTCGTGGGCCACCGGAACCATGCGCCTACCCGCCTCGGTCAGACTCATGCCTCCCGGGGTGCGGCGGAACAGCGGCTTCCTGGTGTGGACTTCGAGCTGGCGGATCTGGTCGCTGATGCTGGCGGCCGAGTAGCCCAAGGCGCTGGCCGTTCTGGTCACGCTGCCCGTTCGTGCACAGGTGACGAAGGCGCGAAGCATCCGATCGTTCACTGAGTCTCCCCGTATGGCAAATCATGCAAACTCGGTGCATTGCGGACACCGGGCCCGGTCCTGGCCGGTGCCCGAGCAGGGAAGGTCATCCCGTGGTATCCGCCTGGTCGGACGACTCACTATTCCCGTAAGTCCCTTGCGGCACAAGGAGACTGACAGGTAGGCCGTTCGTCGAAACGCTCAAGTCCCCTCTTCTGTACGCCGGTTCCGGCATTCGGTCTCTCCGAACACCCCTTGCCGCAGGTTCCGGCGGGCGACCAGCATTGCTCCCGATCACGGCCGATCGGGCCGGCCTGACGCACAGCGCAGAACGTGTCGACGTATTGCGCGGACGTGGGGGTGCAGCGTCGAAATGTTCAGCATTCAAGAACGCAGTGAAAGTCCGGATACCGAGGCCGCCGAGTCCGGCGACCCGCATGTCCTCGCGGTCGAGGAACTCACCGTCCGCTACGGCGATTTCACGGCCGTGAACAATGTCGGCTTCACCGTCGGGCGCGGCGAGATCTTCGGTCTTCTCGGCCGCAACGGAGCGGGCAAGACCAGCACGATCGCGGCGGTCACCGGGCTGCTGCGGCCCGCCGCCGGACACGTGCGGGTGCTCGGCAGGCAACTCGGATCCGGGCGGCGCGGCGACGCCTGGCTGGGCGGCGCGCTCTCCCTCCAGCCGCAGAAGACCAGCCTCTTCCCCCGCCTCCAGGTGGAGGAGACGCTCCGGATGTGGGCGTCGCTCTACCCCGACCCGCGCCCGGTACCCGCGCTCATCGACGAACTGGGCCTCACCGACAAGGCCCGCACCAGGACCGCCCGGCTCTCCGGGGGCCAGCAGCAGCGGCTGCTGCTGGCCACGGCGCTGGTGGGCAACACCCCGCTGGTGGTCCTCGACGAACCCACCACCGGGCTCGACCCGCACGCCTCCCGCGACGCCTGGGCTGTCATCAACAGGGCCCGCACGGGCGGCACCACTTTCCTGCTGAGCACCCACGCCATGGCGGAGGCCGAGGAGCGGTGCGACCGGCTGGCCGTCCTGCACGAGGGGCGGCTGCGCACCTCCGGAACCCCGGCACAGATCGTGCGCGATCTCACCGCCGGCAGCACCGTCACCGTCCGTTCCTCCCAGGAGGGCTTGCTGCGGGCCGCCCGCGCGGAGTTCGGCGCCGACGCGGTGCGGGCCGAGCCCGGGGACGGCGGCGGCGCACCGCGGTTCACCGTCGAGGCCCGGCGGCCCGAGCGCGCTGTGGCCTGGTTGGAGGAACGGGCGCCCGAAGCGGACGTACGCCTCCACCGTCCGACGCTGGAGGACGCCTTCCTGGCCGCGACCGGCACCGCTCCGGCGGCCGACAGCGCTCCGGCGGCGGCCGACGCGGCACCGGCCGCGGCCGGCGGCGCCCGCCCGGAAGGAGGAAGCCCGCGGTGAGCACACTCGGGACGAGCCGGACGGCCACCGGTCCGGCGCAGGACGACGGTCCGCGCGCCGACGGCGCCCGGACCGGCACGGCAGACATCGCGCAGCCGCCCCCGCCGGGTCCCGACGGCCCCGGCACCGCGCCCCGCGGGGAGTTCACCGCGTTGGCCAGGGGCATGACCAAGGAGTTGGTCCGCGACCCGATGGCGCTGTTCTTCAGCGTCGTCTTCCCGGTCCTGCTCGCCGGGCTGTTCGTCGCCATCATGCAGCTCACCTGGGCCGGCGGTCCCTACACGATCGCGGTGGTGGGCAGCGACACCCAGGCGGCCCGGCTCAGCTCGGCGCTCGGCGACGGTTCGCGGGTCACCGCGGTCGACGGGCCGCGCGCCGCGCCCCAGGACACCGACGCCGTGGTCGCCCCGTCCGCCGACGGCGAGGCGCTGCGCGTGGTGACCGACCCCGAGAGCCCCTCGGTGGTCTCCGCACTGCGCGACGCGCTGCCGGGCACCGGCTGGGACGGGCGCACTCTGGAGGCCGTGGGCACCGACGGCAGTCCGCCGTTCGAACCGATGCCGTTCGTGCTCCCGGGCGTCCTCGTCTTCGCGCTGATGTCGCTCGCCCTGAGCGCCACCGCGGGCACGCTGGTCTCGCTGCGCGCGAACGGCACCCTCCGGCTGCTGCGCACCACACCGGCCAGACCGCAGGCCATCCTCACCTCGCTGCTGCCCGCGCGCGGCGCGCTCGGGCTGGCACTGCTCGCCGTCGCCGGGGCCGTCGCGACCGTACTGGGCCTGCTGACGCCGCTGTCCGCGCTGACCATGCTGCTGACCACCGCGCTCGGCATGTGGCTGCTGATGTCGGTGGGCTTCCTGCTGGGCGGCACCCTGCGCTCGCCGGAACTGACCAACGCACTCTCCGGGCTGCTCACCCCGCTCCTGCTGATGGGCTCCGGCGTGCTCTTCCCGCTGGAGCTGATGCCCGAGGGACTGGCCGAGGTTCTGTCCTGGAACCCGGTGGCGCTGCTGGGCGACGCGCTCCGGCACGACGTCACCGGCGGTGTCACCCGGCACGCGCAGTGGCTCGACTGGCTGCTGATCGCCGCCACCGCCGCGCTGCTGACCGCCGCGGCCGTCCGCGCCTTCCGCTGGTACACGGAGAAGAAGAACTGATGAACGCCGACGCGACGACCACACTGCCCCGCCCCGATGCCGCCGCACCCGAGGCCGCCTCCGAAACCGGCCCCGCCGTCCCGGAGGCCGCCGCCCCGAAGACCCCCGGACAGGCCACCGCCGTCCAGGAGCCGGCCACCGCACCACCGCCCGCCTCGCTGCGCCGGATGGGTGACCTCGTCTCGCCCTACGGCCTCGTCAGCGGCGCCGTGCGCCTCCCCGGCAGCCCCGGCGACCCGGACTTCCCCATCTTCACCGCCTCCCTGGGCGACCCCGGCCACGTGCTGACCGGGCACGAGGACTGGGACCTGGGAGCCGAGCACGGCAACTTCGACGGGGCGGGCGGCGATCTGTCCGCCGACCGGGCCGCGCTGCTGGCGGTCGCCGAGTCCCTGGAGCGCTACTCCTCCTGCGCCCGGGACACCGGTCGCTGCCGCTGGGCGACAGCCGCCGAACTCGGCGACGAGGCCGTCCCGCTGGACTCCTGGCCCCGGCTGTCGGCCGCCGAACTCGCCGCCGGCGGCCACGGACTGGTCGGCCCCGACCCGGACGCGCCCATGCGCTGGGTGCGCGGCTGGTCCTTCACCCGGCGCCGGCCGGTCTGGGTGCCCGCCGTGCACGTGTGGCTGAAGAACCCGCCCGAGTCGCGCGGGGAGCGCGTCAGCCACCCCGTCTCCACCGGCTGCGCCGTGCACACCGACCCGGCCGCCGCCGTCGTCAACGGGCTGCTCGAAGTCGTCGAGCGCGACTCCATCGCGCTGACCTGGCTGCAAAGGCTGCGGCTGCCCCGGCTGACGGTGGAGACCGAAGCGCTCTCGCCCCGGCAGCGCGCGTTCGTTCGGCGCGCCGCCAACCCGCACGTACGCACCCGGTTCTTCGACGCCACCACCGATCTGGGCATCCCGGTGATCTACGGGGTGCAACTCGCCGACGACGACCCCGAACTGGCCCAGATCGTCGCCGCCACCTGCGATCCCGACCCCGGCGACGCCGTCGCCAAGCTGCACCGCGAGGCCGCGTCCCTGCGGATCGCGCTGCGGCACCACATCACCAACCAGGCACGCGAAGGGCGGCCGGGCGACGACGCCGAACAACTGGTCGACGTCGTCGGCGGTGCGGCACAGGCCGGACCGCGGTCGGCCCGCGACCGCTTCGCGTTCCTGCTGGAGGGCGAGCGGGAGGAGCGGCCGCTGAGCGCGCTGCCCCGCCCCGCCGCCACCGACCCGCGCAGCGTCCTGGACTGGCTGCTGGAGCGGCTGCACGCACGCGGCTGCGAAGTGATCGCCGTCGACCTGACCACCGACGAGGCCCGGCAGGCCGGCGCCACCGCGGTCCGGGTCGCCGTACCCCGGCTCATGCCGCTCTCCTTCGTGCACCGGGCCCGCTACCTGGGCCACCCGCGGCTGTACGAGGCGCCCCGCGCGATGGGCCATCCGGTGCTGTCCGAGGACGAGATCACCCGGCTTCCGCAGCCGTTCGCCTGACACCCCGCCGACCCGTCCCCCCAGCACCCGTCCACCGCCACCACCACCCCACCCCGGGCAGGAGAAGCGATGCACACCGGAACGACCGGCCCCCGCAGACCGCTGTTCCTCGCGGCCGGCTCCTTCGGGCACGCCGTCGGCGAGCGGCTGGCCGCGGCCCTCCCCGGCGCCGTCACCATGGGCGTCGACGAGGGCAGCCACCCCAGCTTCTGGCCGGTCGGCGATCTGCTGGTGCTGATCACCGACCACCCCAGACCGACCCTGGCCGAGGCGGTCGAAACCTCCGCGTACGCCTGGGGCGTGCCCTGGCTCCCGATCGAGCTGGAACCCGCCGAGCTGCGCTGCGGACCCGCCGTGCGGCCCGGGTTCGGCGCCTGCCACCGCTGCTTCGTGCGCCGCCGCGACCAGCACGACCGCTCGCCCGTACCGCGCCGGGTGCGCGAGCAGCACGGCAGCGGCACCGGCGACGGCCACGCGCCGCACCCCGGCCGGGCGCGGGTCACCGGCTACGCGCCGCACCACGTCGGCATGGCCGTCGCGCTGGCCCGCGCCGCCGTGCACGACCTCTTCGGGACACCACCGGAGAGCGAGGCCACCGCCACCCGGGTGCGCTCCGTCAACCTCGCCGACGGCAGGACGGCACGCCACCACGTGGTGGCCGTGGACCAGTGCCCGCGGTGCCGCCCGCCGCGCGGCGGCGAGGACACCTCGTGGCGGACCTTCGAGCGGTTGACCGGCGCCGCAGCGGTGGGGAGCTGACGAAGATGCCGAACGGGGACGTACTCACCGCCGAGCAGACCGGCGCCGCCGCGCTGCGCGACCCGCAGCTCTCGGTACCGGCACTGCCCCGGCTGCGCCGCGGCCTGGCCGTGCAGCAGATCGACGAGGGCCTGGCGGTCGAAGGGCTGCCCGCGCCCCAGGTGTTCCGCGGCAAGGCCGCCACCGCACTGCTGCCCCGGCTGCTTCCGCTGCTGGACGGGAGCCGGGACCGCACCGCGCTCGCCGCGGAACTGGAACTGACGCAGCGCGCGGTCTTCAAGGCCCTCTCGCTGCTGTGGATGTGCGGAGTCATCGAGGACTCCCCGCCGCCCCAAGGCGCCGACCGGCCGGACCCCGGGGCGGCACTGCCCGCCGAACTCGCCGACTACCTCTCCCGGATGGGTGACTCCACCGGCGCCAACGGCTATTGGGAGCAGGGCGCGCTGCGGCTCGCCGCGGCCCGGGTGGCCCTGTTCGGCACCGGAGCGGCGGCCGACGCGCTGGCGGCGGAGCTGGCGCCCTCCGCGCACGTGACGCGGGTGACGGGGCCGGACGCCGTACCGCCTCCGGACACCACACTGGCCGTGACCGCCGGCCTGCCGCCGGGCGAACTGCCGGCCGTCGCCGCCGTCTGCCGGGACCGCGACGTCCCGCTGGTGCGGGTGGCCGTCTCCGCCGGGCGGGCCCGGCTGGGGCCGTTCGTCCACCCGCGGTACACGCCGTGCCTGGAGTGCCTGCTGGACGAGGAGTCCGGGACCCGGGAGTCCGCCCCGGCCGACCCGGAGCCGGACGAGGAGGCCGCGGCGCTCACCGCCGCGCTGGCCGCGCACGACCTGTTCGGGTTCCTCTCCCGCGCCGTCCCCTCGCCCTACCCCAACCAGTGGCGCACCGTCGACCTGGACGACCTCAAGCAGCAGCGGCACAGCGGCGCCACCCGCCCCGGCTGCCCCACCTGCTCCGCCCTCCCCGCCGTCGAGAAGAGCGGTGCCGCCGACGGCCCCGACCCCGCGCCGCTGGCCGCCCGCTACGAGGCGTTCATCGGATTCCCGCCGCACGAGTACATGGACCTCAAGGGCCACCAGCAGCACTACAAGCCCTCCAACCTGGCCCTCCAGCGCCAGGAGAAGACGTGGCCCGTCTGCCCCCGCACCGAACTCCCGCCCCCGGACACCGCACGCCTGGCCGGACAGCCCTACGGGCAGGAGACCGGCCCGGAGGCCGCCGTCGACCGGGACACCCTCTCCCTCGTCCTGGCCACCGTCGCCGGCATCCGCGTCGGCGACCCGGACTTCCTGCGCCGCTGGACACCCAGCGGCGGCAACATCGGCTCCGTCCTCGCCCACCTGGCCGTCCGCGACGCGCCCGGCCTGGAGCCCGGCCTCTACGGATACGTACCCGGAGACCACCGCCTCGCGCTCCTCTCGCCCGGTACCGAAACGCTCGACGGCATGCCGGGAGCCGGCCCCGCCACCCTGCTGCTGACCGGCAACCTCGGCAAGGTCGCCAAGAAGTACCACTCCTTCGCACTGCGGGTGACGCTGCTCGACGCGGGCTGCGCCCAGGCCACCCTGCGCCGCGTCTGCCGCACCCTGGGCCTGCCGCGCACCCCCGTACACCGCTGGGACGAGCGGGCGGCCGCCGCGGCGCTCGGCGTCGACCCGCGCGTCGAACCCGTCACCGCCGTCACCGACCTCGGGAGGCCGCTGTGATCGCCCCGGACGACCTCGCACTCCAGCTCGTGGACTCCTTCGCGTCCGCGCCCGCGCGCCCGCACGACCCCCCGGCCACCCGGCGCGCGGCCCCGCCCGAGCCGCTCGGGCCGTCCACGGCCGTGCCCGCACGCGCGGACCGGGACCCCGCCACCCGGCTGGACCTGCTGGACACCCTGCGCAGCCGCCGCGCCAACCGCCTCTGGTCCCCGGAAGCGCTGCCCGCGCCGCTGCTCACCGACGTCATCGCCGAAGGCGTGGCGGCCGACGCCGAGGAGTGGCCGGACGAACAGCCCCACACGCCGCTGGAGATCAGCGTCGTCGCCTTCCGGGTGGCCGGGCTGCGGCCCGCCGTGCACCACCTCGACGCGCTCACCCGCACCGCCCGGCCGGTGCTGGAACTGCCACCACCCGAGCAGCGCCACACCCTCACCCTGCAAGCCGAGTTCGGCGACGCGCCGGCGATCGTCTCGGTCGCCGTAGACCTGCGCACGGCCGAGGAACGCGACGGCGGCCACGGCTACCGGACGCTGCTCACCCGGGCCGGCGCCGCCGTCCACACCATGTGGCTGGCCGGGGTCGCGCACGGGCTGACCGGTTCGGCGTTCGCCGGGTTCATCCCCGCCTCCGTCCGCGCCCCGCTGCGCTCCGACGGCACCAGCAGGCAGCAGGTGTTCGCGCTCGCGCTCGGCCACCCGCCCGCGGCCCCGCCCGGCGACGGCACCGCGCCGCCCGCCGGGAGCCGACCGGCCGCCCCCTGAATGTCCGGCCGCGCGCCCCGGGGCCGGCACCAGCCCCCCGGCACGCGCAGGCCGGATGCCCCACCGATCCGCACCCGAGTGACGAAAGGAAGTGAGCAGCATGGAAGACGTCATCGACCTGTACGCCGTGGCCGAGGACGAACTGGCCCTCGAAGAGCTGCCCGAGGGCAACGCCCTGGCCAGCTTCTCCACGGCGACCAGCGCCAGTACCGCCTCCTGCCCGGCCACCAGCGCGTCGAGCGCCTCCAGCGTCTCCAGCTACGGCTGACCGGCACCCCGACCCGCAGTACACACGGAGGAGGTCACCCATGGAGTCCATGGACCACCTGGAGCTGGACCTGTACATCGAGGATCAGGATCTCGCGGTCGAGGAACTGCCGGACGGCAACGCACCGGGCGGCTGCTTCGCCTGCGCGGGTTCCGCCTCCACGGCGTCCTGCCCCGGCTCGTCGGCGGCCACCGTCGGCAGCGCGTCCTGCATCGGCTGACAGCCGCGGCAGCACGCACGCCATCCACCGCACCAGCGACACAGCAGAAGGGAGATGAGAGATGCAGCAGCACCCCGGCGACGACCTCGACCTGTTCGTCGAGTCGTTCGACGACGACCTGGCGGTCGAGGAGCTGAGCGAGGGCACCGCGCTGAGCACCTGGGGCAGCGCCACCACGGCGGGATCCGCCTCCTGCCCGTGGAGCACCGCCTCGTCCTCGTCGTCCGCCTCCAGCTTCGGCTGACCGGCGCGGACGGCACACCAGGCACCACCGGCCACCTGTACGGCATCGAACCGGACGGAAGGAGGTGACACCCATGGACAACACCGACAGCGTCGAACTCGAACTGTGGTCCGAGGACCTCGAAATGGAGGCGCTGCCCGAGTCGGACAGCCCCTTCACCACCTTCGGCTGCGCCGCCACCGCGGGCTGCGGCAGCTGCCCCGCCGCCTGCCTGGGCACGGCGGGCTGCTTCTCCTCCAACGGCAACTGAGCAGCGGTGTCCACCGTTTTGCCCAGCGGCCTGGTGACACGCGAACACCGGACCGCCCCGTGAGGTGAGACCCCGGTTCCGGAGCGGGCGAAGCGCCCCGGAACCGGGTGCTCGCGGACGCGACCCGCGAGCACGCTCAGGCTACGACGCGGCCCGCGCGCCGAACCGCCACCAGGGAGTTGTGCATGGAGACCCTCACCCGACCCAAGCTCCGCGAGGGCCTGGAAGTCATCCGCGGGATGGACGACCACCCGCTGCTGTACGACGCGTCCTCCGGCATCTACCACCGGCTCAGCCGCTCGGCCGCCGGCCTCGTCCAACGCCTCGACGGCTCGCGGTCGCTGGAGGACATCGCCACCATGATGGCCGCCCACGGCACCAAGACCCCCGAGGCCGCCCGCACCGAGCTGGACCGCTTCGTCCAGAACCTCCACGACAGCGGCCTGCTGGACGGCGCCCCCACCCCGCAGCGGGCCCGCGACACCGGGCGGCGCGGCAAGCGCAACCAGATGATGCCGCGCTTCGTGGTCAGCCGCACGCTGCTGCCCCGGCTGCTGGAGCCGCTCGCGGCGCCGCTGCGCCTCGTGCCCGGCCGCGTGACGGCGGGTGTGCACCTGGCCGGCGGGGTGCTGGGCACGGTACTCGCCGTCTGGGCGTTGTTCGCCGGGCCGGTCCCCGACCCGCGCCCGGCGCACTGGACGACGCTGGTGGCGCTGGTGCTCTTCCTCTGCCAGATCGTGCTCCACGAGTGCGCGCACGCGATGGTCGCGCAGATCCTGAAAGTGCCCGTGCGGGGCTTCGGGTTCGCGCTGCTCTTCTACTTCATGCCGCTCGCCTACGTGGACCGCACCGACGCCTACCGGTTGCGCTCCCGCACCAGCAGAGTCGTGCTCGCACTGGCCGGGCCCGTCAACGACGGCTGGATCGCCGGGCTCACCGCGCTGGTGGCCACCACGGCCGGCGGCACGGCGGCGAGCGTGGCGGCCACCATGCTGGTGTTCCAGATCCTCAGCGTCATCACCAACCTCAACCCCCTGCTGCCCAGCGACGGCTACGCCGCGCTGGAGGCCGGTATGGGCACCGTCGACGCCCGCGGCCGCGCCTTCGGCCTGCTCAAACACACCCTGCTGCGCCGCCCGCTGCCCTCCCATCTGGCCGCCATGACGCCCGCGGCGCGCAGGCTGCACCTGGCGTACGGCGCGCTGTGCACGCTGTACGTGCTGGTGCTGGCATACGTCGCGGTGCTGGGCACGGTGTTCTCCTACGGCAGCGTCCAGGGGGTGTGGGGCCGGTGACCGCGCCCGAGACCCGGCCCGAGCTGGGCCGCCCCGAACTCACCCGCGTCGCCGGACTGCCCGCCGCCTACTGCCCGCTGCCGTCCGAGCGCACCGCCGAACTCCTGGACCGGCACGCCGAGCTGAGCAGCGCGCTGGAGGAGCTGCGGCCCCGGGTCGAAGACGTCCTCTACGCCCTCGTCCCCCTCCTCGACGGCGCCCGCGACCTGCGGCGGGCCGTACTGGCCGCGCGCCGCGCCGCACACCGGGCCACCCCGCCCGGCTGGGACGGGCCGACGGCGGCCCGGATCGCCGAGTACGCGGACGCTGAGGCGCGCGGCGCGCTGCGCCGCTGGCAGGAGCTGACCGCCGCCGCGCAGGCGGTGGCCGAGGAGCTGGACAAGGAGGTCGCCCGCGACCGCGCCGCGGCCGAGGACACCCTGGCGGCCGCCCTGGAGGAGCCGGCGTTCGCGCACTCCCTGGCGCTGGCCACCCCCGACTGGGTGCGGTACGGCCGAGCGCGCGGCAACCGCAAGCGGCAGCGCGCGATGCGGACGCTGTACTCGTACACCGTCCGCGCCGCCGCCAAGACCAGCCCCTTCGCCCGACTGACGACGGTCGGCGTCCCCGGCGGCGCGCACGACGGCCGCGCCGTGCAGCAGGTGTCCGCCACGGTCGCCCTCACCGCCCTGTATGCGCTGGCCCGCTCGCCCCGCACCGCGCAGCTGCTGCGCTACCGTCCGGCCCCCGTCCGCCCGGCCGACTCCGCGGCGGAGGCGTCCGGCGCGGGTGCGCCGCTGATGCTCCACCCCGAGTACGTGGCCACCGGCGGGGTCACCTGGCGGCTGGACCAGGTGGTCGAGGCCGGCCCGGCGGCGGACTGGGCCCGGGCGCTGACAGCAGCCCGCACACCGGAGGCGGGTATGCCGGCCGACGGCGCGGTGACGTGGTCCGGTGGCGACGCGGCTCCGGCCCGCGGCGGGGACACGACGGCCGGTGGCGCCGGCCCACCGGTTCCCGGCGACGGCACCCCCGAGCACGCCGACGGCACCCTGGCGCACGGCGACGCGCTGCGCACCCTCGGCGGGCCGGACCCCTTCCGGCGCTTCCTGCGGATGCTCGACAGCGGCGCCCTGGCGCCCGTCCCTCCGTGGCGGCGTGGCGAGGACGCACTGGACGCCCTGCTGGCGCTCACCCGGCAGCTGCCCGAGGCGGAGCAGGCCGACGCCGCCGAGACCCCGGCCGCCGGGGACGCGGTGGACGGGTCCGACACGGCGGACGGGCTCGCGGTCGTCGGCCGGTTGCGGACCCTGGCCGCCGAACGGGAGCGGCTGGCCGAACCCGTCCGGCCGGGCACCGAGGCCGCCCGGCGGCGCGCCGGAGCCGTGGCGCGCGTGCGCGAGCTGGGCCGGGACTGGGCCCGCACGGCGGGCTGGGACCGGTTCGAGCCCGCCGAGGTCTGGTACGAGGACGCGGCCACCGGACTGCGACTGCCGCCGGTCGTGGCGGACGAGCACATAGCGGAGGACCTGCGCCGACTGGGTGCCCGGATCCGCCCCCGGCTGTTCCGCTCGCACCTCTACGACACCCTGGTGCGCCGCTTCGTGGCCGCCTACGGCAGCGGCGGCAGCTGCGACGACGTCCTCGGCTTCGCCATGCGCTGCGGCGCCGAGAGCGACCGCGATCCCGAACTGGAGCGGGCCGTGCAACTCGACCTCGCCGCACGCGAGGACCCGGGGGAGCGGGCCTGGCTCCCGGTCGGCCCGAGCAGTGCGCCGCCCACCGCTGCCCTGCTGTTCCAGCAGATCGTCGGCGGCCCCGGCGCCGCCGCCGACGGCCCGCGACTGGTCGTCAACCAGTTCAACCCCGGTACCGGCGGCCTGCTCACCCGCTTCAAGGAACTGCTCGGTGAGGACTTCGCCGAGGCGCTCCGAGGCCATGTACGCCGCTGCTGGCCGCACGCCGCGCACCATCGCGAGCTGGTGCTGTGGACCGAGTGCAGCACCGCGCAGGCCCAGTCCTGCGGGCTGCTGCCCCCGCTCACCCTGCCCGGGGAACTCGGCGCCGCCGACGCGCTTCCGCTGGACGCCACCCGTCTGGTGCACGATCCGCGGCAGGACACCCTCACCCTGTTGGCCCCGGACGGGCTGCCGCTGGCGGCCGCCTACACCGGTCTGGTGCCCACCCATCTGTTCCCCAAGTTCGCCCGCTTCCTGGCCGTGCTGTCCGACCCGTGGATCAACGGTTCGCCGCTGTCCGACCACCGGATGCCCTTCCAACTGCCCCGCGACCCGGAGCAGGTACGCGCACAGGACCGGGAGACGCTGGACGGTGCGGGCGCGGTGGTGACGCGGCGGGCCTCCTGGACCGTCCCGGTGCACCGGCTCCCGCTGCCGTCCCCGGACGCGGGATGCGACGCGGCGGGGGTCGCCGCGATGGACGCCTTCCGCCGCGCGCACGGGGTACCGCGCGAGGTGTTCGCCTACCTGCTGCCCGCGAACGGCGGCGGCTTCGGCACCGACCACGACCGCAAGCCGCTGTGGGCGCGGCTGGACTCGGCCGTCTCGCTGGAGGTCCTGGCCCACTGGATCACCCCGGGCACCGGCCATCTGCGGCTGGTCGAGGCGCTGCCCGCACACGACGAACATCCGCTGCGCGACACGGACGGGCACCGGCGCGCGGCCGAGCACGCGGCGCTGCTGCACTGGGCCGGCACCTGCGAGGACGAGGAGGAGGGATGACCGGTACCGCTGCCCGCCCCCGGGAGGCGGCACACGAGGGCGCCGTATCCGCGGACGAGGATGCCGACGCGAGCGTCGCGCGGACCGCTTTCCCGGATGCCGGAGCCGGGTACGAGCAGGCCGGCGCGGCCTGGGACTGGTGGTATCTGCGGGCCTATCCCGGAGGCCCGGCGCGGATGGACGCCGCCGTCCGTACGGTGCTGCCCTGGCTGGCGGACCGTGCCGCCGAACTGCGGGCGCCGGACTGGCACTTCCTGCGCTACTGGGACGCGACCGGACACCACCTGCGGCTGCGCGTCCGCTGCACGCCCGAGCAGGCCGACACACTGCACGGCCGCACCCCCGAGGTGCGGGCGCTGCTGGCCGCGCTGCCCGAACCGGAGCACGCGGACGGCGGCGGGCTGCTGCCCGCCGAACCCACCATGGCACCCCGGCACCAGCCCGTCGGGGTGAGCCCGGCCCCCTACGCGCCCGAACGCGCCAAGTACGGCGGAACGGCGGGTGTCGCGCTGGCCGAGGGGGTCTTCACCGACTGCTGCGCGCTGCTCGCCGAGACCGAACTGGCGGCGCTGCCCGCCGCCTTCGCACGGGCCGCCGCCGCCGTCGAGCTCACCGGCACGCTGGTGGCCGGCTGCCTGGCACCGGAGGAACGGGACGCGTTCTGGACCGCGCACCGGCGCCGGTGGCTGGCCCGGCTGCGGCTGGTGCTCCCGGCGGACGAGACCCGGGAGCGGCTGCGCGCCCTGGCCTCGCAGGTGGGGGACGCGCCCCGGCCGGGCGAGACCGTCCGCCGCCGGTGCGCGGCTCACGCGGCGCTGGTGTCGGCGGCGCTGGACCGCTGCGCGGCGGCCGGCGTCCCCGTACCCCGGGCCGAACTGCTGCTGCACCACGTCCATATGACCTACAACCGGCTGGGCTTTCCGCCCGCCGAGGAGGCGGCACTGGTGCTGGCCGCCCGCGTGCTGACGGCCGGACGCTGACAGCGGCGCCGGGGCGGGCGCGTTGCGGCGCCCGCCCCGGGACCTGACCCGACCTGCCGGCAGGTGCGGCCCTGTCCGTCCCGGCGCGGGCCGTCGTCCCCGCGGCCCGCGGCGGCGACGGGCGGTCAGGCGGCGCGCGGTGCGGGAGCCGGCTGCGCGGGGGCGGGGCGGGTGAGTTCGGCGCGGCCGAAGAGCAGCGCGTACCCGGCGGGGAGCGCTTCCAGGATGCGGGCGACCAGGTCCGCACCGGCGAGCCTGGCCACCAATTCGAGCACCGTGCCGGTGTCCCAGCGTGCTGTGGCAGGGGTGCCGCCGGTGCGGGAGGCGAGGTCGGCGACGAACTCCCAGCCGGTGAACTGCTCGGGCTCGCGGGCCGTGGAGGTGAGAAAGCGCGCGGCCTCCTCCGGGAGCACGTCGGCGAGCGCGGTGCGCTCCTCCTCGGGCAGGCGCCGTCCGAGGGAGGTGAGGACGGCGTGGATCACCGCGTCGGCACGTTCGCTTGTGGGGTAGGCGCCGTCGTAGCGCACCCGCTCGACGAGTCGGTGGTACGTCATGGCCTCCGTGACGGGGGCGGCCTGGGGCTTGATCTGCGTCAGTGACACGTCTCGGTCTCCGGTTGTGTTGAGGCCGCGCGCATCCCGGGCCCGGCCCCGACTCTGTTTCCGGGAGCGGGTGGCGGGCTTCTCGTGCGCCGGACGGACGGCTCGGCCGCGGGAGGGGAAGCGTCCCCTCCCGCGGGCCGTCCGCCGTGCTCGGCGCCGCGCTGCCTTGAGAACTCAGTGGACTCGGTTGCTGATCCGCGTACGTCCGGCTTCGTCGCCGGCAGTGCTGTGACGGCCTTCGGCAGGTGCGAGCGGCCGGAGGCGCGGTGCGTCCGCCGGGTGAGCGGCGTGGACGCGTCGGGTGGTGGCCGGTCAAGTGCCGGGACGGAGCACGTCCGGTGGCCGCCCGCTGCGCCGGGCGCGCAGCGGGCCGGCGGCCGTGTGGCGGGTTTCCGACGGACCGGCGAGGGTGCTGCGTCCGGCTTCGGTGGCGAACGCGTCCGGGGCGTCCCCCGGCGGGTGGAGCGCGGGCACGTCGCCCGGTCGACGACGCGCGGGCCCGCACCGACAGGTGGCCACCGGACTCGCGGACGACCGGGGCCGATTGCCGCTCGCACCCGGGAACTTCGGTGTGCGGCGGTCGGGCTCGTGGCACGGATCGGTGCGCATCACTCTTACGAACACCTCCGATGAGCCTGGGCAGTTTCTCCGTGTTCCGCCTGTGCGCTGCACCTCGTCTTTCTTGTATCATGTCGTCAGAATGATGACAAGTGCGGTTGTCGCCCTGTGGATGACGTGCGAGGGGGGAGACCCCCGGGCTCACACCTGAAGAACATCCGGTGCCGACCGCCGGGAGCGGTCCCGCGCCCGTCTCCTTCCCTTGCCGCCACGGCGGCACTGCACCGGACTGCCGGGGCGTCCCACGGGACACCGGGACACCCGCCCCGCCTCGCCTCGCGCCGGACTGCCGGAAGGGGCCCGACGGCGCCACGCTCCCCTCGGTGCCACAGCTCGCGGGCGTCCGCAGGCCAGTTTCACCTTATTGGCCCTGTCGGGGCAGTCCAATCGGGCCCAGACTTCGCTGTGCAGCGGCTGTTGGACACGCTGCGACGGCGAAGAGATCGGACGGGACGACACGCAGGAGGGGTGAGCGATGAAGGGCGGATCCGGCGCCGCCGGGCGGAGCGGGGAGACGGCGGGGAGGAGCGGCGGCGAGGCGGGACCGGGCCGGCTGGTCGTCGGTGTGAGCGGGTCCCTCGCCAGTCTGGCGGCGCTGCGGGCCGCCGCGCAGGAGGCGGCCGGCACCGGTCGCCCGCTGCTGGCGGTGCTGGCCTGGGAGCCGCCGCGTGGCGAAGCGGGGTACATGCTGCGGCCGGACCGGATCTGGGCCGAGAACTGGCGCCGGGAGGCCCGGGTGCGGCTGGACCGCGCCTTCGACGAGGCGTTCGGCGGCAACCCTCCGGGGGTGGCCGACGTCGAGCGGCGGCTGGTGCGCGACCGGCCTTGGCGGGCCCTGTGCGCGACGGCCGGCCGTCCACACGACCGTCTGGTCATCGGAGTGCGCGGCGCCCGTTGGGTGTCGTTCGGGCGCGGTGGTACGGCGCGCCGTGTCCTCACCCGCGCCGGCTGCCCCGTGCTCACGGTTCCCGCACCGCGCTTCCCGGTCCTTCTGCGTACCCGGCTGCGGCACGCGAGAGCAGTCCACTTCCAGCCCGGGGGATCCGGTCGGGCAGCTGTCTGAGACCCGGGGACGCCGGGCCTGGAGCGGCCGCCGCGGAAGGTCAGGCGAACTGGGGTGTTCTGGTCCTGGCCAGGTGTGCGACGAGCGCGGCGCAGAAGACCGGCAGGTCGTCGGGGCCGCGGGTGGTGACGAGGTTGCCGTCGATCACGACCTCCTCCTCGACGACCTCGGCGCCCGCGTTGCGCAGATCCGTGCGGATGCTGGGCCAGGAGGTCAGGCGCCGGCCGCGGACCACCTCCGCCTCCACCAGCGTCAGCGGACCGTGGCAGATGGCCGCGACGGGTTTGCCGGCGCGCATGAACTCCCGGGCGAAGCCCACCGCGTCCGGATCGGTGCGGAGCTGGTCGGGGTTCATCGCGCCACCGGGCAGCAGCAGTGCGTCGTAGTCGTCGGCGGACGCGTCGGCGGCGGTCCGGTCCACCGTGAGGGTGCCGGCCGGGTCGATGTCCATCTGGCGGGCGTTGATCTCCCCGGTGTGCAGCGCGATCACCTCGGTTCGCGCCCCGGCTCCGTGCAGCGCGCCGCGCGGCTGCTCGAGTTCGATCCGCTCCACGCCGTCGGTGGCGAGCAGGGCCACCCGTGTGCCGTGCAGTTCGGCGGTCATGATGCGGCTCCCTTCGGAGTCCCGGGGACTCCCGCTCGCGGCGTGCGGCGGACCCGGCGGCGTCGGCCTCGACACGCCTTCCGCTGACCAGCGTCTCATGCTCACAAAAGCTCTCAAAACGGTCAGAGGTTGTCGTGGTCGCCCTCGCCGCGCCGGGCGCCGCCGGACCGGGTGTCCGGCGACCTCAGCCTCCCGCCGGCGTGCCGACCAGCGCCCGGACCGCGGCGCCCAGATGCGCGGCCGTGCGGGACGGCACCCCGGGCCGGCCGAGGCGCCCGGCCCGGACGAGTACTCCGGTGGCACCGGCCCGGTGCGCGGCACCCAGATCCGCGGTGCGCCCTCCGACCACCGCCGTCTCCGACGGGCGCACGCCCAGCACCCGGCACGCGGCGAACACCAGACCCGGTTCCGGCTTCCGGCACGCGCAATCGTCCTGCGGCCGGTGCGGGCACACGGCCGTCACCGCGAGCGGCCCCAGCAGCGCCTCCATCCGCGCGTGCAGTGCGTCGAGCTGCTCCAGCCGGAGGGCTCCGCGTCCGATGCCGGGCTGATTGCTCACCACCCCCGCGTGCACTCCGGCGGTACGCAGTGCCTCCAGCGCCTCGCGCGCCGAGGCCAGCGGACGGATCCGGCCCGGATCGGTGTTGTGCGGCACCTCCTCGACGAGGGTGCCGTCCCGGCCGAAGAGCACGGCTCGGGGCTGCCCGCACCCGGGTACCGCCCGGCAGCGGCCCGAACCCGTGTGGGGGAGCCGCACCAGCGGCTCCCCTGGTCCGTCCTGGTACCAGGACGCGGTCACCGTGCGCAGGACGACCGCCGCCGGACGGGCGCCCCCGGCACTCACGGGTGCCGCCCTGCGCGCGGATGCCGGGCCGCTCACGCGGGACCGCTCATGCGCGCGGCCGGGCACATACGCGGAGCCGGCCACCTCCGCGGGCTCGGACGGCCCGGCACGTCCGGAAGGGGGTGCCGCGGGCGGGATGCCGCCGCAGTGGGCGCTTTCATGGACACTCCTGCGGTCACGGACGCCGTGTGCCGTGGAACGGGCGTCGCGGGCGGTGGAATCCGGAGAGGGGTGCGGAGGGGCTGCGGAGGGGGTGGGGGTGAGGGACGCGGAGGGGCGCCGCTGTCCTCAGCCTGCGGGTGCCCGCCGGGCGCCGCAACCGCCGGCGGCCCCGCCGCCGGGTCCTGCCGCGGAGCCCCGGGCGACGCGGAAGCCCACGTCGTCCACCCGGAAGGTCGGATGGCTGCGGCGCCGCACCGAGGCCCGGCAGCTCCAGTGCTCGTCGAACCAGCCGCCGCCCCGCAGCACCCGGTAGCCGCCGTACACCTCGGGGTCGTACAGGTCCCAGCACCAGTCCCAGACGTTGCCGAGCATGTCGTACAGGCCCCACGCGTTGGGGAGCCTGCCCCCGACCTCGTGGGGGCGCTCCTGCGAGGTGCCGCGGTACCAGGCGATCTCGTCCAGCGGTCCGTAGCGCGGTCCGGAGGTCCCGGCCCGGCAGGCGTGCTCCCATTCGGCCTCGGTCGGCAGCCGGTACCCGTCCGCGGTGCGGTTCCACTCGACGCCGGTGCCGTCGTCGTCCCCGCGCCTCTCGGCGGCGCCGTTCGGGACGGCCGGCAGCCGGTAGGCGGGCGTGCGGCCCTCGTGCCGCGAGAGGGCGTTGCAGAACCGTACGGCGTCCCACCAGGACACGCCCTCGACGGGCAACCGGTCCCCGTGGGCGGTGCTCGGCCGCTCGCCGGTGATCCGTGCGTACAGCTCCTGGGTGACGGGGTGCGCGGCCAGCCGGTACGGCGCGAGGTCGACCGGCCAGCTACGCCCCGTCCGCCGGTCGGACAGGGCGACCCGCCCCGCGGGTATCGCGACCAGTTCGACCTGTGCCTCCGTCTCCATGATCGGACGATCCTACCTGTGGGCCGAATCTGGCGCCGTCTGGACGGAGCGTCTAATTTTAGCTTCTGCGTCCAACCTCGGACGTGTGGTCCCCCGCGGAACCTCCGGCAAGGGAGTACTTCTCGTGTCCAGCTCCTCCCAGGACGGCCCCCAGACACCCCCGGCGCGCCACCTGCGCGATCCGCGCTCCGGCCGCCGCTACCCGCTGGACCCGCTGCGCTGGCGGGGAGACGACGGCACACCGCTGCTCGTCTCACCGGCCCAGGCACCGAGGCCGGCCGACATCGTGACC